>JAHZAV010000023.1 GCA_019423745.1 Lachnospiraceae bacterium
CTACAGACACGCTATACACTCTTATGCTACATAATCCAGTTTACGGCATCCCGGCTCAAAAGTCACATTACAAATCATCTGCGGACATTCTGCTGGATCTGTCAGAGGATTTAAGAAAGAATCCCCTATAAAATACTGCGCAAAACCATCATTTGCCTGCCCTTTTCCAAAGACATTTACTTTCTCAAACTCCGTTTCATTGAAATATCTCATTTCGTATTCCTCCATCCATAATTATTTTACAAGATATTGGAGCCAGACAGCCCCGTCTTCATATGCTTTTACATCTTTTAGTGTCAGAGAAAATGGCTCTGTCTCCATAGGAAGCCCGTCAAATGCTCCTGCCATACCTTTTCTTCCGTCAATTCCAGGAGCCAGCAAAATACTTACCTCGTCTAAAAGTCCTTCTGCAAGAAATGCACCATTAATCGTGCCTCCACCTACAACAGCCATTCTTTCAACACCAAACTTTTGGAACAAAATTTCCATTGCCCTACCTAAATCAATTTTTTCTTTTCCGCATGCAATCCAGGAAATATGTTTATTATCTAAATAGGTAAGATATTCTTTTGTAACCTGTTCACTGGTAAGAATAATCAGCGGAGTTTCTTTGTCCGCCTGATCCGTCCATAACAGCGTTCCTTTTGTATCGGTTACGATACTATATGCATCCGTATCTGCTTTTTTTGAAAAACCTTCCTGTCCTAAAATTTCACTGTTTTCACAACAAAAAGTCCCCTCTTTTGCCATTTCCAACTGTGCTGTCACCCGTCCGCTTAAACATGTTGGGGCATTCAACGCATGGAGTGTTTCATAATATTCTTTTACACCAGCCAATTTTTCTGTCATCCCGCAATCGATTCGCCCATCAATAGCAGTCATCATATGACAGATAATATACGGTTTGTTCATTTTCTTCTATCGCCCTTTCTTTCTATTTCTTATTTCAGATGGAAAATTCTATATATACAAAATAGGTGTCTTCGGATAACCCTTTTCTTTCCGATGACACCTATATTGTATTCTCCTTTTTTTTACATGTCCAATGCCTATGTTTTATACAAACATATACATTTAACGCATATTTTTAATATGCTCTAAAAATTTGCCTGCGGCGCCAAAGTTAGGCTGAAACTTTTTCCATGCCAGAACGGTCGTCATAGTCAATTCTGGATAAAGAGGACGAAATACCATCTGATGGTTTTCAAATAAGTTGACAGCTCCCTCTACTGTCAGTGCTGAAGCAATCCCATCTGCAACCAGCGTTACGACATTGGTTATAATATTATGGGTTGCAAAAATATTTAGCTGAGAAAACTCTTCTCCTATCCAGTTCTCTAACTCTTTCTGCAAAGACAGACGATCTGTCGTGATAAGAGGAATATCAAACAAATCTTCTCTCGTAATAAATTCTTTTTTTGCAAGAGGATGGGCAGAATTTAAGAAAAGCCCCCATCTCTCTTTTTCCTTCATACGAATGTAATCAAACTTTGTCACGTCAATGGGCTCCAACAGAAATCCAAAATCAAGAAGCCCCTGTTCCAGTCGTTCTTTTACATACTCTGCACTATTCGTATAAAGCTGATACTGTACTTTTGGATATTTCTTCCGAAAACTGTCCATGGCTAATCCAAGAAAACGAAGCGCTAGCAGACCTCCGCTCCCTATGGAAATAACTCCCTCGATATCGGCCTGCTCTTCAAATTCGCTTTCAATTTTATTCATCAAAGTAACCACTTCTTCTGCTCGTCGGCGCAGCATAACGCCTGCATCAGTAAGTTGAAGATGTTTCCCACGTACAAAAAGCTGTACTCCGATTTCTTCTTCCAGCTGAGCCATCTGACGACTAAGAGTAGGCTGCGTAATATGCAGAACTTCCGCTGCCCGTGTTATATTTTCTTCTCTGACCACCGCCAAAAAATACTGTAAGGCACGAATTTCCATCGGGATCCTCCCTTTTTACTGTTCTGCTTCAATTATAATGCACCTGCCCTGTCGCTGCAATGCCCCTTTTAAGCTGCAAAATTTCCGGTATATAACTGATAATATTTTCCTTTCGCTGCAATAAGTTCCTCATGTGTACCTTTTTCAATAATGCGTCCTTGTTCCATTACCATAATGCAATCTGAGTTCTTAACTGTGGACAGTCGATGTGCAATGACAAAGGTGGTTCTTCCTTTCATAAGAGCATCCATACCATCCTGTACTAATTTTTCTGTACGTGTATCAATTGAAGACGTAGCTTCGTCCAGAATCAGTGCCGGCGGATCGGCCACTGCAGCCCGGGCAATAGCCAGCAGCTGACGTTGTCCCTGACTTAAATTAGCACCGTCGCCAGTAAGCTGTGTTTCATAGCCTTCAGGCAGACGTCTGATAAACCCATCGGCATTTGCCAGTTTTGCAGCACGAATACACTCTTCATCCGTAGCATCTAGTTTTCCATAACGAATATTATCCATAACGGTTCCTGTAAACAAATGCGTATCCTGCAATACAATTCCCAGGGATCTTCTCAAATCCTGCTTTTTAATTTTATTTATATTAATACCATCATAGCGTATTTTCCCATCCGCAATATCATAAAAACGATTAATTAAATTAGTAATTGTTGTCTTGCCTGCTCCGGTAGCGCCTACAAAAGCAATCTTCTGTCCCGGTTTTGCCCAGAGACTGATATTGTGTAAAATAACTTTATCGTCCGTATAACCAAAGTCTACGTCATCAAAGACGACTTTGCCCTCCTGCTTTGTGTAAGTAACTGTCCCATCAGCTTTATGTGGATGCTTCCATGCCCATAAATTTGTACGTACAGTAGATTCTCTCAGCTCCCCGTTCTCGTCTTCTACTGCATTAACCAGTTCCACATATCCTTCATCTTCTTCCGGCTCCTGATCCATCAGATCAAAGACTCTCTGTGCACCGGCTGCCGCGTTAACAACAAAGTTAAGCTGCTGACTTACCTGCGTAATAGGATTTGTAAAACTTTTATTTAATCCTACAAATGCAATAACCGTTCCAATTGTAATACCTGCAAGTCCATTAACTCCCAGAATCGCTCCTATAATTGCCACTAATGCATAACTGATCCATCCAATATTCGCGTTAACTGGCATCAATAAATTTCCATAGGTATTCGCTTTATCAGCACTGTCTCGCAATTTTTCATTCATTTCATGAAATTCTTCCATAGCCGCCTGCTCATGACAAAATACCTTAACTACCTTCTGTCCATCCAGCATTTCCTCAATAAATCCATCTACAGCTCCCAAGTCAATCTGCTGCCGGACAAAATATTTTCCGGACAATCCGGAAAATCTAGAGGTAACAAAAAACATAACCACAGCTGTCAGAATCGGAATTATTGTCAGCGTCGGATTCAAAATAATCATAGTAATCAACGTGGCTGCCATCGTAATCAGAGAATTAATTATCTGTGGAACACTCTGACTTAACAGCTGCCTTAAAGTATCTACATCATTTGTATACACGGACATAATGTCACCATGAGCATGGGTATCAAAATACTTAATCGGCAGTGATTCCATTTTTCGGAACAAATCGTCCCGCAGATGGAGCATTGTACCTTGGCTTATATTAACCATTATCCTATTATAGCCAAATGATGCAATGACACCTAGTGCCAGGACACATGTCAAACGGAAAAGATCCTTTGCCAGATTACTGAAATCATTAGAACCACTTTCCAGCATAGGCGTAATGTAATTATCTACCAGTTTCTGTGGAAATATGGCCCCTACAACTGTTGCAATAGCGGTAACCACAATACAGGCCACTACAATCAGAAACAAATATTTATAATATTGAAGCATATATCGAATCACCCGGCCGACCAGCTTAACTGTCGTATTCATTCCAAGCCTGGATTTTTTCTCATTCATATCTTAATGTCCTCCTTTCCTTTAAGCGGGCTGATCAAAATCGCCGCCACCTTCCATCTGAGATGTATAAATCTCCTGATAGATTGCATTGTCCTTCAACAGATTTTCATGGGTATCAAAAGCATCCACTTTACCATCATCCAGCACAAGAATCCTGTCAGCTGACTGAACACTGGAAATACGCTGGGCAATAATAATTTTGGTAGTACCAGGAATCATTGTACGGAAGGCTTCCCGAATGCTGGCATCTGTTGCTGTATCCACTGCACTGGTAGAATCATCCAAAATGAGGACTTTAGGTTTTTTCAAAAGTGCACGTGCAATACAAAGCCTTTGCTTCTGACCTCCGGAAACATTTGCACCGCCCCGCTCTATTTTTGCTTCATAACTGCCTGGCATTTTTTCAATAAACTCATCCGCACATGCTGCTTTACAGGCCTCGATGCATTCTTCCTTCGTAGCATCCGGATTCCCCCACCTTAAGTTTTCAAGGATACTTCCTGAAAACAAAGTGTTCTTTTGAAGCACAACAGCAACTTCATTTCTTAAAACTTCTGTATCATACTGTCGAACATCTACACCGCCCACATGTACCGAACCTTCATCCACATCATATAGACGGCATATCAAATTAACAAGGCTGCTCTTTCCAGAACCGGTTCCCCCGATCACTCCTATCGTCTCACCACTCTTTATCTTTAAGTCAATATCTGACAATGCATTTTTTCCGCTTCCATGTTTATAAGAAAAATTCACATGATTAAATTCAATACATCCATCCCTTATTTCTCTAACCGGATTTTCTGGATCTTTCAGATCTGCCTCTTCGCTTAAGACCTCACTGATACGTCGAATGCTGGCAAGCGACATACTAATCATAACTACAACCATAGAAAGCATCATAAGACTCATTAAAAGAGCCATAATATAACTGAACAAACTTGTCAGCTCTCCTGTCGTCATAGATCCTCCTACAATAAATTTTGCACCCAGCCAGGAAACCGAAATAATACAGAAATAAATTGACAGCATCATAGCCGGATTGTTAAAGGCCAGCAGCCCTTCTGCCTTTACAAAGAGATTATAGAGTTTTTTTGATTCTTTTGAAAATTTATCATTTTCATACTTTTCCCGTACAAAAGCCTTTACTACCCGAATAGCTGTCACATTTTCCTGGACACTTGCATTCAAATCATCGTATTCCCGAAAAACTTGTCGGAAAGTCTTTAATGTAACAAGCATAATAGAACCAATAACAAGTACAAGGAAAATAACGGCAATCAGAAACATAGCACTCAGCCGTGGACTGATAATCAGACACATTGTAAAACTAAATATCAAGTTCAGCGGGGAACGAAACGCCACTCGAATTACCATCATAAAAGCATTCTGCACATTGGTAATATCAGTAGTCATTCGGGTTACTAAACCAGGTACGCTGTATTTATCAATATTTGAAAAAGAAAATGTTTGTATATTGGCATAAATTGCTTCCCGAAGATTCGCTGACAGCCCCGATGCCGCATTGGCCGCATTCCTTCCTGCCATGGCACTGAATATCAGACTTAAAAAAGCCATAACAACCATTAGAGCTCCATACCGGTAGACTACTGACAGATTTCCTGCCTCCAGTCCATCATCAATAATGATCGCAGTAACAAATGGAAGCAATATTTCCATAATAACTTCAAGGGTTGTCAGACCAATACAAAGAAAGGTATTACGCTTATATTTCCCCAACTGCTGTAAGACTTTTCTCATTTTTATAAAACCTCCCGTCTTTTTTTTCTATTTGTTCATGCTCGATACCTTCAAACTGTGCAAGTATCTTATGCTCCAATTCCAACAGGTTCTTTTTCTCCTGCTGATCAAGAACTTTGCAGATCCCATATTCCACTTTATCTGCCTGCTTCAAAAACATTTCTTTGTCTGCCATCAGTTTTTCCGTAGGAAGTACTTTCTTCTTGCGTATATCTTTAAAATCCGTCTCAACATAAAGATAACCTTCGTTCCGCAGTTTTTTTATCATTGCAGACAATGTTGCTTTAGATATTCCAATTTCACGGTACAGTTCCGTAAGATAGGTGCCTTCCGGATGGTGCCGCAGAATATACACTACAAAATAAACCTGAATTCCAGTCATATTCTTATTTTTCAGCTGCATTTTCAGCTGCATCGTCCAATTCAGACTGATTTTCTTCATCATATAAAGCATCTCTTCTTCCACTTTGTAAACACCTCCTGTTAGTTTCAACAGAATTGTTCGGGTGCGAACAGTTAGCCCCCTTACATTCTGTCCGATACAAATTGTACAGCACATTTGTTTAAAAGTTAAATTTAAAATTATTATTATCAATAAATATTTTTTATAGATATTGGGAGTTTTAATTGCAAGAGAAATGAAAAGACTTTATAATAAGCATAGATTTTGAAAAAGAGCCGTATTTTATCTAACAGGAGGAAAAACTATGAATACCATACAACTGGAATGTTTTGTAGCTGTTGCAGAGCACTTAAATTTTTCTAAAGCATCCCAGGTACTGCAAATTACTCAGCCTGCCGTAAGCCATCAGATTCAGACACTGGAAGAGGAACTTGATGTAAAATTATTCGTCCGAACCAGTCGCAATGTATCTCTCACCCCAGAAGGAATCCTGTTTCTTTCTGATGCAGAACTTATTTTAAAAACAGCTCACTCTGCCAAAGAACGACTGGGTCGGCATGAACATTTTCTTCCCTTTGATTTAGGTTGCCATAATCATACAGAACTGAACCTGCTGCCTCCGGTATTGCAAAAACTTTCAGAAGAATTCCCCATGCTGCGTCCTTCCATGCGCCTCGTTCCCTTCCCATCACTGCTCAGTCTTGTAGAAAGCAACCAAATCCTGGCCGCGCTTAGCATAAAAGAAACGCAAAAAAAGTTCCCTCTTTCCTTCAGGGAACTTTGTCTTGCGCCTATATCTTGTGTCTGCTCGCCAGAGCATCCTCTGGCTCAATATGAAGCTCTAACCTTAGAACAGCTGTCAGGAACATTTATAGCCTGCTCACCCAGACAAGTTTCCTATGCTGTTTTCTCTGCTCAGGGCCGGGTTCTTACAGAACTTCCACCCCAGCAACACTATCTTACAGAAAATATTGAAAGTGCTTTTACACTGGCGAAGGCAAAGATCGGCTATACCTTATATCCGGATATTTCACTGGCAAGAGAACCTGGATTATGCTATATCCCTGTAACTGACCTGCCCAAAGTGCCTTTCGGCATATACTTTCAATATCATCACGATCATCCGGCATTAAAACGTTTTGTCTCTTTGATATCGCAGCTTTTTTAATAAGACTGAACCAAAACTCATAAGACGAAAACTTTTATTCCTGGCACCTTATTTTTCCACACACACCTGGAAGATATAAAACTTCAGATAATAGGATTCATCTGCTGCCCATAAAATAGGATGATCAGCAGCCTGTGTACGAAACTCCACTTGCCGCAGCCGAACATGGGCACTGGCTGCCGCCTGACGTATCGTTTTTGTAAAAAGCTCAAAGTCCATAAAGTGAGAACAGGAACAGGTTGCCAGATATCCGCCATCTTTGACAAGTTTCATTCCCCGTATATTTATCTCCCTATACCCTTTGACTGCATTTTTAATGGAATTTCTCGATTTCGTAAATGCTGGAGGATCCAAAATAACTAAATCATATTTTTCCTGTTGATTCACCAATTTTGGAAGTAACTCAAACACATCTTCAGAAATAAATTTCACTCTTTCTTCCAAATGATTCAGTTTTGCATTTTCTTGTGCCTGACGAACAGCCAGTTCTGATGCATCTACCCCCAGTACACTGGCAGCTCCTGCCACTCCTGCATTTAACGCAAAAGAGCCGGTATGTGTGAAACAATCCAGAACTTTTGCACCTTTACATAATTTTTGAATTGCAAGACGGTTATATTTCTGATCCAGAAAGAACCCGGTTTTTTGACCATCTTTTACATCTACTATATACTTCACACCATTTTCTTCTATAGGGACTAGCGTATCAAACTGGGGACCCAGAAATCCCTTTGTCTTCCTTAATCCTTCCTTTTCTCTTTCTTTAGCATCACTTCTCTCATAAATTCCTCTGACAGAGACTCCATCTTCTTCCAATACCTCTTTCAAAATCCCCATCACCATTTCTTTCCTTCTATCCATTCCAAGTGCCAGGGCCTGAAACACCAGAACATCCGAAAATTTATCCACCACAAGCCCAGGTAAGAAGTCGGCTTCTCCGAATACAATACGGCAACTAGACGTATCCACAGTTTTTTTCCGATATTCCCACGCATCTACAAGCCTTTTGCGAAAAAAAGTCTCATCTATATTTTCATCTTTGTTTCTAGTAAGAACGCGGATTCTTATTTTGGAATGACTGTTAATATATCCTTTCCCCATAGGATACCCATCAAAGTCATGTATCATTACAATATCCCCATCCTCAAAACTTCCTGTGACTGTTTCAATTTCATTGTCAAAAATCCACGCTCCCCCTGCTTTCAAAGAACGTCCTTCTCCTTTTTTTAATGTAACTAAAACCATACTCATATCTCTTTCCCTCCTGTTGTATTTCCATCTTAAATCCCCTTTTTCAATTTGTAAATACAGGATTGTTTTTTCCACATTGCAGGTTTATACTGTTAGTGCAAAATGTTATATATTATTGTAAAGGAGTTGTTTAATTATGTTAAGTGAAAAAGTTTCACAGTTATTAAATACACAGGTGAATAAAGAATTTTATTCTGCTTATCTCTATCTAAGCTTTGCAAATTTCTATAAGGAACAGGGCTTGGACGGTTTTGCAAACTGGTATCAGATTCAGGCACAGGAAGAAAGAGACCATGCAATGCTTTTCATTCAGTACATGCAGAATAATGACGTTCCTGTTACCTTCGAAGCGATAGATAAACCTTCTTCTTCCCTCTCCGAAAAAATGGATCCGCTGAAAGCAGGCTATGAACATGAACAGTACGTAACCAAATTGATCCATACAATATATGAGGCAGCTTATGAGGCAAAAGATTTCCGCACAATGCAATTTCTTGACTGGTTTGTAAAAGAACAGGGTGAAGAAGAAACTAATGCTAGCGATCTTATCAAAAAAATGGAACTTTTTGGAGACGATGCGAAAAGTCTTTATATGCTGGATCAAGAACTGGGTGCAAGAGTATATTCTGCTCCATCTCTGACTTTATAATTATGATACAATACATACAAAAACAGAGAATGTAAGGAAAAAACCTTACATTCTCTGTTTTAACATTCCACAAGAAATCCCCTCTTTTTCAAATCCTTTTCTATCATATCCAAAGTCTCTTCACTATCGGCAGTAACCTTATGGTAATGGTAATTGGAAGTAATATTTTTTAGAGGACTTGATTTCCCTCTGTGTATATCTTCTACAAATTCAGCCGCTTTTCTTCTGGAATTAACATGAAGCGGCGCTTCCAGATGTCCATAAACTCTATGATTTACCATTACATTTTCTACGCATCCTCCCAGATCCACAATAGCGCACAACTCCTCTTCCAACTGTTCATCTGTATGTTGCACTTTAAATACTCTGCTTACTTCAACAGAACCATTTAATATATATCCTCGATTGGTAGAAATAATATTATGCCCTGCAGCCCGGATCAGTGCAATATCCTGCACAATAACTTGACGGCTTACCTGATAATCTTCTGCCAGCTTTTTCCCTGGAACCGGCGCTTTACTGTTACCTATCTGCCGGACAATTTTTTCTCTTCGCTCTGAACCAGTCATTTCTTATATTACCTCCATACTTGTGGTAGATATCTGTTATATATTTAAACTTCAATTATTATACCACATCGTACTTTTTTAGAAAACCTTACCCTGGCGAAAGCTTTGGTTTTCTTGACAAGTCTACCTGCCACTTTTATAATATAGTTCGTTACCGTTCAACCGTATGCAAAATGCATACTTTCTAATAAGCAGGTGCATCATCTTGAAAGAATACCCACAGGAAAAAATACTACAAAAGCCAAAACAAAAAGTACAGCAGCTTACTTTATGCGGACTTTTTACGGCATTGACTGCTATTGGCGCATTTATCCAGATTACCCTCCCTTTAGAGCCTTTTCCAATGCATTTTACACTGCAATTTTTCTTTTCCTTGCTTTCCGGGTTTGTACTAGGAGGAAAACTTGGATCTTTAAGCGTAGGTATATATCTTCTCATTGGTTTATCGGGAATACCTGTTTTTGCATCAGGCGGCGGTCCATCCTATCTTCTGAAACCAACTTTTGGATTTTTGTTAGGGTTTCTCTTTGCTGCCGGTATTACCGGATGGTTGTACGAAAAATTTCTCCCTCAAAAAATATGGGGATATCTTTTAATTTCAACTGCTGGTTTTGCAGTGATGTATCTTTCCGGCAACCTGTATTTCTATTTTGTCAGTAACTATGTTATACATATTCCAGTATCCTGGAAACTTGTTCTTATAAACTGTTTTCTTATCACTGCTGCCGGCGATTATCTTTTATGCATCCTGGCTTCTATTACTGCCAGACGAATTATTATCCTGAAAAATACAATGCTTTCCAACTGAACTGCATTCAGATTGGAAGGCATTTTTTTACACATTATTTTCACATTTCAAACAAGTCTCTTACACATTTATTTCTTATACTAATACCAATTTTTCAACAAACTTAACTATCTAAAGGAGGTCCTATGTACATTATTAAACATGCAATAAGGAGTATTTCCCGCTCCAAAGGCAGAAGCTTCCTGATTGGAACTATTATATTTGTGATTTCTGCCTCATCCTGTATTGCCCTTTCTATCCGGGCTGCTGCCCATACCGCGGAAGAAACTGCTCTGGATGGATTAACGATTACTGCCCAGATCAGCGCCAATCGCCAGAAAATGATGGAAAGTGCTGACAATCAGGAAAACCGGAAGGAAGCTCTTGGAACTATAAAGGAGCTGACTTTGGAAGAACTGGAACTATATGCTGAAGCTGAAAGTGTTAAAAGCTTTTATTATACTGCTTCTGCTTCTGTAAATGGTTCTTCTCTTGAGCCAATAGATTCCACTGGAGTTTCCGATCAGGGTTCCGATACATCTTCAGACACTTCAAAATCCAGTGATTCGCCTGATGGACAGCAAAATATGCCGGAAGAAGCAGGCGCCAGGCCAGGCGGTGGAAAAATGGGTACCCAGGGAGATTTTACCATCACTGGATACAGCTCTGATGAAGCAATGACTTCATTTTTAAACGGCACTGAAAGCATAAAATCAGGAACTATGTTTGCTGAATCCACAGATGATGCTTCCTGCGTTATCAGTGAAGAACTGGCTACTTATAATGATCTTTCTGTTGGTGATACTATTACCCTTGCAAATCCCAATAACGAGGAGGAAACGTATACTCTTACGATTAGCGGTATATACACTTCTATAAACAATGGCAATTCTTTTTCCAACATGATGAGAGGTTTTTCAACTGCTGCTGATACCGCAAATCAAATCTACGTAAGCTATCAAACATTGGAGACCCTCAGTAATTCCTGGACCTCTCTTCAGACTATGTTAAACGGAACTTATACTTTTACTGACTCCGAAGACTACGAAGACTTCCAGGATGAGGCATATGAACTGGGGCTTAGTGAAGATTATACCATTTCTTCTACAGATCTTGATTCCTATGAGCAAAGCATTGAGCCATTACAAAATTTAAGCAAATATGCCGGATATTTTCTAATTGTTATTTTGCTTATCGGCGGCATTATCCTGATAGTGCTCAATATTTTTAACATCCGGGAAAGAAAATACGAGATTGGTGTTCTTTCTGCCATCGGTATGAAAAAGCACAAAATATCCCTGCAATTTCTTACAGAACTTTTATGCATTACATTTTGCTCTTTAATCATAGGCGCCGGGGTGGGAGCTGTATCTTCGGTACCTCTTACCAATGTCCTCCTTTCACAACAAGTAGAGAACAGTGCCGCTGCTTCTCAGGAACAAACTGCACACTTTGGGCGGGAACCAGGCAGTGACAGTCACATATCCGATCCCACAGATACCTTCTCGGAGAGCAGCGAAATTCCTGAAGACATACCCGACCAGCAAAGCAGCAACTTGGATGGACAAATTATAAACGGCATGACCAGCTACATTGACAGTGTATCATCTGCTACCAATTTTATCGTCATTATAGAATTAGTTGGAATAGGTCTTTTGCTCACTGCAATTTCTGGTCTTACAGCTATTGTATTTATTATGCGTTATGATCCGCTTAGAATTCTAAGCAGCCGCGACTAGCAAAGGAGGACTATATGAATCATATATTAGAACTTTCAAATATATCATTCCAATACACTAAAAACGGAAAACAGGTACTTTCCAATCTTTCCTATTCCTTTGAAAAAGGTAACATGTACGCTATTGTAGGAAAGTCTGGTGCTGGAAAGACAACCCTATTATCACTTTTATCAGGACTTGCATCCCCTACTAGCGGACAGGTTCTTTTAAATGGCACTGATATTGCCCAGATAGACCGCTGTCATTTCCGAAGCCATGATATCGGTGTTATTTTCCAAAATTTTAATCTTCTTCCTAAACTTACTGCACTAGAAAATGTCCTTTTATCTATGGATATTTCCGGCTGCAAATATGAAAATAAAGAAAAAACAGCTATGGATATTTTAAGAAAAGTATCTTTAGATGAAGAAGAGGCTAATAGACGTATTCTTAAACTTTCCGGAGGCCAGCAACAGCGGGTAGCCATCGCACGGGCATTGTCTTATAATCCTCAGATCATCCTGGCTGACGAGCCTACCGGAAATCTTGATATGGATACTCAAAGTGAGATCATAAATATTTTTCTTCAGCTGGCCCATGAGGAAAACAGATGTGTAATACTTGTAACCCATTCTCCACAGGTTGCTGAAGCAGCCGATGAAATCTATCGGCTGCAATAAAATGTTTTCGGTTTCCTTATTGTTGTCTTTTGATTTTGCGAGAGGTAGTTTTCTCGAATTCCACCTCTCGTATTTTCAAATTATATATCCTTTTATATGACGGCGCGCTTCGATTATAGTCATCAATTAGTTTCTGAAGTTCTGATTTTATATCTTTAATATGTTTCTTTTTCACATATTCTTCATTTGGAAATATTTCTGCTTCTATCACTCCATTACATTCTCTCACTAAAATTTCCTGCACGATGCGACTTTCGCTTAATTTATTTTCCAACTCCTCAGGGGATACATTCTCTCCATTTTTGGTAATGATCAGATTTTTCTTTCTCCCGGTCAGAAACACAAATCCATCCTCATCCACATAACCAAGATCCCCTGTTTTCAGCCACCCATCCTGCAGTGTTTCTCTGGTTTCATCCGGCATTTTGTAATATCCTTGCATAACACTGCTTCCTTTTACCCATAGTTCCCCATCTACAGTCTTTGCTTCGCAGTTTGGAAAAAGCTTACCCACACTTTCTTTTTTTATATTCCAGCTTACATTATTACTGATGACGGGTGAACATTCTGTCATTCCATATCCCTGTAATAACGCAATTCCATACCGTTCAAAAAGATCAATATAGTCAGGATTCAAATACGCTCCTCCGCTGTAGATTGTGTGAAGCTGTTTTCCAAACACTTTTGCCTTCACAATAGCCGGCGGAATCAAAGCGGTATCTTCCAGTTTTCTTGCCAACGTTTCAATCATAAGGGGAACCATTAAGATTATTTCAGGTTTAAACAGTTTCATATTTTTAGCGACTCTCATAAGTGAATCATTGATACATATCACCGCACCTACGGAAATCCCTTTTAAAATATCCATACTTAGACAGTATGCGTGATGGATGGGAAGAACAGAAAGGAGTACCGTTTTCTCTGGAATCTTCATATCCAGACAGGTGGCATTTTCCGCCATATTTCTATGTGTCAGCATCACACCTTTACTTTTCCCCGTGGTTCCGGACGTAAACATTATTGTACAAAGCTCATCCGGCTTAGGCTCTCCCTGGAAAACACCTCGATTTTCCTTTAAAAGCTGTGATAAAGAACTTCTCTTATCGCTTTCTGTATCTCCCCTGTTTTCTTTTTGCATAGATATAATGTGTTGCAATTTGGAACATTTTTGTCCTGCCATTTCCTGTACATCCATGCGGCAGTCATCTGCCACCAGTACCGTAACATCTGCACGGTCAATCAGTTCGCATACTTCATCTGCCGGAAGTGAGGCATCCAGCGGCACAGCTACGCTTCCACTGTTCACAGTACCTAAATAGGTAACCAGCCATTCATAACTTGTCTTTCCAATCACAGCCACATGATTTCCCCGGTTACCTAACCTTTCAAGTACCCGGGAAAAAGCTTCACTGTCCTCCTTCAACTGAGTATATGTCTTGGATACAATCTCGTTTTTTCCAACCTTATATCGTACCGCATCATCAGCACCAAATTTTTCTTCTGCATATGCCAGTATTTCACGAATTGTAGTGCAAACCATTTTCCTGATCCTCTCTCCTAATTTCCTGCTGTCAGCTTTTCCAGATAATCCACTGCTTCTTGTACAGTGCGAATATCTGCCGCCTCTGTCTGTTCAATTTCCACGTCAAATTCTTCTTCGATTTCACCTAACATGCTCATAAAGTCAAAAGATGTAAACCCAAGATCTTCAATAAAACGGGATTCCGGATGAACATTTTCTGGTTCTACCTCTACATATTCACAAATAATGTTTGCTATCTTTTCAATCATTTTCTCTCCTCTTTCCATCTATTTATTTCTATATCAACTTAATAATTTCTCCAATTTTAAGATCTGGATTTTCTATTCCTTTAAACATGATTTTGCAGAGATAATAATACAAGTATTCCAGGTCGTCTTTTGATACTGCTTTTACTTGATGTTCAAAATTAAAATCCAGACCATTATCTTCCGGTCTATGCATAACCGTAAGGTACATTGCCTGTGTTGTTGCCCCGTTGGGGTACCATTTTGTTTTATATTTTATATCTCCCAGCTGCTCCAAACCTTTTTCTTTCAATGTCATTGGCTGATAGGTAAGAGACATAGGTTCATAGGTAAGTCCCTGTTCATGCGGATATTGTTTTGCCCGATGAGCAAAATATTCAACCGGATCATAGTTTGCATGACGGAAATATTCATTTTGTTTATCCCGAATCTCATAGATTCCTTCCAAAAAAGTCTTTTCTTCCGGTATAATGGTCCGAAATGGGAAGGAGTGTATCCTTGTGCCCCCTGACTTTTTCTCTTTTAGTGTCGCTCTCCTTGCAATGGCCATATTGATAGACACATCGTCATTTCCATTCATTTTCTGAAAATACGTCCGAATTCCCATTAACAACAGGCAGGCCAAGGATACGTGTTTTTCTTCACAAAATGTCATCAATCTCTTTGTTGGCTCTTCTTCCAGGTGAAAAATATCAATAGCAGAGTCTACCGAATCGGACGTATTAAAAGCTGCCCTAAGAGTTGGATCCTTATATTTCTTTCTTGCATCCTCAAGTTTCCCCCTGCCACGAAGACCATTGTATATTGGTTCTGACTCTTCTATAATCTTTTCAAAGAATTCTCTATCTCTTTGCTGTGCTTTGCTTCCAGCTTCATAAGCAAGATCTTTCTGAATCTGTTCAATATAAGAAGCCATATCCTTTGGGTAAGGAACTCCTTCATATTTTGCATTACAGTACAATTCAATGACATCTTTTAAAAAGCAGATCAAAGATTGTGCATCCAATGTCGTATGATCTCCAAGAAGGTATATTCCGTTATATCCATCTGGCATATGAATCATAACAATACGATTCATGGGGGAATCCTGAAATTTAAAAGGTACGCGGGTCCAGGCTTTCATCTCCTCTTCTGCTTCTTCCATTGTCATTCCTGAAAAATCTACAAATTCAATTTCTCTTTCCTCTTTGTCCACAATGTACTGATAGCAATTCCCCTCTTTATCCTTGGCAAATCGTATACGCATTCCTTCGCTTCGCTCATAAGCTTTATAAATAGCCTGCTTCAGCACATCCCAATCAATGTCTGTTCCTATTGTCAGGCTTGTTCCAATATTTAAAACCTCTTTTTTCGGGCATTTATCCCGGTAAAAAAAATGAAATTTTTGTGCAGCAGTCAATGGATATACTGGGTATCCTTTTCGTTTTCTCATCATTTTATAACTCCTCCTATGAATGAATCGAGCGCCTTTTCATACATTTCTCTTTCCTTGTAATAACTTTCTGCATGTCCAGCTCCAGGTACAATCAGTTTAAATTTCACCGCTCCATAGTTTTCATAAATTTCTTCACACATAGAACATGGAACAAATGTATCTTTTTCTCCATGAATCAAAAGTGCCGGAACTTTTGCTTTTCTTACCTCCCGAGCAGCATTGCACTCATCCAGTCCATATCCTGCCCTACGCTTGTTTATCCGGTCAGCAAGCGGAATCATAGGAAATGCCGGAAGATGATACATGGTTTTCAACACATGTTTAAATACATATTTCGGTGATGTAAAACCACAATCTGATACCACTGCCTTTACCTGCTGAGGAAGTTCAAGCCCTGTTGCCATCAATACAGTGGCACCTCCCATAGATGTCCCGTGAAGCAAAATCTGTACCTCTTCTCCCGCTTCTTTTATCATCCACCGGATCCATTCCAACGCATCCCACCGATCTGCACATCCAAACCCTATGTATTCTCCTTCACTCTGTCCATGTGCACGCTCATCTACAAGTAGCATCCGAAACCCTTTTTCCAGATAGTATTTTGAAAGCCCGATATAATCACTCATCCCTTTGCTTGTATAGCCGTGAAAACAGATTACTGCCTTATTCCCTTCTTCTCCTTTAAAATAAGTTCCATGTAGCTTTAGCCCATCTTTTGACTGAATATAGACATCTTTATAAGGCTGTGCCAGCATCCACTTTTTTCTGGCTTTCATAAAAGATTCATACTGCTGCCAATCCGTTCCCGACATCTTAATCGTCCGTTCTGTCTTGGCCTGTGACCGCTTCATGGTCCGCCGATAGAAATAAGCGGTTCCACCTAACCCGGCAGATGCCAGGCTAAATAATGCTGCTGCCGCTGTTTTAAGTCCTCGCTTCATTTTTTCACCGATCCTTTTCCAGTTTTTACCTGCTCTGTTTCTTTTTTCTGCTGTCAATAAACTGTTTCAATTTTAATGCTTTATCAATATTGCCTTCTACTTTCAGTTTCCCAAAGGTTACTGCCAGAATGGGATCCTGCTTTCCGGCTGCTATCTTCAATAAAGTCTCTGCAGTACAGACAAATATCGCATCCCTGTCAAAATATTCATAAGGTTCTACATAAAGTTTTCCTTCCTTGACTTCCACATAAAAAATTCCTTCTGCTTCTCCTGTAATATTAAATTGATAAGCCAGGTGTTCTGTTATACCGCTTACATCGGCTTCCATAAACATTCCCTTTACCTGTGCAAACATATCTGCATACGTCATTTTCCATCTTCCTCCTTTTTTCGACCATCGGTCATGCTTTATCTGTTGTTAAAATATCATCTTTTCGACCAGCGGTCAATAGACATTGCGCTAAAATACCGATTGCATTTTCTATTATTTTTGTAAGTATTTCCATTGGCTTTTCGGAATCTTCTGTGATATACTAAGCTGTAAAACAAAATGGCATTGAAAGAAAGGAACAGACGAGACAAATGGCCAATCAGTCAAAATACGAAAAAATTCTGGATGCCCTCCAGACTCTTTTAGAAGATCGCAATATACAGACTATATCCGTCAGTGAAATTGCACAGACTGCTGGCATCGGGAAGGGAAGTATTTACTATTACTTTCCATCTAAGAATGCGATTTTGGATGCACTGATTGAACGTAACTACGAAAAGCCATTAAGAACTGCTCATAACCTCACAAGTCAGACGGATGTTTCTTCCCTTACCCGTATGGCTATGATTTTTCAGGCATGTCGCAATTCTTCTTCTGAATTTTTAAAATCTGAAGGAACAACTTCGTCTGGTGCCCAGGAAAAAGCTTTCTTACATCAAAAATATATCAATCATCTAATATCTGAACTGAAGCCGGAACTGGCAACAATTATCCGACAAGGGATTGCGCAGGGTGAAATCCATTTTGATTATCCGGAAGCTTTGGCAGAAATCGTACTCATTGTTTTAACTGTAAAATTAGATAATACTCTGATCCCATCTACACGCGAAGAAATAGAAGAGACTATTTCCGGACTTGTAGCCCTTCTTGAAAAAGGGACAGAAAATCCATCCGGATCTTTAAATTTTCTAATGACAATATAAAAACATCTGGCAAGATTGATATTTATTCTTTAAATTTAAATAAAGAGACTTTCTTAATAAAATCCAGGCTTAAATTAAGCTCTTGATTTTTCTGGAAAGTCTCTTTTTCTCCCCTTTAAATCTCCATCTGTTTATATAACGCTTGCCTATATATTGAAATATTCAATAAAGTTATAGGAAAAATCAATTTCTGTTGTAAATAACCATATGATAAAATGGATTGGCGAGTAAATAAAGGAGAAAAAGAAAAATGGATAGAAAAATGAAAACAAAAGAAATAGTAATTGTTGCTATGGTAGGTGCCGTAATCGGTGTGATCTATACATTACTGGATTATGCATATATGCCACTGTCAGCTTTACTGGGTACAATATTTATGGAACTTACATTTGGTATTTACCTTTTATCAGCATCCTTACCGATGTATTTAGTCAGAAAGCCTGGAGCTGCCGTTTTCGGTGCGCTCGTAACAGCTGGGGTTAATTTACTACTGGGAAGCCCCTATGGATTACAGTTAATTTTAGCAGGTGTACTGCAGGCAATTGGTATAGAAATCGGGTATGCACTCTTTGGGAAATATGAAGGCAATCTGAAAAACATGGTTATTGGAGCTGTTCTGGGTGCATGTCTGGTTCTCTGCCGTGATGCGTATTTCTGGAGTTCACCCATGTGTTACGGTACAACGATTGCTATAGGTGTTATTGTAGTTCGTCTGTTCAGTGCAGTTGTAATTGGTATCTTACTGGTGAAAGTGATCACTGCGGCATTAATCAAAACAGGAGTTCTGAAAGGCTTTGCGTGTACAAAATAATGGATAAAAAAGTGCTTGAGCTACAAAATGTTTCATATACATATGATGGAGAGAGGCTTCCGGTATGGAAGTCTCTTTCTTGTGCGTTCTATGAAGGAAAAATTCATGCTGTCAGCGGTCCCAGTGGCTGTGGTAAAAGCTCGATCCTGTATTTAATTGATGGTCTGATTCCACATATGTATGAAGGAAAGCTGGAAGGCAGGGTTTATCTTGAAGGAGAAGATATTACGAAAGTTCTTCCCAGATATCGATGTAATAAAATAGGATTTGTAATGCAAAATCCTGAAAGTCAGTTCTGTACTTTTACAGTGGAAGAAGAATTGGCCTTTGGAATGGAGAATTTAGGAATTAATCCGTCTGAAATGCAAAAGAGAATTGATACCGTATTGGATTTTGTGGGTATGAATGGCTTACAGGAACATGAATTAGATCGTTTATCAGGCGGACAAAAACAAAAAGTTGCAATCGCTTCTGTTTTAACGACAGATCCGTCCATCTTACTTTTAGATGAGCCGACCGCCAACCTGGATCCCGAAAGCCGCAAACAGATTTTTGATCTGATTGTCCGTATTTCACGCGAAAAACATATAACTATTATTATAGTAGAACATAATATTGCAGATATTATAGAAGAAGTCGACAGATTCCTGGCACTTGACAGAAACGGAAATCTTGTCTTGGATTGTGAAAGAGGCACACCAGAGGAATTGGCCTGGAGAACAGCTAATATCCACGAACCGGCTATCCCTTACCGAGAAAAAAGAACACAGACAGAAACTCCTATCATAGAGATCAAAGATCTGGATTTTGCATACCCGATTCCAGGGAAAAAACGCGCAAAAGGTCATCCCGTTATTCAACATCTTAATATGAGGATATATCCCCAAGATTTTCTGGCAATCTTAGGCGAAAATGGCGTAGGGAAATCAACCTTAATGAAACTGTTGTTTAAAGTAAATACGCCAGACCATGGTGAAATTTATATTTATGACAAGCCATTAAGCTCATACCGGACTAAAGATTTATATCGAGAGATGGGGCTGGTATTTCAGAATCCTGAAAACCAGTTTATCACAAATACTGTTTTTGATGAGATGATGTTCAGCTTAAAACGCGTAAAAATCACGGAAGAAGAAAAGAAAAAACGTGTAGATCAAATGCTGACACAGTATCATTTAGAACAGGAAAAGGAAAAAAGTCCTTTTGCTCTCAGTCAGGGTCAAAAAAGAAGGCTTAGTGTGGCCAGTATGCTTCTCACCCGTCAAAAAATATTGTTTCTGGATGAGCCTACTTATGGACAAGATTATGAAAATCGTCAGGAATTGATGAAAGATATGGAGAGACTGGTCGCCAGCGGGGTTACAGTAATTATGATCACCCACGATCTTTCTCTTGTAAAACAGTATGCAACCCGGGTAATTCAAATTGAAAATGGATGTGTCTTAAGAGACACAACAACGAAAGAGTTTTTCTCATAGAAAGGACGAATATGTTTGCTTATTTAGACCTAGATTCATTTTTACATAGAAGAAATCCAATCATAAAACTGGCAGTTATTGTCTTTATGACAGTAATCGTGTGTTTGTCCTATTTTCCATTGTTTCCAATCGTTACTTTTTTACTGACCTTTTTGGTTATTTGGATTGGAGGAAAAATACCCTTTGATAATCTGCTTCGAAGAATGCTTATCTTTTTTGTAATCAGTTTTCTGTTTATGCTCTCTATGCTCATTCTTCGTGGATTAAACGACGAACCGGACATCGTATTTCAACTGTGGGTTTTCAGATGGACTAGGAAGGATCTTATACACGGGATTACACTGGGCTTTCGCACATTGGCACTAGTAACCATGTCCATGGGGTTCGTATTAACTACCAGGCCCAGGGATCTGGTATTGAGTCTGATTCTGCAATGTAAGCTTTCTCCAGTGCATGGTTATGCAACTATGGCAACTTACCGTTTTCTTCCAGAATTACAATCACAGGTAGATTCTATACACCTTGCACAGGAAATTCGTGGTATACCATGGAATAAAGGTCTGCTATCCCGATTCACATCTCCATTTCGGGTAACACTGCCGCTATTCTGTGTCGCTGCAAGGCGGGGAGAACGATTGGCATGCGCCATGGAAAGCAGAGGGCTTGGCCGTGATAACACCAGAACATATTACAAAAAAATACGAGTGGACCGAACGGACTGGATATTTCTATTTATATCTGTTCTAGTATATACCGCATTGGTAATCCTATGCGTAAAACTGGGGCTGTTTCACTATAGTTTGGCATCCATTCAATAATAGGAGGGAAAAAAATATGCCATACAAACATAAAAATATTGAATATGGGCTGCCTCATGAGGCCTATCCGAAAGAAAGAATCCTGGAATGTATTGATACATTAAAAAGTACGATTGGATTGGAAAGAGAACCGGTTGGGATTACATTACTCTTTTCGAAAGAAGATTATGATGCTTATCCGGTTGATGAAATCCAGAGTGCCACATCTTACTGTGTTATGGTAAAACAGGCTGTTACAAAAGGGACTGCATTAAAGTGTTGTCTGAAGCATCATAAATGCGATGGTGCCACAACTGCTTTTGCATTAGAAAAGAGTACAGAATGGATTGAAAGTGGTCAGGAATATTTTTCTTACAAGTTATACGCATCGATTGCTGTGGCAAGAAGAATGAGGGAAGGAATCAAAAGCCTTCACCGAATGCCTGTTTCTACTTTCGGATTAGCCATTGTCCCATTAAGCAAATGTTTACAGACGCCAGATGTGGTCATTGTGATGACAAATGCTCTTCAGGCGATGAGATTTGTACAGGGATATGAGTACTTTACTGGCAAAAAACCCATAATTGACATGGGCGCCATGCAGGGAATGTGTTCAGAACTCACGGTATCCCCGTATTTAACAGGAGAAATGAATGTTAGTGTGTTATGTCCTAGCACACGTATGCTATGTAAATGGAATGAAAACGATATGGCCGTAGGTATTCCCTTTGAACTTTTCGAAACAATAACAGAAGGAATAGAGGCAACAAAACCAACTTATTAAAGCTAAGGGACTATCAAAATCAGATAGTCCCTTACTTTTTAGAAAATAAATGTTTAATAAAGACATACATAACAATTCCAAAAGCGATGAGATAACCAAAAGCCCCCAAAGCAGGAATTCCCCATATCTTAGGCTTCATATCTGTAGTACAAATAATACTGGAACTGATTAAAAGAGCCATCACCCAAAGTCCCATAACAATATTTTGTACCATTCTTCTAAGAAGCCGTGAAAGTTCTGTAGAAGCATGAAGGTCCAGATTAATACGCGTCTGCCCTTTCAAATATCCCTGAAATGCATCAGCTACAAGTGTAGGAATATCAAGTGCCCGATGAAATGCCCGATAAAAACTTTTCCCACTGCTTTTTAATTCCTTTTTCCAGTCAAAATTTTTAATCAGACTTTCTTTGATTCTTCCGGCTGCAATTTCTACCATATTAATTTCGGGTGAAATTTCAGCCAATACTCCTTCCATATGAGTCAAACCTCTTGCAAGCATTGTAAGACCGTGAGGCATAATAATGCCATTTTCTTTCATTACATCCATAAGATCCATAGTGATGGCTGCAACATCTATATTCCCCATATCAACTCTTCCATATTTTGACAGAAGGTTATTGATATCCTCATAGAGACGACTTGGGTCCGGCGGCTCTTTAAAATCACCCAGCACCATTACTGCATCCTGTATCATTCCAATATCATTAGCTGCCACACCGCGCACAGCTTTTGCAATTTGTTCCCGGTCTCTCTCTGTAAGACGGCCCATCATCCCCATATCAATCCAGATAATCTTGCCCTCCCGGATTCTTAAATTACCTGGGTGCGGGTCTGCATGAAAAAACCCGTCCTCTATAATCTGCTTCATATAATTATCTGCAAGTTTGCTTCCGATCTCCTTTAGATCATATCCATTTTCAAGAAGAGCCTTCTTGTCATCAACCTCAAAACCGTCAATATATTCCATAACCAGGACATGAAGAGTCGTATATTCCTGATAAAGAACAGGGGTTCCTACATAGGAAATCCCCTCGTTTTTCTTAGCAAACTCCTCCATATTTGCCGCTTCCGTAAGAAAGTTCATTTCCTCCCGGGTCACATCCCAGAGTTCACTTAAGACCATATCAATATCTACCATACCCTTAATGGTAACAGAAGGAATCAGTTTTGCTGCCTTACGAAGCAGTGCAATATCCCTTGCCATCATTTCATAGATTCCTTTTCGCTGCACCTTAATCACAACAGGGGAACCATCCTTTAATACGGCACGATGCACTTGGGCAATAGAAGCAGAACCCAACGGTTTTTCACTGATTTCCTGGAAAATAGCTCCCCATGAGCATCCATAGGAATCCTCAATCACCTCTGAAACTTCTGCAAATGGCATCGGTTTTACTTCTGACCTTAGCCTCATCAATTCATCACAGTATTTTTTAGGAAGGATATCTGAATGCATGGACATAATCTGCCCGATCTTAATATAAGTAGGACCCAAATCTTCCAGAATCATTCTTAATTTTTCAGGCGTCAGTCCCCGCGTAATTTCATACTTTCGGAGGACTTCCGTCATTTCCCTAAGCCGGCTTTTATATTCTCCGGATTCTTTTTTACTCATTTACAGCCTCTTCCACCGCTTTCGTTTCTTCTGCCTCTTTCGCAAGAATCCGGTCCTTCAGTGCCTGAATCTGCTCCGGCGTCATATTATCCAATAATTCATCCATCTCTTCTGGAGAGGAGGCTTTTACAGAAACATTGACGTTCTCTTTCATTGTCTTTTTGATATTATGCTTTAATTCTTCATTAAGTGCTTTTCCCTGTTCTACAGTCAACTCTCCTTTTTTTACCATTTCATCCAGAAGCTCCTTTGACTTTTCTGTGGTCACTGCCACTGCCCCCACACCTGCCAACAATATCTTCTTAATTCCATCTCCAAAATTTTCCATCTTTCATTCTCCTTTCATCTGCACTAATATCATCACAGTCACTTATATTAAAATCTTATCCATCAACTGCAATAATTCCGGGACAAAAAGCATAATTCCCACAACTGCTGCCATAATAGCTGCAATCAAAACTGCCCCTGCAGCAGCATCCTTTGCAAGTTTCGCCAATGGCTTTTTCTCCTCTGTCACAAGGTCCACTACTGCTTCCACTGCTGTATTAACCATTTCCAATGCCATAATCAATCCAAACAGGATGAAGCACAAGCACCATTTCATAATAGAAATCTGGAATAAAAGTCCGGCTCCAATAACCAAAATCATCATACCGCAGTGAATTTTCATATTTCTTTCTTTTTTTACAACTGCAAATATTCCCTCAAAAGCATAGCCAAAGCTTTTATAAAGAGGATCTTTTTTGGAATTTTCCATTTACTTTCTCCTTCCAGAAAGAATTTAGCTATATTATAGCAGATTTTAACTGAAAGATCTTCGTTTTTCTTCAAATATCTCGACAATTATCTTTTCTGTTCCTGTCATGCCAGGAGAAGCAATTAGTCCCATATTTCGCATCGTCTCTTCCGGCGTTTTTCCATTAATTCCATGTACATCTTGAATATAAATTCCATGCATTGCAAAATCAACGGATTTATATGCAGCATCTACTGCTGCAATCCCTTTCATCGTACAGCCCTGATTTCCTCCGTCACAGATCATTCCTGTAATACTGCTGGCCATATTGTTGATTGTATGGGTCATCATTTCCAATGTTCCCCCTCTTAAATAGACAAGGGCACAAGCCATACCGGATCCCGCTGCGATGGCACACCCACAGAAAGCAGACAATTTTCCTGAATATTCCTTAATATACATACAGACAAGGTAACTTAATGCTGTAGCACGAAGAAGCTGTTCTTTCGTATAGCCATTCACTTTATATGCTCCATAAAGCGGCATAGTTGCTATAATCCCATGCGCACCTGATCCTGTAATGCTCATAGCCGGCTTATCCAGTCCAATTACTCTCGCCTCAATGGCCGCATTACACAATAGAGAAGCCGTTGCCTGTTCATCATCTGAAATCACTACTCCTCCATTCATAGCAAGGAGGCGACGTGCAAATGTAGTCCTGGGATTTTCCATCCCCTCATAAAACAAAGCCAGATTCACCCGGTACGCTTCCTCTATGAAACTAATCTCCCCGATATCTACAGAATTAACATATGCATATAATTCTTTTAACGTATACCGATGGATCGGATGAACCACTTCTTCTGTATCTTCCTGATTCTCCTGCTTTTTCCCCTCAATGGTTTCAAAAACTTTTTCTCCATTTACGGTGATTTCTGTAATGTTTGTGTGGGAATCCCGAATCGTTACACAGACGGTATCATCTTCTGTCTCAACCTCTGCCTCAATAAAAATACGGCTTGTAATTCCCTCAAGTCTGGCAGTTATCTTTCCTTCTTCCAACATTTTTCTTGCTTTCTGGACATCTTCATCTCCCACATCTGCCAAAGATTCCAGTCCCTTATCAGGATCTGCTGCAACTGCCCCAAGTGCAGCTGCAAAGGCACTTCCCACCTCTGTTGTACCCGGAATACCGCATGTAAACGCATTTTTATACATTCCACTATTCATGGATACTGTAACTTTCTTTACTTCTCCCTTTGTATAACTTTTGGCCTTTGCTACCGCAAAAGCAATCGCTCCTGGCTCGGTAACACCAAGTGCTGGTTTCATATCATCTTTAATTATCTGTGACAGCTCGTGCATAATGAATCTCCTCCTTTTTTTCATCATACAATATAACCTGTTTCAGAATCAAGCATATGAAAATTGAGGATGAAGGTTTTTATAAACCTCCATCCTCAATTTTTGTTTTCCTGATAATATCCCGAATTGGCAGCACGCTTCCCGGTGATACCGAAAGTTCGTCTACCCCCATTTTCAGGAATGTTTCTGTCAAAGTAGTATCTGCACCAAGTTCTCCACAAATACCTACCCAGCAATTTTCCTTATGTCCATTTTCCACTGTCATACGGATCATCTCCAGGACCGCCGGATGATGAGAATCATAAATATTATCCAGTTTTGCATTCTGGCGGTCTATTGCCAGCGTATACTGAGTCAGATCATTTGTTCCAAGACTGAAGAAATCAACTTCCTTCGCAAGCTGGGCACTAATCATAACAGCTGCCGGCGTTTCAATCATAACGCCTTGTTCTATCTCTCCATAGGGAATGCCTTTTTCTTTCAGTTCCCTCCTGATCTCCTCCACATATTTCTTTGCCTGAAGTACCTCATTTACAGAAATGATCATGGGGTACATGATCCCGATATTCCCATATGCACTGGCACGAAGAAGTGCTCGAAGCTGTGTCTTAAAAATCTCAGGCCGATCCAGACAAATACGAATTGCACGATAACCCATTGCCGGATTTTCTTCATGATCCAGATGAAAATAATCTGCCTGTTTATCTGCTCCGATATCTAGTGTACGGATAATAACCTTCTTTCCGGCCATTGTTTCTGCCACAGTACGGTACGCCTGAAACTGCTCTTCTTCTGTCGGAAATGTATCTTTTTCCAGATATAAAAACTCACTTCGGAAAAGTCCTATACCGCCAGCATCATTTGCCAGTACCCGCGCCACATCTCCCACGCTTCCGATATTGGCATAAAGCCGGATCTTTTTCCCATCCAATGTAACATCTTCTTTTCCTTTTAATTGGAGAAGCAATTCTCTTTGTCTTTCTTCTTCTTTTTTCTTCTCCCTGTAAGCAGTAAGTACTTCCTCATCAGGATCTACGATTAATTCACCGTTTACACCATCTATAATTGCCACTTTTCCATTCATTTCCTCACTAACCGGAATGCCGATCAAGGCAGGGATATTCATCGTGCGCGCCAAAATCGCCGTATGAGAATTAGAAGAACCAAATTCTGTCACAAATCCCAGCAGCTTGGACTTATCCATCTGTACTGTCTCACTGGGCGCCAGATCTTTTGCTGCCAGAATCACTGGTTCATCTCCCAGATCTCCATCTGCATTCTTTCCCTGAAGAATTCTTACAACACGCTCTGCAATATCCTTAATGTCAGCGGATCTGGCCTGAAAATATTCATCATCCATCTGTGAGAACATCAGGGAAAAATTATCCCCCGTGGAAGCAACTGCATATTCTGCATTAATTTTCTGAGCCTGAATCATATTTTTAATTGAATCATTAAAATCATCATCTTCCAGCATCATTCCATGCACTTCAAAAATAGCAGCTCCTGTTTCTCCAACTTCTTTCAGCGCTTTTTCATAAAGCGCATTTAACTGTGCAGAAGCCTGCTCTTTGGCATTTTCATACCGGTTCCATTCTGCCTCTGTATCTGTGATGCTCTTTCTTTGCACCATCTGTTCTTCTTTGGAGTAATAGAGAATTTTACCTATGGCAATCCCTTTTAAAATGGATTTCCCCTGATAAGTTTTCATGGCGCACTCCTTTCTTATGTCCATACTTTGTTTTACCCCGAATGTACAGGGGCAGTACACACCAAACCGTGCTGCCCCTGTCATATAACATTCCTGATTATAAGTTTTCTTTCATAAACTGATCCATGGCGGCGATTGCTGCCTCCTCATCTTCGCCTTCGGCAGTAATCGTAACTGTTGCTCCTTGCTTTAATCCCATACCCATAATAGCCAGAAGCTTAGTTGCTTCCACTTTCTTTCCATTTCCTTCCAGCGTAATGACAGATGCAAATCTCTTTGCCTCTTTTACAAGAAGTCCTGCTGGTCTTGCGTGAATACCAAGTTCATCCCGAATAATGTAATCAATTGTTTGCATAATTTTTTCTCCTCTCTTATTTATATAAAACCATTGTTTCATAAGGTTTTAAAACTACTTCTGTTCCTTTTATATCCTGCTTTTCATAATTGCCAAGCAGACATTCATACAACTCCAGATTTTCTTCTGCATCCCAGGAAATTGTGTTTCCATAGAAATTATTGATCACCAGGAGTTCTTTTTCCTTATAATACCGCTTATATGCAAAAATAAAAAGGTGTTTTTCCGCTTTTGCCTCAAAATCGCCGTACGCAATAATATCATACTCTTTGCGCAGCTGAATCAGTTTTTTATAAAATGCAAAGATAGAATCGGGATCCTCAATCTGAGCTTTCGCATTAATTGAACAAGCGTTTTTATTAACCTGGATCCAGGGCGTACCTTCCGTAAATCCGCCATTTGTTTCGTCACTCCATTGCATGGGTGTTCTGCTGTTATCTCTGGAATGGATCTGCAGGATTTGATAAGCATTTTCTTTTGATAACCCTTTTTCTTGTAAAATCTGAAAATGGTTCAGGCTCTCCACATCTTTATATTGTGAAATATCTGTAAATCCTGCATTTGTCATGCCCAGTTCTTCTCCCTGGTAAATATAAGGTGTTCCCCTCAGACAATGAATTGCTGCTGCCAGCATTTTCGCCGATTCTTTCCAGTATTTCTCAGTATTTCCAAACCGCGATACCACTCTGGGCTGATCATGGTTGCACCAAAATACTGCATTCCATGCATGATGCTCTGCCATATGTGTCTGCCAGTCAAACAATATATTCTTTAGTTTTTGGAAATCAAACGGTACAATAACCCATTTCTCATTTCCCATGAAATCTACTTTCAAATGATGGAAGCTGAACACCATAGACAGTTCCTTCCCATCTTCGTTTGCATAGCGGTAACAGTTTTCCATAGATGTGCTGGACATTTCCCCGACGGTAATAATCTTAGCATCTGTCCCAAAGGTCGTTTCATTCAGTTCCTGCAGATATTTATGAATATTGGGACCATCTGTATAGAATCGTCTTCCATCCCCTTCATAATCATCCCTAAATTCTCCCTTGCTGATTAAATTTACTACGTCAAATCGGAAACCTTCTACTCCTTTGGACATCCAGAATTTTACTATTTTTTGGATTTCTTTTCGTACTTCCTCATTATCCCAATTGAGATCTGGCTGAGATACATCAAAAAGATGAAGATAATATTCATCAAATTTTTCTACATACTCCCATGCGTTTCCACCAAATTTACTTTCCCAGTTAGTAGGAGGCTCCCCATTTTCCTTCCCTTTTTTGAAAATATAGAAATCCTTGTATTTGGGATCACCTGCCATCGCTTTTTGAAACCACTCATGCCGACTGGAGGTATGGTTAAACACCATATCCAACATTAACTTAATGCCCCGCTTTTTGGCTTCTTTTGACAATTCTTCGAAATCTTCCATGGTCCCATAACGGGGATCAATATTATAGTAATCTTCCACATCATAACCATTATCATTCTGCGGTGAGACAAAGAAGGGGGTCATCCATATATAATCTGCACCCAGCTCTTTTATATAATCAAGCTTTGCAGTGACACCTTTTAAATCACCCAGCCCATCTCCGTCTGTATCATAAAATGATTTAGGATAAATCTGATATACTACGCTTTTCTTAAAATCTGCCATGTTCTTTTCCTCCCGCTATTCAAACCGAATCACTGCTGTCTCTCCTGCTGTTGCTTCCATTCCAGACAGATATTCTATTTTTTTAGCCTCTCCCTCATCTGTCACAATAAATACTGTCACAGATGGATGTCCTGCTGCATGGATTTTTTCCTGATCGAATCGAATCAGCTCAGTTCCTGCTTTCACTTTCTGCCCCTCTTCCACGAGCATCGTAAATCCATCCCCATTCATATCAACTGTATCTACTCCAACATGAATCAAAAGCTCCATGCCATTTGCAAAAGTCAGCCCACAGGCATGACCTGTGTCCGCCATAACAGCATTGACTGTGGCATCTGCCGGTGCTACCACTGTATCACTGGACGGTTCAATCGCAATTCCATCTCCCATTACATGTTGTGAAAACACATGATCCGGCACGTCATCAAGAGGAATGACTTTTCCTGAAAGCCCTGCCTTCAGCTCTGTCAACTGTATCTGCTCTTTCTTCTGTACGCTCTCTTCTTTGTTTTCTTCCTCTTCATGACTTTCTTCCAGCTTTGTAGGTTCATAAACCGGCATCTCTTGAATTTCGCCAAGAAAATCTGTTTTTGACAATTTGTTCTTTCCAATAATTAATGTGAGAATAAATGGAACTGCAATTGCCACTCCCATAGCAATCAAGAAATATAGGTAAAACTCTGGCTTAATGGAAAGGATACCCGGAAGTCCCCCTACTCCAATACTAAACGCCTGTACCCCGCATCCTACTGAAATCATAGCAGCAATACAAGAACCTACCATACCACAGATTAAAGGAAATCCATACTTTAAATTCACACCGAAAAGTGCCGGTTCTGTTACGCCAAGATAGCAGGATATACATGCAGGAATATTTACCTGCTGTGCACGTTCATTTTTTTTCTGAAGCACGGACATTGCCAGAACTGCTGAACCTTGAGCGATATTGGAAAGTGCGATCATAGGCCACAAAATCGTTCCATCATATAAATTCGTCAACTGTGAATCAATGGCATTTGTCATATGGTGAAGTCCGGTCATAACCACCGGCGCATATAACAGACCAAATATACCCGCAAAAACAACCCCGAAACTGGACATCAAACCATTATACACAACATTGGCAATGGCATCTCCAATTTTCCAGCCGATAGGGCCTACCACTGTATGGGCAATGATAACCGCTGGAACAAGTGAACAGAATGGAACAACAATCATACTGATTACTTCCGGACAGTGCTTTTTAAAGAATTTCTCTAAATAAACAAGTACAAATCCAGCCAGCATGGCTGCAATAACCTGTCCCTGATAACCGATCATTTCTACTTTGGCAAATCCAAAATCCCATACCGGAATCTCTCCTGCCGGCGTATCTGCCACACTAAAACCATTGAGGAGCTGTGACGATACCAGTGTCAGTCCAAGAACAATACCAAGAATCTGTGTGGTTCCCATTTTCTTCGTAATAGACCATACAATACCTACCGGCAGCAAATGAAAAACAGCTTCTCCAATCAGCCACAAGAACTGATAAGTTCCTGCCCAGAACTGTGAAATATCTGCCAGACTCTGTGTCCCGTTATTAAAAAAATTAATCTCACCGATTACATTTCGAAAGCCCAGAATAAGACCTCCACAGATCAGAGCCGGAATCAGAGGTGCAAATATTTCACCAAGCGCCCCCATAATTTTCTGCAGCGGATTTTGGTTTGTCTTTGCCGCTGCTTTGACTGCATCCTTACTGACCCCTTCGATGCCTGCATATGCAGTAAATTCATTATAGAATATTGACACATCATTTCCGATGATAACCTGGTACTGTCCCGCCTGGGTAAAGGTACCCTTTACACTTGGAATTTTCTCAATCCCTTTTTCATCTGCTTTTTTAGGATCCACAAGTACAAAACGCATTCTGGTCATACAATGCGAAACAGCCTGAATATTTTCCTTTCCCCCAATCAGGGTCAGAAGCTGCTTGACATCATTTTCATACTTCGCCATTGTTTTCTCTCCTTTTCCTCATTTACCATAACTGCCCAGTTTTCACAGGCATCCAGTTATAATTTTCCGCTCCAACTTGTTTGAACAAGTATAAAATAACACACTTGTTTAAACATGTCAAGAATCTTTCTTGACTTCTACTATTTTACCCACTTATAATAATATTTAGTTACTTCCGGTTATTGGAATAACGGAGTATCATACAGTGTTGCCAAAATAGCAGCCCTGTAAATATTATAAAAGCACGATAATAATAGAATGGATGTGAGAGAAAATGCCAAAAAGTAAATATGAAGCAATATATCGGGATCTGAAACAAAAAATAGAGCAAAATGACTTTGCCTATCAGGAGCTGCTTCCTTCAGAGCACTCCCTTGTCCAGGAATATGACTGTTCCCGAAACACCATCCGCCGAGCTATATCTGAACTTGTTTCCGATGGATACGTTCAGACTCTCCAGGGAAAGGGTGTACGTAATATTTTTCGTCCGGTGGCCCAAGCCGCATTTACCATCGGAGGCATTGAATCTTTTAAAGAATCCTCACTGCGTAATCAAAAAAAAGGACGAACTAAAGTATTGCAATTCACAGAACTGATTTCTGATGAAAAAATTTCCCTCCGCACTGGATTTGAAATAGGTTCCGAACTTTACTATCTTCAAAGACTCCATTATCTGGATGAAAAGCCTTTGATTTTAAATCACAACTATTTTCTGAAAAGCGCAGTTCCAGGACTGACACCAAAAATTGCGGAAGATTCTATCTATGAATATCTGGAAAATGTACTGCACATGACAATTGTAAACAGCCAAAGAATCATGACGGTTGAAAAGATTACACAAATTGATGAAAAATATCTGGAACTGGATGTCAACGATTACAACTGCATGGCAGTGATCAGCAGTCACACATACAACGGTGACGGCGTTATGTTTGAATTTACACAATCCCGCCACCGTCCGGATTACTTCCGTTTTCAGGATAATGCTGTGCGAAAATCTTCCATATCCAAAGCAGACTTTTAAAAATCACATTGTCTGATCCGGGCTCCTTTAGCGTGGACTTCCAAAGAATAGCATTTCGGATAATACCTTGTGGAAAACACTATTTCTCCTCCATTTATGAAAACTTCTATAGAAGAAACGTCCGCCAATATTTCTACCAGATGGAGTTTTTCCACCTTTGCCCGGCGCACACCGCGCCCTCCGGATATGGAGTTTTTATCTCGGTCTGTAAATTCCATGTTAAAGTGGCCATCTTTATATTCTAATGTAAGATTTTCTCCTAAAACGGCTTGAAAATGATTTTCTTTAATCTCAGAAATTTGAGTATCATATACTTTCATTCCTTTTATGAGAAGAAAATCCTTTTCTTCTCTTTCCGCTTTTTTCCACTGGTTCAGCTCTCGGACCGGTCTCTGGCATATCTTCCCCTCTTTTAGATACAGCTCTCTCGGAAACGTAAAACAGTGCTGCCAGCCTTCTTTGATTGCAGGATCATTTCCATACTCCTGACAATCCGGCATTCCCATCCATGCAATCAGTATCATCCGTCCATCCTCAGTCTGGAAACTTTGAGGGGCATAATAATCAAATCCATAATCCCACAGCTGATATTCTCCCAGCTGACACTCTGATAGGACATGTCCTTTTATTGGAAAATATCCGGATTGATAAACATTTCTTCCCTTCCAGATTTCTCCGGTCAATCCTTGTATCGATACAGATAGTATATCCTGTCCATCTACCGTAAAATAATCCGGACATTCCCACATATAACCCATTGGTTTTGACGATGAAACTCTTTTTTCTATCTTCCAGTTTACTCTGTCATCTGATGAAAAAATCTGTACCTGTCCCTCATCTTTCTTTGTTCTAACTCCTTGCACCATATAGTATCGGTCATTCTCTTTCCATACTTTCGGATCTCGTACATGACAACTCAAATCTGCAGGATAATCTTTGTTTTGCATTAAAAGCTTTTTAGGTCCGAAAGTGATGCCATCTTCGCTTTCAACAAGTACTGTATTTCCTTCTCTTCCTGTTAAGATATAATCATAATCTTCATCTTCCCTTTTAATATTGCCCGTATAATAAATATACATTTTTCCATCATCTACAAGTGTACAGCCTGAATATACACCATGACAGTCAAAAGGCTGGTCAGGATAAAATGCTGTTCCCTTATATTCCCATTGAATCAAATTTTTGCTCACAGCATGTCCCCACATTTTGACACCGCCGTTGACATCAAATGGAGAATATTGAAAAAAGGCATGGTAAAGTCCTTTAAACTGACACAATCCATTTGGATCATTTAGCCATCCTACCGGAGGCATCAGATGTAACTTTTGGCGGAAACAGCCTTCAGAAAGAGCTGCTTTCTCCACCATATCTGTCAAATATTCTAAATCTCTGGTTAACGCATTCATTGTATTTTCTCCTGCTGTCTATACCTTCTTAATTGTCATCACCATACTGTTATTTTCTACCTGCCCGGGCTCTGCCTTCTCTACGGAAACAAAATCATCCGCATTCGACAGAATCATCATGGTATCTGTTTCATAACCAGCAGCACGGATGGCCTCCAGATCCGCCTCGATCAGCACATCGCCAGCATGAACCTGTTCACCGCAAGCTACTTTCTTGACAAATCCTTTTCCTTCCATTTTGACTGTATCAATTCCTATATGGATTAATATCTCTCCTCCTGCCTTTGTTGTCAGGCAGACTGCATGACCAGTATCATAAACAAGAGATATCTCCCCGTCGCAAGGCGATGTGATTTTTCCGTCCTCCGGAATAACAGCTACCGTAGTTCCCAGGATTTCGGATGCAAATGTCTCATCACTGACTTGAGAAAGCGGAATCATTTCTCCTTTTACTGGACTGAAAAGGATTTCCTCTGCCTGCTCTTTCTCTTCCATCTTTACAGCTTCTTCCGATTCTTTTTCTTCCAGCATCTTATCATCTTGAACTACTGTCTTTTCTACAGGTTTTGCATCCTTATAAAGAATAAAAGAAATGATGAATGCAACCCCAACTGCTATTGCCATTTCAATCATATATTGAACCGGCTGATCCAGACACAGCAAAATACCAAAAATTCCTGTCACACCAGTTCCTTTTGCTCCAAGATGCACGATAGATGCATATAATGCTCCGCATCCTCCACCAATACATCCTGCAATAAATGGTTTGAAAAATCTTAAGTTCACACCAAAGATCGCCGGTTCTGTAATTCCCATAAACGCACTTAAAGAAGAAGGAAGTGCAAGGGATTTTACCTTTTTGTCTCTGGACTTCAGTCCCACTGCCAATGCAGCTGCACCTTGTGCTACATTTGCCGCACTTGCAAGAGGCAACCAATATGTCAGTCCGTACTGCGCAAGCTGTCCAAGGTCAATCGCGGTATACATCTGATGAATGCCTGTTACCACTGTTGGTGCGTAAAGTGCTCCCATAACAAGGCTTCCCAGCCCCAATGGAAGAGTAAGAAGCCACTGAATTGCATCCAAAACTGCATTCTCTGCCCATACAAACACAGGTCCAATAGCTGCCAAGGTAAGATATCCTGTCACAAACACGCTGACAAGAGGCGTTACAAAAAGATCCAAAACTTCCGGTACAATCTTATGCAACTTCTTCTCCAATACAGACAAAAGCCATACTGCGATCACAACCGGAATTACATGCCCCTGATAGCCAACCATATCAATATCATACAGTCCAAAAAAGACTGACTGTGTTGCCTGTACTCCCTGCTCCGCAACGGTATAAGCATTCTGAAGACTTGGATGAATCATAATCATACCAATAACAGCTCCCAAATAAGGATTTGCTCCAAATGCCTTTGCCGCTGAAAATCCAATTAATATTTGCAGAAAAGAATAGGCAATGTTGCTGAAAAGATTCGCAAATACATAAATAGAACTTGAGGTGTCAATATTAAGGAACCCATTACTATTCATAAAATCCAGTGAATTCATAATTCCCATCAGGAATCCGCTGGCAACAATAGCCGGAATAATAGGCACAAAAATATCTCCCAGAAGTTTAATCGCCCTCATAAACATATTCTGTTTTTGTGCCGCTGCTTCCTTTGCTTCTGCCTTTGTACTGGCAGTGATGCCGCCTATATCCACAAATTCATCAAACACCTTGTTCACTGTTCCTGTTCCAAGGATAATCTGAAGCTGCCCGGAAGCCTCAAAAACTCCTTTTACACCTTCTACATTTTCCAGTGCTTCTTTGTTTGCTTTCTCATTATCCGCAATAACTAGTCTAAGTCTTGTCGCACAATGTGCCGCTGAGACAATATTCTTGCTACCACCCACAAGATCCAGTATTTCCTGGGCAGTTTTTTTGTAATCCATTGCCATACCTGCTCTCACTCCTTTATATGTAATCGATTTCATATTTTCTGAAATAATCATAAATAAAAAAATGCCATTTGTAAAGATGGCATTTTTACTGATTTTCTTATTGTATTTTTGTATAAATTCACAGCCATATTCTACATACACTGCAAAAACATCCTACATATTCTTCATCTCATATCCCAGTTTCATTTGCATGGAAATGTCCTGTCCATTTTCTATCACATCAATAAGAAGCTCCGCCCCTTTCACTCCACTTGTTTTATAACCGAAATGAACGGTAGGTATTCCCCCTGTAACTGCCTTCAGAAATTGATTATCACCAAATCCTGTAACCAGTATTTTCCCCTTTTTCTCCGGGAAATCTCTCTGAATTGCTTCCAACACTCCGGCAGCTATCGTATCTGTGGCACAACATATGATATCGATATCACTTTCTGTCTGCAACAACTCACAAGCTTTTTCATAACCAGATTCCATAGTAAATTCTGCTTCTTTTCGAAGTAATTCGTCAATTTTTATACCGCTTTTGGCGAGACCTGACATAAAGCCGTCTTCTCTTCCTGTTCCGACCGCTTTATCTTCTCTTGTTACACCAATATACGCTATTTTCTTTTCCTTGGATTTTCCTACATACAATCCCATTTCTTTTGCAGCACCATAATCATCATGATATACACAATTTTCACCGTCCATGTGCTGGCCAATGACAACAATCGGTGTTTTTGCCTCACGTATATGTTTTCTATGTTTTCTTGTAAGAATTGTAGCAATTAGAATAATTCCATCTACCGGATAATTTTCAAACAAATGGATATATTCCAGCTCTTTCTCGGGATTGTTATCTGTCGTGGCAAGAAGCATCTGATACCCTTTTTCCTGTAATACTGTCCCGATCCCATCTGTTACTCTGCTTATGGTCTCCGAGCTGATTTTAGGAACAACCACCCCCACAAGTCGGGTCTGCTTTGTGCGCAGTATTCTTGCCTGCATAGAAGGACGATACCCTGTTTTTTCAATAATTTCACGAATCTTTTCCTTCTTTTCTTCGCTGACATAACCTCCATTGAGATATCTTGATACTGCCGCACTGGACACTCCTGCAAGTCTGGCAATTTCCTTAATGGTCATATCCTTCCTCCTCCAGAAATTGTTTCAGATTTGCCAGCACTTTTTCATTAAGCCTTACAACCGCTTGTTTTGTCATTCCTGATGATTTTTTCAAACAGGAAACATTTTTATATCGTAACAATTCTTCCTCTCCAAGCCCCATCAATGTATCACAAAAATACCAAGTATTCTCCTTTGACAGCCACTTTTTCATCGCTTCTGTATCAAAGCACGGGCTCAAAGCTGTATTAAAAAGAATCTTATCTTTTCCCATAAGCTCCATTTCTCTTTCATGAAGCAAAATCACATTCTTACTAAGACAGCTGCAGATCACATTGCAGGATGTAAGGAGTTCATCCAGCTCCAGATAATGGTATCCATTCTTCTCTTCCAGATCCTTTTTTCTTGTTCTGCTGTAATAACTGACATCGGCACCAAAAGCTGAAAAAGCTGCTGCTACAGCCTGAGCACTTGCCCCCATTCCCAAAATACCCACACGGATTCCTGACACTTCGGATTCCTCTCCAAGAAAAGGCGCATACCCTCCTGTACCCTGAAGCATACGGATTACTTCTCCAATAACATATTCTGCCACTCCCTGATCTCCATAATCACGAACGCCTTTTACACAAATGCCGTTTTCTCGTGCATACCGGATGTCTACATTAGAACTGGCTTCTGAATAGAGGCTGCAACACATACCGATATATTTCAGATTTTTACACTTTTTCAGAACAGATTCTCCAATAGAATACCGGTAACTTACAAAAGCAACATCAGAATCGCCAATCCTATCTGCAATCTCCTCTTCATCTCTGGGAAGCGTATCATAAAAAATTGCCTCCTCAAAGTATTGTTCTATCTCTCTTTTGGTCCCATCGAGAAGAGACACTGGCTCGATGGCTGTTATTTTATTTAATTTCATCTAACTTTCCCTCCGACTTTTGAATCTGCCTCCATCATATCACTGAATGCTCTCGGAAGCAATCTTCCTGTTAAAGTCAAACGAAATTTATACTTTCTGGTTTCCAATGGACCATACATGACTTTCTTTTGCTAATGCCGCAGTATTTTGCGCCATCACGCCGACAAGAGCATGCGGAATATAGGGTTCTTCCAAATACGCGCATTCCTCCTTCGTTAAAGACAGTTCCACTGCCTTGGCAGCTCCTTCAATATGATGCAGCTTGGTCGCCCCTACAACGGGTGCGGTCACCTTCGTCAAAAGCCATGCCAAAGAAATCTCCGTCATAGAAACTCTATACTTCTTAGCAAGTTCTTCTACTCGTTCAATAATTACCCTGTCTTGTACAGCAGTAGCATCATACTTTAAATGTGCGTAACTATCCTCTTGAAAGCGCTTGGAAGATTCGCCTGGATATTTGGAAAGTCTCCCTCCGGCAAGCGGGCTATAAGGTGTCATCGCAATCCGGTCCTCTATACAAAGTTCCTTCATTTCTCTTTCTTCCTCTCTGAAAATCAGATTATAATGTCCCTGAACGGATATAAATTTAGAAAATCCTTCTTTTTCTGCTAAAGCATTCGCTTTCGCAAGCTGCCATGCAAAACAGTTAGATATTCCAATATAACGAGTTTTTCCAGCTTTCACCATGTTATGAAGTCCTTCCATAATATCATAAAGAGGGGTTTGATAGTCTCACATGTGATAAATATACAGATCTACATAATCTATACCCAGATTATGCAGACTTTTGTTTAGCATCTTTTCAATATGCTGCTGTCCTGTAATACTTTCTGCAATTTCATTTTGTGTACGAGGCAAAAATTTTGTCGCTACGACGATATCATCTCGTTTTGTAAAATCTTTTAGTGCTCGTCCAAGATACTGTTCACTTGTACCACTTTGATAAGCAATTGCAGTATCAAAAAAATTCACTCCCAGATCCAGCCCTCGTTTCATAATACTGCGAGAATTTTCTTCATCCAGCGTCCAGGAATGCTGTCCATTTTTTGCATCTCCGAATCCCATACATCCCATGCAAATCCGCGAAACAATAAGATCTGATGTGCCAAGTTTTGTGTATTTCATTTTGTTACCTCCATTCCAAACCATCCTTTGCCCGATTCACCCCAGCAAAATATTGTATTGTCATATAAAAAATAGCAGGTGTATTCTTAACACCTACTATTGTATTCTTCATTTCTTTTCATGTCTAATACCCATATCAATGGACAAGAAATACCTAATCTGTATTTCTCAAAAAATCAAGAAAGGTATGTACCGTAGAAGAAAACATTTGATTTTTCTTCCATGCCAATACCGCACCAGTTTCTAGGGCAGGCGAAATAGGAATAAATTTCAGATCATTATAACCCAAATCCAAATCAAAACAAAGCGCTACTCCTACGTGATGACGAACCATATTTGCTGCATTTATGATCAAATTATAAGTTGCTGCTATTTCTATATGTTCGAATTCCTCTCCAAACCAGGAAGAAAGTTCATGTTGCACACTTAAACGCCCTGGAATCAGAAGCGGGATTCCAATTAAATCTTGAACAGTAGCATTCTCTTTTTCATACATCGGATCCCCTTGCGCGACCAGAACACCCCAGCGTTCTTTCTTCTCCATTCGTAAAAAGTCATATTTAGATATGTCCACTGGTTCTGTTAGAAGGCCAATATCAAGAATCCCCTGTTCAATTCGATCTTTTACATCATCTGCGGTAGCACTATATATTTGAAAACTGACAAGGGGATACAACTCCCGAAATTGATACATTTTTTCTGATAAGAAAGACATACTTTTTGTCTCCCCGCAGCCAATTGCAATTTCTCCAGATAGCTCATTGTCCTTATAAGAAAATTCTGCCTTTGTTTTTTCTGCCAATAAAACAATTTCCTCCGCTCTTCGTTTCAGCCGCAGACCATCTTCAGTCAATATGATACTATGTTTACTCCTTTGAAATAACTTGGTCCCTAATTCCTCTTCCAGCTGCATCAATTGCCGCGAAAGAGTTGGCTGGGTCAGATGCAATAGGTTTGCCGCCTTCGTTATATTTTCTTCACGGGCAACCATTAGAAAATATTTTAAAATTCTTAATTCCATATTCATCCTTGCCTCCTAATATATAGTATACTAAGTATCCTATATATAGTCAAAATACCAAATGATCTATCCCCTTAGAAACTGTTTCATCGTCTCCATGTCTACTGGTTTAATGGAAAAAAATAAATTACATAAAATAATTTTAATCACAAAAACAACGCCCTGTTCCTCAGAACAGGGCGTTGCCTTTATTATATACCGGTCTATCGCAGACCAGCATCCGCCTATAATTTACACAAACCGAAGTACAAATTATTTGTTGGCAATTGCAGCCTGAGCAGCAGCCAGACGTGCAATCGGTACACGGAATGGTGAGCAGGATACATAGTCAAGTCCTAAAGTATTGCAGAACTCTACAGAACTTGGATCTCCACCATGCTCTCCACAGATACCTACATGAAGGCTTGAATTAACCGGCTTTCCTAAATCGATAGCCATCTTCATCAGTTTGCCAACACCTTCCTGATCCAATTTTGCAAAAGGATCATTCTCAAAGATCTTAGCATCATAGTAAGCATCCAGGAATTTACCAGCGTCATCACGGGAGAATCCGTATGTCATCTGTGTCAAGTCGTTTGTACCGAAGCAGAAGAAGTCAGCTTCTTTTGCGATTTCGTCTGCTGTAAGTGCAGCTCTTGGAATCTCAATCATTGTACCTACTTCATACTTCAGATTGCTTCCTGCTGCTGCGATTTCAGCATCAGCTGTCTCAACAACAAATTTCTTTACATATTTCAGCTCTTTAATATCTCCAACAAGCGGAATCATGATTTCTGGCTGTACCTTCCATTCCGGATGTGCTTTCTGTACATTAATTGCAGCACGGATAACAGCTTTTGTCTGCATCTTTGCAATTTCCGGATATGTTACTGCCAGACGGCATCCACGATGTCCCATCATTGGGTTGAACTCATGCAGACTGTCGATAACAGCTTTAATCTGCTCAACTGTCTTGCCCTGTGCGTCAGCCAGTTTCTTAATATCCTCTTCCTCTGTCGGAACGAACTCATGAAGCGGTGGGTCAAGGAAACGGATGGTTACCGGATTTCCTTCCAGAGCTTCATACAGTTTCTCGAAGTCTCCCTGCTGTTCCGGAAGAATCTTCTCCAGTGCAGCTTCTCTTTCTTCTACTGTCTCTGCACAGATCATTTCACGGAATGCATCGATTCTGTTGCCTTCAAAGAACATATGCTCTGTACGGCAAAGTCCAATACCTTCTGCTCCCAGCTCACGTGCTTTTTTAGCATCTGCCGGAGTATCTGCATTTGTACGAACTTTCATTGTTCTGTATTTATCAGCCCATCCCATAATTCTTCCGAATTCTCCAGCGATTGTTGCATCTACTGTCGGGATGATTCCGTCATAGATATTACCTGTAGATCCATCAAGTGAGATTGCATCTCCCTCATGGAATTCTTTTCCTGCAAGTGTAAACTTCTTGTTTGCCTCGTCCATTACGATGTCACCGCATCCAGATACACAGCATGTTCCCATTCCACGAGCAACAACAGCAGCGTGAGATGTCATACCACCACGAACTGTCAGGATACCCTGTGCAGATTTCATACCTGTGA
>JAHZAV010000024.1 GCA_019423745.1 Lachnospiraceae bacterium
CTTTTTGTTTGCTTTACTCTTGCATTCAATATTAGGGTTCGGTATAATAAAAGCTTCGGTTGGAAAGCGTAAAAATGCAAGGGGGAAAACAGCGATGGAAAGAGATATGACAGCAGGAAGCCCGGGAAAGGCAATTTTGAATTTTACAATACCTATTTTTATCGGTAATATCTTTCAACAGTTGTATAATATGGTGGATGCGGTGATTGTTGGGAAGTTTGTAGGTCCACAGGCTTTGGCTGCCTTAGGATCTTGCGGAACAATTATGTTTTTGATTTTAGGATTTCTTCTTGGACTTACGGCAGGGTTTACAGTAATTACATCACAGCATTTTGGGGCTGGGAATAAAAAAGCGATGCGGCAGTCAGTGGCATCGGCAGCTATTTTATCCGGGGTTATCTCTATCATTATGACAGCCGGAAGTATGCTTATGATGGAACAGATTTTGACATGGATGAATACACCTGCAGATATTTATGATGAGGCATACAGCTACATTATAGTTATTTGTGGGGGGATTGCAGCACAGGTGCTTTATAACCTGTTAGCCAGTATTCTCCGGGCTTTGGGAAATAGTAAAGTACCGTTGTATTTCCTTGTTTTGGCAGCATTTTTAAATATTGTATTGGATCTTATATTTATTGTTGTGTTCCATATGGGAGCAGGAGGTGCTGCCTATGCTACTGTTATTTCACAGGCAATATCGGGAATACTTTGCCTTATCTATATTGGAAAGAAAGTGCCAGAGCTTCATCTGAAAAAGGAAGATTGGAAAATTAATTGGAGTATGGCAGGCTGGCAGATGAAAATCGGTCTTCCTATGGCTTTGCAGTATTCGATCACGGCAGTTGGAACCATTATGGTGCAGGCAGCGCTTAATACGCTGGGGTCACTGGCTGTTGCAGGGTTCGCTGCTGCAAGTAAGATTGAGCAGATAGTGACTCAGGCTTATGTGGCGCTGGGAACGGCTATGGCAACTTATTGCGCACAGAATACAGGAGCGGGGAAATTTAAACGAATTCGACAAGGATTCAAGGCGGCGACATTGATCGGAAGTGTTTATGCAGTCCTGACAGGAGTTGCAATTATACTGGGAGGAAAGTATCTGACAATTCTTTTCGTTTCTGAACAGGTAAATGAGATTATGAATCTTGCGGATATTTATTTGAAATGCGTAGCTGTTACTTTTATTCCTCTGGCAATTGTGAATATTTATCGAAATGGAATTCAAGGGATGGGGTACGGACTTCTTCCTATGATGGCAGGGGTGGCGGAATTAATCGGGAGAGGAAGCGTGGCATTGATTTCAGCATCTCGTGGAAGTTATATGGGGACATGTATGGCAAGTCCTGCAGCCTGGATTTTGGCAGGGAGTTTGCTCCTTGTTATGTATTTTGGTATTGTACATAGGAAAAGTGGAGAAGAAAGAAAAAAAGCTGTCAGAAAAGGATGATCATTTATTCCATTTTGAGGAAACCTATGATATACTTTAATCTAGGTATGCACATGTGAAAAATAACAAAAGTGTATCGTATTACATCGGAAAATAAGGAGCATGACTTTATGAAAAGAGTATTGTTAAAGTTAAGTGGGGAAGCACTTGCGGGAGATAAAAAGACAGGATTTGATGAGGAAACCTGCATTGGGGTTGCTCGTCAGGTAAAGAAGCTTGCAGATGAAGGTTATCAGATTGCGATTGTGACCGGCGGAGGGAATTTCTGGCGAGGCAGAACCAGCGAGACTATCGATCGTACAAAGGCAGATCAGATTGGAATGCTGGCTACAGTGATGAACTGTATTTATGTATCGGATATTTTTCGCCATGTTGGTATGAAAACGGAAGTATTTACACCTTTTGTATGTGGAGCTTTTACCTCTCTTTTCTCTAAGGATAAAGCGGTAGAAGCATTGGAGGAAGGAAAAGTAATTTTCTTTGCCGGAGGTACGGGACATCCATATTTTTCTACAGATACAGGAGCTGTTTTGCGTGCCATTGAGATCGAAGCGGATGCAATGCTTCTTGCAAAAGCAATAGATGGTATTTATGACAGTGATCCAAAGACAAATCCAGATGCTGTGAAATACGATGAGATTTCTATTCAGGAAATTATTGACAAAAAACTAATGGCTGTGGATTTGACCGCGTCTATCATGTGTTTGGAAAATAAAATGCCTATGCTTGTATTTGGCCTCAATGAGGAAAACAGTATTGTCAATACTATGTCAGGAACATTTAACGGCACAAAAGTGACCGTGTAGTATAAAGAAAGATAAGGGAGGAAATTACTATGAATGAAAAATTACAGGTATATGAAGAAAAAATGAAAAAAACATTGGCAAATCTGGACGGGGAACTTGCTACGATTCGTGCTGGCCGTGCCAACCCCAATGTGCTCAATAAAATTACAGTAGATTATTATGGAACACCGACACCGATTCAGCAAGTGGCAAATATATCTGTTCCAGAGGCTCGGATGATTCAGATTCAGCCGTGGGAAAAGAGTATGCTCAAGGTCATTGAAAAAGCTATTAATATGTCAGATATTGGGATTAATCCAACAAACGATGGTTCTACAGTTCGTCTGATATTTCCAGAGCTTACTGAAGAGCGAAGAAAAGAATTGGTAAAGGATGTTAAGAAAAAAGGCGAACAGGCCAAGGTTGCAATCCGAAATATTAGACGGGATGGAAATGATGCTTTCAAAAAAATGAAAGGAAGCGATATTTCAGAGGATGAGATTAAAGATTTGGAAGCACAATTGCAGAAACTGACAGATAAATATGTGGCAGAGGCAGATAAATCAGTAGAGCATAAGTCAAAAGAGGTCATGACAGTTTAAACAGAGGACAAAACGGGGACGGGGACATGGGAATAGTGTCCCCGTTTAAAGCGTCGGGTAAGAAGCTTTCCCGATAAAAGAACATAGCAGGAGGAATTTGGCGATGAATATACCAAGACATGTGGCGATCATCCTGGATGGAAATGGGCGGTGGGCAAAGTCTAAAGGAATGCCCAGAAATTATGGCCATGCACAGGGAAGCAAGACGGTAGAGAAAATCTGTGAGGAAGCATGGAAGATGGGAATTAAGTATCTTACCGTCTATGCATTTTCTACAGAGAATTGGAATCGTCCAAAAGATGAAGTAGATGCGCTGATGAAACTACTCCGGAATTATATGAAAACTTGTCTGAAAACAGCAGCAAAAAATGATATGAAGATACGAGTTATTGGAGATAAAACCAGGCTGGCGCAGGATATTCAGAATCGTATTGATGAATTGGAGAAAGCTACGGTTAATAACGGCGGTTTGAATTTTCAGATTGCCATTAATTACGGAAGCAGGGATGAAATTCTCCGTGCTGTCAGGAAGATTGCACAGGATGCGGTATCTGGAAAGCTGGAACCAGAATCGATAGATGAAGGTTGCTTTGAGTCGTATCTTGACACACATGATATTCCCGATCCTGATCTGTTGATTCGCACAAGCGGCGAGGAACGGCTTTCCAATTACCTTTTATGGCAGTTGGCATATTCAGAATTTTATTTTACAGATGTACTCTGGCCCGATTTTTCAAAAGAGGAGCTTTGGAAAGCAATAGAGCAGTATAATGCCAGAGACCGCCGGTATGGAAAAGTATCGGAGAAGGGGGAATAGCAGATGTTTAAAACGAGGCTCTTAAGTGGAATTATACTTGTAATTGTATTGATTATTACAGTAGGATATGGAGGCAACCTACTGTTTGGCATTCTGGCAGTAATTAGTCTGATTGGTATGAATGAATTGTATAAAGTTGTAAAAGTAGAAAAAAGCGGACTTGGTATTGTGGGATACCTGGCAGCGGTATCTTATTATGTCTTGTTACTTACCGACAGACTGGATGTTATGACAGCCCTATCTATTTTGTTTCTTATACTCGTAATGGCAGTGTATGTTTTGTCCTTTCCTAAGTATCGGACAGAGCAGGTTATGATTACGTATTTTGGATTGTTTTATGTAGCAGTCATGCTTTCTTATGTCTATCAGACAAGAATGTTGCCGGATGGCAGTGTGGCGGTATGGCTCATTTTCTTAAGTTCCTGGGGATGTGATACCTGCGCTTATTGTGTAGGTATGTTGATTGGAAAGCACAAAATGGCTCCCAGGCTAAGTCCTAAAAAATCCGTGGAAGGTGGCGTGGGAGGAGTTCTTGGTGCTGCAATTCTTGGTGCGCTGTTTTCTTTAGCAATGAACCAGTGGGCACAGACTGATGTAAACCCTGCTTTTTACGCGCTTATATGTGGAGTGGGGGGGATCATTTCTCAAATTGGTGATCTGGCTGCTTCAGCGATTAAAAGAAATCACGAGATTAAAGATTACGGGAAACTTATTCCCGGACATGGAGGAATCTTGGATCGATTTGACAGTGTGATTTTTACAGCTCCAGTTATTTATTATTTAACAGTGCTGCTTGGATAGGAGGCAGAAAGAAAAATGAAAAAAATAGGAATTCTGGGTTCTACCGGTTCTATCGGTACACAGACTCTGGAAGTAGTACGAGAAAACAGAGACATTGAAGTAACAGCACTGGCTGCTGGAAGAAATATTCGTCTGTTGGAGGAACAGATTCGGGAGTTTTCTCCTAGAATAGCGGCTGTGTGGGATGAGAAGATGGCAGAGGAACTTAAGGGGAAAGTAAAGGATCTGCCTGTTAAGATTGTTTCTGGTATGGATGGATTGATTGAGGTATCCACCTATTGGGAAATGGAGATACTAGTAACAGCAATTGTAGGAATGATTGGAATAAGACCAACAATAGAAGCAATAAAGGCAGGGAAGGATATTGCGCTTGCAAATAAGGAAACTTTAGTAACAGCAGGACACCTTATTATGCCTTTGGCCAAAGAAAAAGAAGTTTCTATTTTACCTGTAGACAGTGAACACAGTGCTATTTTCCAATCACTTCAGGGGTGCAGGCATCAGGAAGTAAAAAAGATCCTTCTTACGGCATCAGGAGGACCTTTCCGAGGAAGAAAAAAAGAAGAATTGGCAGATATTCAAGTGGAGGATGCTCTGAAACATCCTAACTGGGAGATGGGGAAAAAAATTACTATTGATTCTTCTACGATGGTAAACAAAGGACTGGAAGTAATAGAGGCAAAATGGCTTTTTGATGTGGATGTCAATCAGATTCAGGTTGTTGTTCAGCCACAAAGCGTTATTCATTCAATGGTGGAATATGTAGATGGAGCGGTGATGGCTCAACTTGGAACTCCGGATATGAAACTTCCCATACAATATGCCCTTTACTATCCGGAACGAAAATATTTGCCGGGAGAACGCCTGGATTTCTGGAAGCTCGGGAAGCTGGATTTTGAAAGACCTGATACAGATACATTTTATGGTCTTTCGCTGGCTTATGAGGCGGGAAGAAAAGGAGGCAGTCTGCCGACTGTATTTAATGCGGCAAATGAAAGAGCAGTGCAATTATTCCTGGAGCGAAAGATTGGTTATCTGGAAATCCCTGAGCTTATTAAGGAGTGTATGGAAAGGCACAAAAACATTGAACAACCGTCTCTTGATGAGATATTAGATACAGAAGAGGGGGTCTATGAATATATCAACAGCAGGAAGTAGCAGGAGGTAGAATTTGGGAATCATCATTGCAATTTTAATCTTCAGTTTTATTATATTTTTTCACGAACTGGGACATTTTGTTCTGGCAAAGCTTAATGGCATTGAGGTGCAGGAGTTTGCAATCGGGATGGGACCGGCTCTTTTTACAAAACAGTTTCATGGAACGCTTTATGCGGTTAGAATTTTACCCATTGGCGGATACTGCGCAATGGGGGAAGATGAGGAAGCTACGGATTCTCCCACCAATTTTAATAATAAATCTGTGTGGGCAAGAATTTCTGTTATTGTGGCAGGACCTGTTTTTAACTTTATTTTAGCGTTTTTATGTGCAGTAGTGCTGATTGCTTTTACTGGATATGACGAGCCCGTGATCGGATCGGTGAATGAAGGGTATCCGGCCGAGGAGGCAGGTCTTCAGCCCGGAGATCGCATTGTGGAAATCAATGGAAAATCGATTCATATTTTCCGAGAGGTGCAGACTTATAATCAATTTCATCAGGGAGAAGAAGTAGAAATTATTTTCGAGAGAGATGGTGTTGAACGAGGAGTGACTCTGCAGCCTAAATACAATGAAGAGATGTCTTATTACCTCTTCGGTATCAACAGCTCTGGTTATACAAAGGCGACCCCTGGAAAAGCATTGCAGTATGGCGTTTATGAAGTGAAATATTGGATTGATACAACATTATCTAGTCTGAAAATGCTTGTAACCGGGCAGATTGGGATTGATCAGATTTCTGGACCGGTAGGTATTGTGGATGTGGTGGATTCAACTTACAAAGAAGCCAAGGATTATGGGGTACTGACGGTGACTGTGAATATGCTGTATATTGCGATTCTAATATCAGCTAACTTAGGAGTGATGAATTTGCTTCCTCTTCCGGCGCTTGATGGAGGGCGTCTTGTGTTCCTGGTGATTGAAGCAGTTCGAAGAAAAAGGATCCCGCCGGAAAAAGAAGGTTATGTACATTTTGCTGGTATCGTCCTGTTAATGGCACTGATGGTTGTCGTATTGTTCAACGATATTCAGAGGGTATTTTTTTAAGAAATACCCTCTCTTTTTCTGCAGAAGAATTGCGTTGATATTACATTCGGAGGAATGAGAAAATGAAAAAAGATAAAAATATTTCTGCTACAATTCAGAGAGCAGAACGTTTTCCGGTTATCCTGATAGGCGAAGGGGTGATTGTTGGTGGGATTGGAGGACTTGTAGTGATATTGTACCGCATGCTCCTTGGATATGCGGGTGACTGGATGAATGTAATTTTAAATTTTATAGGAAACAGACCTTTGTGGATTGCTGGATGGTTTGCAGTTCTTGTTATCATGGCAGTATTGACAGGAAGACTGGTATCTTATGAACCGCTTATTTCAGGAAGCGGAATTCCACAGTTGGAAGGAGAAATTGCCGGGAAGATTGATCAGGTATGGTGGAAAGTACTTCCGGCTAAGTTTACCGGGGGATTTTTGTGTATTTTTGGTGGTCTGGCACTCGGAAGGGAAGGCCCTTCTATTCAGTTGGGGGCTACAGTGGGAAAGATGGTGTCCCGGATTTTGGATCGAGGTAAGACAGAAGAAAAGTTTTTGCTAACCTGCGGTGCCAGCGCTGGTTTGGCGGCGGCTTTCCATGCCCCACTTGCAGGGGTTATGTTTTCTTTAGAGGAAGTTCATAAAAATTTCTCTGTGTCGGTACTGATATCTGTTATGTCAGCTTCTCTTACAGCTGATTTTCTTGCGACGATGATTCTTGGGAGGGAATCAGTATTTTCATTTGAACTTTTGAAGGTGCTTCCGGCAGAGTATTATGGAATGATTGTTGCCCTCGGTATTATTCTTGGCGTTCTTGGCGTATTTTATAATTGGTTTACCTTGAAGGTTCAGTCAATATATAATAGTATGACGAAGTTGGGGATTACTGGAAAAATACTTATTCCTTTTTTGTGTGCGGGAGTGATTGGACTTTTTGTCCCACAAATGTTGGGTACAGGACATTCGCTTATTGAGGAATTGACAGCTGGGAATATGGCACTTGGTACTATGGTGTTTTTCTTGGCAGGAAGATTTTTGTTTTCTGCTGTTTGTTTCGGATCTGGTGCACCGGGCGGCATTTTTTTCCCCATGTTGATTATCGGTGCATTTATAGGGGGGATTTTTGCCGAGACGGAACATGTTCTTTTTGGATTAGAATCTGTTTATTTGAATAACTTTGTTCTACTTGCTATGGCTGGATATTTTACGGCAATTGTAAGGGCTCCCTTGACGGGAATTATACTGATTTTTGAAATGACGGGTTCTGTCAGTCAGATGCTTTCTCTGGCGCTTGTATCCACCATGGCATATATTGTGGCTACTCTGATGCGATCAGAACCAATTTATGAAAGTCTTCTTAAAAATCTTTTGAAAAAAAGAGGTGAGAAAGTTTCAGAAAGAGGGAAAGAAAAAGTACTGACAGAATGTATCGTTATGCTGGGATCTTTTGCAGCAGGGAAAATGATTCGAGAGGTGGAATGGCCTAAGCGATGCTTGTTGGTTTCAGTTCAAAGAGGCGAAGATGAGATTATTCCCAGAGGCAGCACAAAAATAGAAACTGGAGACTGTCTTATTTTTTTGACAGATGAAACAGACAGCCCCCGAGTAATGGAAGAAATAAAGAAATTATGTAGTGAACATCTGACAGAGACACAGGCAGAATAAAAGAGGTTGAAATCGAAGTTTCAATGATCATATTGCTTCTTTGACAGGGCAGCTATATAAAACAAAACATATAGTAAGCATAAGAGAAAGACCGCTCCCTGGCTTATGAGAAGTCCCCACAAATATCCGCGGATTCCAAAGAGTGGAATCATAAAAAAGACGCTGGCAATTCGAAAAAGCAGCCCGGATGTATTAAAGATAAAGGAAATATTGGCTTTTCCCAGTCCATTAATGATACTAAGGAGAGTACTGTTTGTGTATAGAAATGGACACATCCACGCCAGGGTTACGATAAACTGTCCGGCCAGTTGACTGTGGAAGAGCAGATGTCCGGCCAGATTGCCAAAAAGAAGAAAGACAAAACAGCAGGCAAGACCCAGAGCGAAGCAGGAGAAAAAGACTTTCTGAATTACTTCTTTTAGCTTTTTCGTGCTTCCGGCAGCTTGTATTTCGGCAACTGTGGGAAGCAGCATCGTAGAAATGGACGCGGTAATCGCTGAAGGAAATAGAATACAAGGAAGTGCCATACCGGTCAGAACTCCATAAATACTAAGAGAATCGCTGACAGAAAATCCAAACATCTGAAGCCGTGAGGGGATAGAAATAGCTTCGGTACTTTGCAGAATATTTAAAAGCACACGATTTCCGGTTAGTGGAAGAGAGGTCTGTAAAATTTCCTGTATGCTGATCTTCCATTTTCCAGATGCTGCGGCAGGTTTTGTAAAGTATTTGAAAAAGTGTTGCTTTTCTTCTTTTTGAAAAGCACGAATAGAAAAAAGGGAAGAAAATATTTCTCCAAGAACCAATCCGACAGCAGCAAGGGAAATGCTGACTGACAAAGAGCGTTCCATAAAAAAACGATACATGAAAAATACGGAGCTTACCCGGGCGACTTGTTCAATGAGTTGTGAAACGGCAGGTATTCTTGTTTTTTTTAATCCAATATAGTACCCACATATACAGCTATGTATGGCTGCAAAGGGAATTGAATAGGAGACGATAGTAAGCAGGGGGGCGCACCTGGGATCTCCGAGAAAAGAAGAAGCAATAAAATTTGCTTCTTTTTGCAAGAAAAGCATCAGGATGCAGGATGGGAGAAGTGATAAGAAAAGGCCGCAATATAAATAAGAAGCGGTTCTTTTTTTATCCCCCAAAGAAGAGCTTGTAGCCACATTTCTTGCAACAGCGGTTTCAATACCGGCGCAGCACAAGGAAAAACACAATGCATAGACGGGAAAAATCAGCTGGTAAAGTCCTACATTTTCTTCACCAAAAGACTGGCTGAGGAAGATTCGGTAAAAGAAGCCGATAAAGCGGGTAGAAAATCCGGTTAATGTAAGAATAAATGCACCTTTTATAATGGTATGTTTTTGGTTCATAGTGAACTCCCAAATGGCCTTATTACAGCATATTCAGATTTTCTCCTTGACAGAACAATAAGCCAGTGATATTCTACTGATAGAAAATCCAAGTAAATTACTAGGGATTAAAAGGAAGAAGGTGGGAAAATGAAGCTGTCGACGAAAGGAAGATACGGACTTAGAGCACTTATCGACTTGGCCAGGTATAGTGAAGAAGAGCCTGTTCCTATAAGTAGTATTGCGGCAAGACAGGATATTTCTGAAGGCTATCTGGAACAGCTGATGGCGCTTATGAAAAAGGCAGGTCTTGTAAGAAGCATTCGGGGTGCTGCCGGAGGATATGTACTGGCAAAGTCTGCAGAAGACATTTCTGTTGGAGATGTGCTTCGTTCCTTGGAGGGAAAACTAGAGCCAGCCGAATGTGCCGCCTTTGATTCAGAAAAAGGCTGCAAAGCTTCTGCAAATTGCGTTACGAAGTATGTCTGGCAGAAAATAAATGACAGTATTAATCATACAGTAGATGAAATTAAACTGGATGAGTTGGTAGAAGAAAGCAAGATTCTTGGTGAGAGTGGAGAAAATCTAGAAAAAGCTTGCAGCAGAAAATAGAAGAAGATGACGGAAGATAGGAGGAAGAAATGGAAAAACTGATTTATTTAGATAATGCGGCAACAACAAAAACAGCGCCTGAGGTAGTGGAGGCTATGCTTCCTTATTTTACAGAAAACTATGGAAATCCTTCCAGTGTGTATAGCTTTGCTTCTAAAAATAAGGAGGCTGTAACACGACAAAGAGAGATTATTGCAGAGGCATTGGGAGCTAAGAGTAATGAAATTTATTTTACAGCCGGTGGCTCTGAATCTGATAACTGGGCATTAAAAGCAACAGCAGAAGCTTATGAAAATAAAGGAAAACATATTATTACTACAAAGATAGAACATCATGCCATTCTTCATACGGCAGAATATTTGGAGAGAAGAGGGTTCGAGGTAACATATCTGGATGTAGATGAAAATGGAACCATACGTCTGGAAGACCTTAAAAAAGCGATTCGTCCGGATACAATTCTTATTTCTGTTATGTTTGCAAATAATGAAATCGGAACGATTGAACCTATTAAAGAAATCGGGCAGATTGCCAGAGAGCATAAGATTTTGTTTCATACAGATGCAGTACAGGCTTTTGGGCAGGTTCCCATCAATGTAGATGAATGTTGCATTGATATGTTAAGCGCCAGCGGTCATAAGCTGAATGGACCAAAGGGAATCGGATTTCTTTATATACGAAAGGGTGTTAAGATTCGCTCTTTTATTCACGGGGGTGGACAAGAAAGAAAACGCCGTGCCGGAACCGAAAATGTGCCAGGTATTATTGGCATTGGAAAAGCGGTAGAAAGAGCAGTAAATACGATGGCTCAAAGAGCAGAGAAAGAAGCAGAACTTCGTGATTATATGATCAGGCGTGTTTTGGACGAAATTCCATATACCCGACTTAATGGGGATTCAACAAAGCGCCTTCCAAACAATGCTAATTTTAGTTTTCAATTTATTGAAGGGGAATCTCTTTTGATTATGCTGGATATGAAAGGAATATGTGCTTCCAGCGGTTCTGCCTGCACATCGGGTTCTTTAGACCCATCTCATGTGCTTTTGGCAATTGGTCTGCCTCATGAGATTGCCCACGGTTCTCTTAGACTGACTTTAAGTGATGAGACCACCAAGGAAGAGATAGACTACGTTGTAGATACTTTGAAGGAAATTGTATCCAGATTAAGGGATATGTCTCCTTTGTATGAAGATTTTATGAAGAAAAACAGATAAAGCCAGGAGGAAAGAAATATGTATACAGAAAAAGTAATGGATCATTTTCAGCATCCAAGAAATATGGGAGAAATTGAGAATGCCAGTGGTGTTGGAACAGTTGGCAACGCAAAGTGTGGAGATATTATGAGAATTTATCTGGATATTGATGAAAATCAAATTATTCAGGATGTGAAGTTTAAGACATTTGGATGCGGGGCGGCCGTTGCTACAAGCAGTATGGCTACAGAGCTGGTAAAAGGGAAAAATATCCGGGAAGCTATGGAAGTGACCAATAAGGCGGTTATGGAAGCTTTGGATGGTCTTCCACCGGTGAAGGTACATTGCTCTCTGTTAGCGGAGGAGGCAATTCATGCAGCACTTTGGGATTATGCAGAAAAAAATGGCATAAAAATAGAGGGCCTCGAGAAACCAAAATCCGATATCCATGAGGGTGAGGAAGAGGAAGAAGAAGAATACTAGGCCAAAGAAAGGGCGAAAATGGAAAAAAAGAGGGTTGTAGTAGGAATGTCTGGAGGAGTGGATTCCTCTGTGGCAGCCTGGCTTTTAAAGGAACAAGGATATGACGTGATTGGTGTCACAATGCAGATCTGGCAGGATGAAGAAGAAAAAATTCAGGAAGAAAACGGAGGCTGCTGTGGACTTTCAGCTGTGGAGGATGCCAGACGAGTGGCGGCCAGATTGGATATTCCTTATTACGTCATGAATTTTAAAAGAGAATTTAAAGAAAGTGTAATTGATTATTTTATAGATGAGTATATTGGTGGAAGAACACCCAACCCGTGTATTGCATGTAATCGATATGTAAAATGGGAGTCGCTCCTGAAAAGAAGTATGGATATTGGTGCGGATTACATTGCTACAGGGCATTATGCCAGAGTGGAACAACTACCTAACGGTCGGTATGCGGTGCGTACTTCGGCTACTGGAAAAAAGGATCAGACATATGCCCTTTATAACCTGACCCAGGATCAGCTCAGGAGAACTTTGATGCCGGTAGGAGGATATACAAAGGAAGAAATTAGAGAAATCGCAGCAAAGATGGATCTTCCGGTGGCACATAAACCAGACAGTCAGGATATATGTTTTGTGCCGGACGGTGATTATGCTTCTTTTATTGAGAAAACGACAGATTGTAAATTTCCGCAAGGAAATTTTGTTTTGACAGATGGAACGGTAGTGGGACGTCATAATGGAATCATTCATTATACAGTAGGACAAAGGAAGGGATTAGGTATTGCCATGGGTTATCCGGTCTTTGTGCTTGCTATCCGCCCGGAAACGAATGAAGTTGTACTGGGGAAAGTAGAGGAGTCTCTTTCCAGATACGTGAGAGCAAACCATATTAATTTTATGGCGATGGAAGATTTGAAAGAGCCAAAAAGAGTTTGGGCAAAGATACGATATAATCATAAAGGGGCCTGGTGTATTGCGGAAAGGACCGGGGAAGATGAGATTCTGTGTACCTTTGATGAACCTATTCGGGCTGCAGCTCCTGGACAGGCGGTGGTACTTTATGATGGAGAATATGTTCTGGGAGGCGGGACAATTATAAATAATCAATAATTAAGTAAGGATGTGAAAAAATGAGGGCAGACGTGCACATGCATACTTCTTTTTCTCATGATTCCGAGAGTACTCCGGAAGAAATGATACAGGCAGCCATAAAAAAAGGGCTGAAGATGATTTGTTTTACAGATCATTATGATAAAGATTATCTAGGATGGGGAGAAGAAAGCATTTTTGATGTGAAGGAGTATTTTAAAGTGCTTGAGCCTCTTAGGGAAAAATATAAAGATCAGCTGGATGTTCGTATAGGTGTGGAACTTGGAATGCAGCCTCACCTGGGATCAGTGTTTACAGAGTTGACAGAAAAAAATCCCTTCGATTTTGTTATAGGTTCGCTTCATGTGATTGATGGAGAAGATCCGGCTCTTGGCACACTTTTTGATGGGAAAAGCGATGAAGAAGTATATCGCAGAGCTTTTGTGGAAATGCTGGAAGATATACGTTGTATCCCTGATTTTGATGTACTGGGACATATTGATTACGTCGTCCGATATGGGAAAAAAAAGGCGGAAGAGTATTCTTACCGAAAATATGCAGACGAAATTGATGAAATTTTAAAGGCTGTTATTGATAAGGGAAAAGGAATAGAACTTAATATGGCCGGGTTGAAGTATGGGCTTCCATTTGCGCATCCCCATCCGGATATTTTGAAGCGTTACAGGGAACTTGGTGGAGAAATTATTACGGTGGGTGCAGACGGACACTGCCCAGCACATATTGCCTATGACTTCCATAAGGCAGACGATATTTTAAAATCATGCGGTTTTCGCTATTATACGGAATTTAAGGCGAGAAAGCCTGTTTTTAAAGTACTTACATAAAATTGGAAAAGGCTCTTGAATTTTTGTATGAGATTTAGTAAAATTATTAATGGTTGATGGTTCTTTAACGAAGTTAAGGAGCAAAAATAAAAGCTGTGAAACAGTGAATAGACTTTAGGAGGAATTAATCATGGCAGTAAAAGTAGCAATCAATGGTTTTGGACGTATTGGACGTCTTGCTTTCAGACAGATGTTTGGAGCTGAAGGGTATGAAGTAGTTGCAATCAATGACCTGACAAGCCCCAAAATGTTGGCTCACCTGTTGAAATATGACTCTTCACAGGGAAAATATGCTCTGGCTGATAAGGTAGAAGCTACAGATGATTCTATCATTGTCGATGGAAAAGAGATTAAAATCTACGCAAAAGCAAATGCAGAAGAGCTTCCGTGGGGAGAAATTGGAGTAGACGTTGTTCTGGAATGTACAGGCTTCTATACATCTAAAGATAAAGCATCTGCTCATATTAAAGCAGGAGCTAGAAAGGTTGTTATTTCTGCACCAGCAGGAAACGATCTGCCGACTATCGTATATAATGTAAACCATGAGACACTGAAACCGGAAGATACAGTTATTTCTGCAGCTTCCTGTACAACAAACTGTCTCGCACCGATGGCTAAAGCTCTGAATGATCTTGCACCGATCAAATCCGGTATTATGTGTACAATTCATGCTTACACAGGCGATCAGATGACTTTGGACGGACCGCAGAGAAAAGGTGATTTGAGAAGATCACGTGCAGCTGCTTGCAACATCGTTCCTAACAGTACAGGTGCTGCAAAAGCAATCGGACTTGTTATTCCTGAACTGAACGGAAAACTTATCGGAGCTGCACAGAGAGTTCCAACTCCTACAGGATCCACAACAATTCTGACAGCAGTTGTAGAAGGAAATGTAACAGTTGATCAGATCAACGCTGCAATGAAGGCTGCTCAGACAGAGTCCTTTGGATATAATACAGATGAGATCGTATCCAGCGATATCGTAGGAATGAGATATGGTTCTCTGTTCGATGCAACACAGACAATGGTACTTCCGTTAGAGAATGGAACAACAGAAGTACAGGTTGTTTCTTGGTATGACAATGAGAATTCATACACAAGCCAGATGGTAAGAACAATCAAATACTTCTCTGAATTAGCATAATTAAGACTCAAAACGGGTCCGGTCTTATTGGACCGGACCCGTTTTTGACATTAGAGGAGAAATTTGGCTTTTGTCAAATATGTCAAGAGCATCGGAAAATGAAAGGAGGCACTTATATGCTTAATAAAAAATCAGTAGATGATATTAATGTAAAAGGAAAGAAAGTCCTTGTAAGATGTGATTTTAATGTACCGCTCATTGATGGGAAGATTACAGACGAGAATCGACTTGTTGCAGCACTTCCTACAATTAAAAAACTGATCGGTGATGGTGGAAAGGTTATTCTTTGCTCTCATTTAGGAAAACCAAAGGGACAGGCAGTTCCAGAGCTGTCTCTTGCACCGGTTGCAGCACGTCTGTCAGAGCTTCTTGGTCAGGAAGTGAAATTTGCAGCAGATCCAGAAGTTGTGGGACCAAATGCTAAAGCAGCCGTAGAAGCTATGCAGGATGGAGATGTAGTCCTTTTGGAAAATACTCGCTATAGAGCAGAAGAGACAAAAAATGAGGATGCATTTTCCAAAGAGCTTGCTTCTCTGTGCGACGTATTTGTAAATGATGCTTTTGGTACCGCTCACAGAGCACATTGTTCTAATGTTGGTGTGACAAAATATGTGGATACTGCAGTAGTTGGATATCTGATGCAAAAAGAAATAGATTTCCTTGGAAATGCAGTTAATAATCCGGAAAGACCGTTCGTTGCAATTTTAGGAGGAGCAAAAGTTTCCAGTAAGATTTCTGTTATCGAAAATCTGATTGATAAAGTAGATGTATTAATTATTGGTGGCGGAATGGCTTATACTTTTGCAAAATCCAAAGGTGGTAAGATTGGAACATCTCTTTGTGAAGATGATTATCTTGAATATGCAGAAAATATGATGAAAAAGGCAGAGGAAAAAGGAGTAAGACTGCTTCTCCCTGTTGATAATCGTATTGGCGATGAATTTTCAAACGATGCAAACATTCAGGTTGTGACCTCTGGAGAAATTCCGGATGGATGGGAAGGAATGGATATCGGACCGGAGACAGAGAAGATTTTTGCAGATGCAGTGAAGGATGCAAAGACAGTTGTATGGAACGGACCAATGGGATGTTTTGAAATGCCAAACTTTGCTCATGGAACAGAGGCAGTTGCAAAAGCACTTGCAGAAACAGATGCTGTAACAATTATTGGTGGTGGAGATTCTGCAGCAGCTGTTAATCAGCTGGGATATGGAGATAAAATGACACATATTTCCACAGGCGGTGGAGCATCACTGGAATTTTTGGAAGGAAAAGAACTTCCAGGTGTAGCAGCGGCTAACGATAAATAAGGTGTGTGTCCTTCTTAGATGAAAATCTACTTGAAAAATATTCGAAGAAAGAGTGAAAAAAATGGCAAGAAGAAAGATTATAGCAGGAAACTGGAAAATGAATAAAACACCAAGCGAGGCAGTTGCTTTGGTGGAAGAATTAAAACCTTTAGTAGCAACAGAAGATGCGGATGTAGTATTTTGTGTTCCGGCAATTGATATTATACCGGTTGTAGAAGCTTGCAAAGGAACGAATATTCAGGTTGGAGCAGAAAACATGTATTACGAGGAAAGCGGAGCATATACAGGAGAAATTTCTCCGGCAATGCTTACAGATGCTGGTGTAAAATATGTTGTTCTGGGACATTCCGAGAGAAGAGATTACTTTGGTGAAACAAGCGAAGATGTTAATAAGAAAATGCTGAAAGCTTTTGAGCATGGTATTACTCCTATTATGTGCTGTGGAGAGTCTCTGGAACAGAGAGAGCAGGGAGTTACTATGGATTTCATCCGTCAGCAGGTTAAAGTTGGATTCTTGGGAGTGACAGCAGATCAGGCGAAAACAGCTGTTATAGCATATGAGCCTATCTGGGCGATTGGTACAGGAAAAACAGCTACAACAGAGCAGGCAGAGGAAGTATGTGCTGGAATTCGTGCATGTATTGCAGAAATCTATGATGAGGCAACAGCAGAGGCTATCCGCATTCAGTATGGTGGTTCTGTTAATGCAGGAAATGCTGCAGAGTTATTTGCACAGGCTGACATTGACGGAGGCCTTGTTGGAGGCGCTTCTTTGAAGGCGGACTTCGGAAAGATCGTAAATTATAAGTAAAAAACTATGATTGGACCGCAGGGGCTTGAAAGACAGTTCCTGCGGGCTTTTGAGTTTCAGGAGTGAAAAAAGTGATAATAGAAAAGATAAAGCTGGAAACGGAAGGCTCTCTTCCAGAAGCTCATTTTGTCGTCTATATTTTAGATACCCCAAATGAGTTGTATGTAAAAAAGAGGCCCATGATTATTTTATGCCCGGGAGGCGGATATGAAAGAACTAGTTTTCGGGAAGGCGAGCCCATTGCGATGTATTTCCTTCAAAAAGGGTATCATGTGGGAATTCTGCGGTACTCCACTGCACCCGCACAATATCCGACTGCGCTTCTGGAGCTCGGGACAGCTATGGGAATCGTTCATAAATATGCTGAAAAGTGGAAGATAGATGCAGGGAAAATTTTTGTACAAGGATCTTCAGCAGGTGGACATCTGGCAGGATGTCTTGGAGTGTTCTGGGACAACCCTTTTCTTTCAGAAAAGCTTAATATTGCTTCGCTGAAATTACGGCCAGCCGGTTTGATTTTAAGTTATCCGGTTATAAGTTCTGATGAAAATATCTCTCACAGAGGAAGTTTCCAAACCCTTTTGGGAGATAAGTATATAGCAGACAAAGATTCATTGTCCCTGGAGAACAAAGTAACAGAACATACGGTTCCCTGCTTTTTATGGCATACTTTTGAAGATCAGACAGTTCCTGTTGAAAATTCTCTTAGAATGGCTGAAGCTTTGCATAGGAAAGGAATCAGGACAGAACTCCATTTATTCCAGAAAGGACTTCATGGCTTGGGAAGTGCAGGCGAAGAGTCAAGGCGGGATGATGGAAGCGGCGTTCAGGAGGAATGCCAGTGCTGGATAGATCTGGCATATAAGTGGATGGAAAATATCTGCAAAGATCAATAAAAAGGAGAACAAGAAATGAGTAAAAAGCCGACAGTACTTATGATTTTGGATGGTTATGGATTAAATGAAAAGAAAGAAGGAAACGCTGTAGCAGAAGGTAAAACACCGGTTATGGATAAGCTGATGGCAGAGTATCCTTTTGTAAAAGGAAATGCCAGTGGTATGGCAGTTGGACTTCCGGATGGACAGATGGGAAATTCAGAAGTGGGGCATCTTAATATGGGGGCAGGACGTATCGTATATCAGGATCTGACTAAAATTACAAAAGCAATTCAGGATGGAGATTTTTTTGAAAATAAAGCACTTCTTGCGGCATGTGAAAATGTAAAAGAGAATCATTCAGCTCTTCATCTTATGGGATTGGTATCTGACGGAGGCGTGCATAGTCATAACACTCATATTTACGGACTTTTGGAGATGGCAAAGCGTCAGGGAATAGAAAAGGTTTATGTACACTGTTTCCTGGATGGACGTGATACACCTCCTGCATCCGGAAAAGAGTACGTGGAAGAACTGGAAGCAAAAATGGAAGAGATCGGCGTAGGACAGGTTGCTACAGTGATGGGACGTTATTATGCTATGGATCGTGACAACCGTTGGGATCGAGTAGAAAAAGCATATAGAGCAATGGTATACGGAGAAGGCGAAAAGGCGGTATCCGGACCGGAAGGAATTCAGGCATCTTACGATAAAGATACAACAGATGAGTTTGTTTTGCCTACTATCGTAGAAAAAGACGGAGCTCCTGTGGCGACGATTCAAGATAAAGACTCTATTATATTCTTTAACTTCCGTCCAGACCGTGCTAGAGAGATTACAAGAACATTCTGTGATGATGAGTTTGCCGGATTCGAAAGAGGGGAGCGCATTAAGACCGTTTTTGTATGTTTTACAGAATATGATGTAACAATTGAAAATAAGCAGGTTGCATTTGTAAAAGAAGAAATAACAAATACATTTGGAGAATTTCTTGCGGCCAATGGCATGAAGCAGGCGCGCATTGCTGAGACAGAGAAATATGCACATGTAACCTTCTTCTTCAATGGAGGAGTAGAGGAGCCAAACGAAGGCGAAGATCGTATTCTTGTAAAGTCTCCTAAAGTTGCAACATACGACCTGAAACCAGAAATGAGTGCTTATGAAGTTTGTGACAAACTTACAGATGCTATTCGCTCTGGAAAATACGATGTTATCATTATTAACTTTGCAAATCCAGATATGGTTGGACACACAGGCGTAGAAACAGCAGCAATCAAAGCAATTGAAGCAGTAGATGAATGTGTTGGAAAGACAGTGGAAGCAATCAAAGAAGTTGACGGACAGATGTTTATCTGTGCAGACCATGGGAATGCAGAACAATTGATAGATGAGGAAACTGGAGAGCCATTTACAGCTCATACAACCAATCCGGTACCGTTTATTCTGGTGAACGCAGATCCGGCTTATAAATTAAGAGAGGGAGGATGTCTTGCCGATATCGCACCTACATTAATTGAGCTGATGGGATTAGAACAACCAAAAGAAATGACAGGAAAGTCATTGCTTGTAAAATAGTATTGTACAGTTTTACACAGGGTATATCGCAATTTTACCCACCGTATAATGTAATTTGGGACGTAGTAAAGTTAAACTTTACTACGTCCCAAATTTGTTTAATTTTCTGTTTTCGCTAAATTTTTATTTGCTGTGGACAACATAAGTTTGATTCGATTCAACTGATTTACTTCACTTGCGCCTGGATCATAATCAATAGCTACAATATTGGCCAGTGGATGGCGGCGGCGAAGTTCTTTAATTACACCTTTGCCAACTACATGGTTGGGCAGGCAAGCGAATGGCTGTGTGCAGACAATATTTGTAGCACCGCTGTGGATCAGTTCTAACATTTCGCCGGTGAGGAACCATCCTTCACCGGTCTGGTTCCCAAGAGATACGATTTCGGATGCCATTCGTCCCAGTTCATGGATATCGGCCGGCGGATCAAAGTGTTTACTTTCTTTGAATGCTTTACTTGCAGGAGCTCGGAACCATTCCAATGCTTTGATGCCCAAATTGGCAATGGTAGCCTTAGATTTTGCAAAACCGAGGTGTGACACTTTGAAATTCTGGTTGTAGAAACAGTATAAAAGGAAGTCTAAAAGATCAGGAACAACGGCTTCAGCACCCTCACTTTCCAGAAGATCAACCAGATGATTGTTAGCAGCGGGAAGAAATTTTACAAGAATTTCCCCGACCACACCTACACGTGGCTTTTTAATATCTAAAAGCTCAATATTATTATCAAAGTCCTCAATAATATCCCGGCAGAGTTTTTTGAATTTTCTGCGGGAAGGATAACCCTGAGAAACAAAGTCAGAGCAAACCTTTACCCATTTACGATGCATTTTGTCAACAGATCCAGGTACTGCTTCATAAGGACGAAGACGATAAACACATTTCATAAAAATGTCTCCGAAAACAGCGGCGTAAATTCCACGAAGAGCAAGGGCTGGAGTAATCTTAAATCCAGGATTCCCTTCCAATCCACTTAAGTTAATAGATATAACTGGAATATGCTCATAGCCAGCCTTTTTAAGTGCGCGGCGGATGAAACCAATATAGTTGGAAGCTCGGCAGCCTCCTCCAGTCTGGCTGATAATGACAGCAATCTTGTCAGTGTCATATTTTCCGGATAAAATGGCATCCATAATCTGCCCTACAACCATAAGGGAAGGATAACAAGCATCATTATTTACATATTTCAGACCTACATCAACGGCCTGTTTGTTGTCATTTGGAAGGACTTCAACTTTATAGCCGGAAGCATTGAAGGCTGGTTCCAAAAGCTCGAAATGCATAGGTGACATCTGCGGACATAGAATAGTATATTCCTTACGCATTTCTTTTGTAAACGGCACCTTCTTGATAGAAGATGGCTCGATCTGTCGCTTTTGTTCTCTTTGCTCTCTGACACGTATTGCGGCAAGCAGAGAACGTACACGGATTCTTGCGGCACCTAGATTGTTAACCTCGTCAATCTTCAAAGAAGTATAAATTTTGTCAGAACGTGTCAGAATATCAGCTACCTGATCTGTAGTAACTGCATCCAGTCCACATCCAAAAGAATTCAGCTGAATCAGATCCAGATTGTCTTTGGTCTTAACAAAGTTTGCTGCTGCGTAAAGTCTGGAGTGATACATCCATTGATCCATTACATTTAAAGGCCGCTCTACCGGGTGAAGGTGAGATACAGAATCTTCTGTCAGCACAGCAATATTATAGGAGTTAATAAGTTCTGGAAGACCGTGATTTACTTCTGGGTCAATATGGTATGGACGCCCGGCAAGAACAATCCCCCGATTTCCTGTTTTATCCAGGAAAGCAACGGTTTCCTCCCCCTTTTTACGCATATCATTTCGGCAGGATTCCAGTTCTACCCATGCTTTATGTACAGCAGATTTTATTTCTTCTGCTGTGAGATTAAACTTTGAAGCAAGTTCTTCAATCAGTCGGGAAGAAAGAGTTTCTTCACTGGCAAAGGACATGAAAGGATGAATGAAATCTACATCATTATTTACAATTGCATCAATGTTATTTTTTATATTTTCCGGATAAGATGTGACAATCGGACAGTTATAGTGGTTGTTGGCATCAGCAAATTCATTTCTCTCGTACGGTATAGAAGGATAGAAAATATGCTGAATACCTTCATTAATCAGCCACTGCACATGTCCATGAGCAAGCTTGGCCGGATAACATTCTGATTCGCTTGGAATGGACTCAATTCCCAGTTCATAAATTTTCCTTGTAGAAGCGGGAGAAAGAACCACACGAAATCCAAGATCTGTGAAGAAGGTGAACCAGAATGGATAATTATCATACATATTCAGAACCCGGGGAATACCGATTACACCTCGGGAAGCTTCGGCCTCTGCAAGAGGTGTATAGCCAAAATACCGCTGAGTTTTGTATTCGAAAAGATTCGGAAGATTATTCTTGGATTTTTCTTTTCCAAGCCCCTTTTCACATCGATTTCCTGTAATGAATTTTCTGCCGCCACTGAAATGATTTATGGTAAGACGGCAATTATTCGTACATCCTCGGCATTTTGTCATTGTTGTCCGGTATTCTAAAGCTTCAATATCTTCAATTGAAAGCATAGTAGTTCCTTCGCACTCCACATAGCGTTCCCTTGCAATCAGAGCAGCGCCGAATGCGCCCATGATACCAGCGATATCCGGACGGATTGCATGACAGTTTGCAATTTTTTCAAAGCTTCTAAGGACAGCATTGTTGTAGAAAGTTCCGCCTTGCACAACAATATGCTGGCCAAGCTCGGAGGCATCTGATACCTTAATAACTTTAAAAAGAGCATTTTTAATAACAGAGTAAGCAAGTCCGGCGGAAATGTCAGATACTGCCGCGCCTTCTTTTTGAGCCTGCTTTACTTTGGAATTCATAAATACAGTACAACGGGTTCCAAGATCAATTGGGTTATGCGCAAATAAAGCTTCGTGAGCAAAATCTTCCACAGAATAATTAAGGGATTTTGCAAATGTCTCTATAAAAGAGCCACATCCTGAAGAGCAGGCCTCATTCAACTGTACGCTGTCAACGGTCTGGTTTTTGATTTTAATACACTTCATGTCCTGTCCACCGATATCCAGGATACAGTCTACATCTGGCTCAAAAAAGGAAGCTGCATAATAGTGGGAAACGGTTTCTACTTCTCCCTCATCAAGAAGAAGAGCCGCTTTAATTAGTGCTTCGCCATAACCAGTGGAACAGGAATGTACAATTTCAACATCCTCGGGAAGTTGGGAATAAATATCCTTGATTGCAGAAATAGTAGTTCCAAGGGTATCTCCTTCGTTGTTATGATAAAAAGAGTAAAGCAGGGTTCCGTCTTCCCCTACAAGAGCCGCTTTGGTTGTCGTAGAACCAGCGTCAATACCAAGAAATGCCTTGCCTTTATAAGTGGAGAGATCCTTAACAGGAACCTGATGTTTTGCATGACGTTCTATAAACTCTTTATATTCTGACTCAGTAGCAAAGAGAGGTTCCATACGTTCCACTTCAAATTCCATTTGAATACGTTTAGCCAACCGCTCTTGAAGTTCTCGGATCGGGACGATGGGCTCCTTAGTAGAATTAAGGGCAGAACCGATTGCAGCAAATAAGTGAGAATGATTCGGAGCAATTGTATGCTCCTCGTCCAGATTGAGCGTGCGGACAAAAGCCTCTCTTAATTCAGAGAGAAAATGCAGCGGTCCTCCCAAAAATGCAACGTGCCCACGAATTGGTTTCCCGCAGGCAAGACCGCTAATCGTCTGATTTACTACTGCCTGGAATATAGAAGCCGCCAGGTCCTCTTTAGATGCCCCTTCATTGATCAGCGGCTGAATATCCGATTTGGCAAATACTCCACATCTAGCAGCAATGGAATAAAGAGCTTTATAATTTTTTGCATATTCATTTAGACCAGATGCATCTGTCTGCAGAAGAGAGGACATTTGGTCAATAAAAGAGCCGGTCCCTCCGGCGCAGACTCCATTCATTCTCTGTTCAATATTTCCACCTTCAAAGTATATGATTTTCGCATCTTCGCCACCAAGTTCAATGGCAACATCTGTCTGCGGTGCATAATCTTGAAGGGCGGTAGATACTGCAACAACTTCTTGTACAAAGGGAACGCCAAGATGTTTTGCAAGGGTTAATCCACCGGATCCAGTTATGACGGGGGATACTCGGATAGAGCCCAGTTTGTAAATAGCTCTTCCCAGAAGATCGGAAAGAGTTTCCTGGATATTTGCAAAATGTCTTTCATAATCAGAGAAAAGCACATCATTTTGATCATCCAGAATGGCGATCTTTACTGTGGTGGATCCAATATCAATCCCCAATGTAAATAATTCTTGTTGATTCATAATTATGTACTCCTTGTTTTATATTGTATCGCATTCCAAAGGTCAGAACGGACAATTGCTCTGCCTGGAAATATATGTAATTCTACATATTAAATGCTGTTTTCTAAACGGTAACATTATACGACAAAAAATTTGAAAAAACAATTAACAAATGTAATAGAAATATTAAAATGAAGTAAAGTTATCCGGTACAATTGACAAAGACTTTCTAAAAAGGTAGAATGACTAGAGTATTAGAGTAACATGGGAAAGCAGGTATTTTTTCGATGAATTGGTTGGAAAAAATGGAACGGAAATTTGGCAGATATGCCATTCACAATTTGATGTATTACATTATCATACTTTATGTGGCAGGGCTTGTTCTGCAGCTTTTGTTCCCTTCTTTTTATTATCAGTATTTAAGTCTTGATGTCAGCGCAATTCTGCGTGGGCAGGTCTGGAGGATTGTGACCTTTATTATTCAGCCGCCTCAGACGAGTTATCTTTTTATGATCTTTGCCCTTTATCTGTATTATATGCTGGGCAGGGAGCTGGAAAACACCTGGGGTGCATTTCGATTTAATGTATATTTCTTTTCCGGTATGTTGTTTCATGTAATTGCCGCATTTGCAGCATACTTCCTCGTAGGAGTATCTTTTCCTCTGGGTACATGGTATTTGAACATGTCATTGTTTCTTGCGTTTGCCGCTGTTTATCCGGATATGCAGTTTTATTTGTTTTTTGCTATTCCGGTTAAAGCAAAATGGCTGGGAATCCTGGACGGGCTTTATTTCCTTTACACAGTACTCCAAGCTTTTCTGCCGTCATATGGCGGAAATCCGTTGGTGGGGGTTGTTTATCAGGCAAATGCAATTGGAGCTGCTGTTTCAATCTTGAATTTTGTGATATTTTTCCTTGGATCAAGAAATCTGAAGCCATATTCTCCGAAACAAAGGAAGAGAAAAAAAGAATTTCAGCAGAAGATTCGTCCTGAAAATTATTATGCTGGCGGGGCAAGGCATCGCTGTGCAGTGTGCGGACGAACAGAGCTGGATGATCCATCTTTAGAGTTCCGTTATTGCTCTAGGTGTAATGGAAATTATGAATATTGTCAGGATCATCTATTTTCCCATATTCATGTCAAATAATCTTTATATTTTGATTTAAAACATAAATTATGAAAAAAGGATTTGGTGAGAGAAATGAACAAAAAGAAAACAAAAATCGTTTGTACAATGGGACCAAATACAAACGATGAGAATCTGATGAGAGCACTTGTGAAAAATGGAATGGATATTGCGAGATTCAATTTTTCACATGGGAGCCATGAAGAACAGAAAGGCAGAATGGATATGTTGAAGCGTATCCGTGATGAAGAACATATGCCTACAGCTATTCTTCTGGATACAAAAGGACCGGAAATTCGTACTGGGGTTTTAAAAGACGGAAAGAAGGTTATGCTGGAAACTGGAGAGAAGTTTATACTTACGTCAGACGAAATTGCAGGTGATGAGTCAAAAGTATCTATTTCCTACAGTGGTCTGGTAGATGATGTTTCTGTGGGAAGCACGATTTTGATTGATGATGGTCTGATTGGTCTACGGGTTGTCAGCAAAACATCAACAGATATCATATGTGAGATTGTTAACGGCGGCGAATTAGGTGAACGCAAAGGGGTGAATGTACCAAATGTGCCGGTAAGACTTCCTGCAATTACGGATAAGGACAGAGAAGATATCCGTTTTGGTGTGGAGCAGGGCATTGATTTTATTGCAGCATCTTTTGTGAGGAATGCAGAGTGTATTGTAGAAATTAGGGCCTTTTTGAAAGAATGTAACGCACCTTATATTCCAATTATTGCAAAAGTTGAAAATGCAGAAGGAATTAAAAATATCGATGAAATTATTCGCTGTGCAGACGGCATTATGGTAGCAAGAGGAGACCTTGGCGTAGAAATTCCGGCAGAAGAAGTACCATATCTTCAGAAGATGATTATTCAGAAATGTAACTATTATTATAAGCCGGTTATTACAGCAACACAGATGTTGGATTCTATGATTCGGAATCCGCGTCCTACACGGGCAGAGGTTACGGACGTAGCTAATGCGGTATATGATGGAACAGATGCGATTATGTTGTCTGGGGAAACGGCGCAGGGTAAATATCCGTTGGAAGCCCTTCAGATGATGGTGCATATTGTGCAAAATACAGAGCAGCATCTGGATTACGATATGTTGATTAAAAAGACAGAGGAGCACCGGATGAAAGGAATTTCCAGTGCTATCGGTCATGCTTCTGTTACCACGGCTTATAATCTTGGCGCAAAATGTATTATTACACCGTCTGTATCAGGAGCAACAGCTAGAGTAGTGTCTAAATTTAAACCTAAAATGCCGATTATAGGGGTGACACCTAATGAGCGTTCTCTTCGCAGAATGCAGATTTACTGGGGAGTAGAGCCAATTAAATCTATTCAGTTTAATACAACGGAAGATATCTGTTCAGGAGCAATTGAGCTGGTATGTGCAAAACAGATGGCAGATCCCGGAGATGTCGTGGTATTGACAGCGGGAATTCCTTCACCGAATGTAAATCGGGCAAAAGAAGGGGTCAGCAATATGATGAGAATTGCTGTGATTGAATAGTATAAAAAATCTGTACAGAAAATAAGGAGTATGAGTACCTATGAAAAAAGAGACATTTGTGACGAAAGAACAGCTAGATGAGATTGTGAAGAAATATCCAACCCCATTTCATCTTTATGATGAGAGGGGCATTCGAAAAAATGCTGAAGCACTTAAAAAAGCTTTTGCATGGAATAAAGGATATAAGGAATATTTTGCGGTAAAGGCAACTCCTAATCCTTTTTTGATACAGATTTTGAGAGAATATGGTTGCGGCTGTGACTGCTCCTCGTATACGGAGTTGCTTCTTTCGGAGGCTATTGGAGCAACAGGAAGCGACATTATGTTTTCATCTAATGATACGCCGGCAGAAGATTTTAAACTGGCCGAAAAGCTGGGAGCTATTATTAATCTGGACGATATTACCCATATTGAGTTCCTGGAAAAAGCAATCGGCCATATACCGGAAACCATTAGCTGCAGATACAATCCGGGCGGTCTCTTTAAAATCAGTAATGATATCATGGATAATCCAGGAGACGCCAAATATGGCATGACAACGGAGCAGATTTTTGAGGCTTTTAAGATTTTAAAGGAAAAAGGAGTTAAAGAGTTTGGAATTCATGCATTTCTTGCAAGTAATACGGTAACAAACGATTATTATCCGATGCTTGCTAAGGTACTTTTTGAAGTGGCAGTGAAGCTTCATAAAGAGATTGGTGTGCATATCAAATTCATTAATCTGTCGGGTGGAATTGGTATACCATATAAACCGGATCAGGAACCAAACGATATCTATGCTATTGGCGAAGGAGTGCGTCAGGTATATGAAGAGGTCTTGACTCCGGCTGGAATGGGGGATGTGGCCATCTATACAGAGCTGGGAAGATTTATGATGGGACCATATGGCTGTCTCGTGACAAAAGCTATTCATGAAAAGCATACACATAAAGAATATATTGGTGTTGATGCATGTGCAGTAAATCTGATGCGTCCGGCCATGTATGGTGCTTATCATCATATTACGGTAATGGGGAAAGAAAATGAACCGTGTGATCAAGTGTATGATGTGACAGGGTCATTGTGCGAAAATAACGATAAGTTTGCGATCGATCGCCATTTACCTAAGATTGATATGGGGGATCTGCTTGTGATTCACGACACGGGAGCCCACGGTTTTGCTATGGGATACAATTATAATGGAAAGCTGAAGTCTGCCGAAGTGTTGCTGAAAGAAGACGGCAGTACGCAGTTAATCCGTCGTGCTGAAACGCCAGAAGATTATTTTGCTACATTTGATTGTTTTGAAATTGGCAAAAAACTTTTGAAATGATTGATAATTCCCTCTTGATAAGGTAAAATATATAAAAATTACTTTATTGAGGAGGAAAAATATGAAAAGAAAAGGGAGAATATTTGGAGTTCTTGTAGTGGCAGTTGTTCTATTGCTGGCGGCATGTAAAATGAGTCCGGAAGAAGTTGGTACTTATGCACAATCTATTTTGGATGCAAGCTATAAGGCGGATTTTGATGAGTATACAAAGCAGACAGAATCCACTGAGGAAGAGGCAGAACAGCTCTATGAGAGCAATATTGATCAGATGCTGACAATAGCTGGCTTTGATTCTGCAGGATTGTCAGATGAGTTGCTTGAGAATTACCGGCAACTTTTTAAGGACATGCTGACTTTGGCAGAATATGAAGTTGGTGATGTGACAGAAGAAGAGGACGGAAGTTTTATGGTATCTGTTACAGCAAAACCGCTTACAGCATTTGAGGGATTAGAAGCAGAAGTAACAGAGGCAGTACAGGCAGAACTGTCAGGGATTACAGATATTTCACAGATTCCAGGACAGGACGAAATTAACCAGATGGTATTCCAGAAAATGTATGAGAGTCTTAAAAAACGTATGGAGTCGCCTACATATGGAGATCCACAGCAGGCAGAACTTCATGTATCCAAAGATTCTGATAATGTATATTCTGTATCAGAGGCAGATTTGACGGCATTGGATGGAATTCTGTTTCCAACAGATGGATTTTAAGAGTTGTTTAACATATAACAGAAACGGACGAACTGATTATAATATTTAAAAAAAGGAGATATTGCAAAAGTAGATGAAGAGTCTTCTGGAGCAATATCTCCTTTTTTGGAGTTTAAAGAGAATGCTACGCAAATTGACTTGCAATATTCGGGATCATGCATGAATAAATGAGCTTGATTTTCTTTACCAATCATTTATATTCAGTAATTTGTGCTATAATGGTTGACGAATATTGACTATTGAAAACGGAGGTGACAGGATGGATGAACCAATGAGAATCCTTGGTAATCAGTTTGTTCAGCGATTTAATGTTTGTCGTCCTGCTTTATGTGCAATTGGAGATGAAACCCGCCAACTGATTATTCGTGTTATTATCGAAAATTGTGGAAAGGGAGGCTTGCGTGTTGGAGAAATCCAAAATAGTACTAATATTTCTCGCGCTGCAGTTTCACATCATCTAAAGATATTAAAAAATGCAGGTATTATAGATGTCAGGCAAGAAGGTAGAAAAAATTTTTACTATCTGGATTCTACGAGTAGCAGCTTGGTTAACGTGTCAGAATTTTTACATGACGCAATTGAGATGATGAAAAGTTGTCCTGGTTATAAGGAGGAAAATAAATGAGTATTTATAAAATTATTTTTAGTCCTACTGGTGGTACGGAAAAAGTTGCCAATCAGTTTGTAAGGGTATTTGAACAGGAAGCGAAAACAATAGATTTGACTGATTTTGCGTCAGACTTTCGTCAGATCAAATTAGTAGAAGATGATATATGTATAGTTGCGGTTCCGTCTTTTGGAGGCCGAGTACCAGGAATAGCAGCTGAACGTTTGAAACAGATAAAGTCTAACGGTGCAAAAGCAATATTGATTACTGTTTACGGGAATCGTGATTATGACGATACTTTGATTGAACTAAAAACAACACTGATTCATTGTGGATTTAAATGTGTTGCAGCAGTTACAGCAGTTGCAGAGCATTCTGTTATGCGTCAGTTTGCACAGGGGCGTCCTGATAAAAAAGACTTACAAGAGCTGTGTCAATTTGCAAGACAGATACGACAATGTATTGAAAAAAATAAGATATCTCAGGATTTGAATGTTCCTGGGAATGTACCGTATCGAGAGTATGGCGGTATACCAATAAAGCCTGCTGCGAGAAGAAGCTGTACCAATTGTGGATTATGTGCCTCTAAATGTCCTGTTCAGGCGATTCCAATGAATCATCCATCTAAAACAGATAGTAAAAAGTGCATTAGTTGTATGCGTTGTATTAGTATTTGTCCTGTGCACGCTAGAAAAGTAAATAAATTCCTGTCAGTAATTGCAGCAGGAAAGATGAAAAAAAGTTGCAGTAGGAGAAAAGAAAATAAATTATTTGTTGAGCTATAATCGGATTCAGCTTTTGATGCGTATTCAGACAGTTTTGAAAATAAAAATACGCTCAAGTAGGACAAACCTACTTGAGCGTATTTTTATTGATCACAATGATTACTTAAAAATAATACATGCGGATGGTGGGACTTGAACCCACACGAGGTCGCCCCCGCAAGATTTTGAGTCTTGTGCGTCTGCCATTCCGCCACATCCGCAAATGGTTACTTTTCACAACCGAAAATAAGTATAGCATATTGAAATGAAGATTTCAAGTTTTTTCAACAAATTTTTTTCTTTTAAAATGGGAAAGATTGTTGTATAGTAGATTCAGTAGCTTTATAAGATGGAGAAAAAATATGGCGGAAAAAATAGTTTTAATTGATGGACACAGTATTTTGAATAGAGCTTTCTTTGGGCTCCCAGATTTAACAAACTCCGAGGGGCTTCATACAAATGCGATTTATGGCTTTTTGAATATTATGTTGAAACTGTTGGATGAGGAAAAACCGGAGTATCTTACAGTAGCCTTTGATGTACATGCTCCTACATTTCGACATGAAATGTATAAGGAGTATAAAGGAACAAGGAAACCGATGGCAGATGAACTTCGCCAGCAGGTGCCCGTGATGAAAGAAGTTCTTAAATCCATGGGCATCAGAATTATAGAGCAGGAAGGACTGGAAGCAGATGACCTTCTTGGAACACTTTCCAAACGATGCGAAGAGAAAGGAATGGATGTAACAATTATCAGTGGTGACAGAGATCTTCTTCAGCTTGCGACAGATAAAGTTAAAATCCGCATTCCAAAAACAAAGCAAGGAAAGACAGAAGTAGAGGATTATTATGCAGATGATGTAAAAGATCGTTATCAAGTTACCCCTCTGGAATTTATTGATATGAAAGCACTTATGGGTGATACATCTGATAATATTCCTGGAGTTCCCGGAATCGGGGAAAAAACGGCAGCGAAAATTATCGGGGAATATCATAGTATAGAAAATGCCCGGGAACATGCAGAGGAACTAAAGCCACCCAGGGCATCTAAAGCAATTGTTGAATATTGGGATATGGCAGTAATGAGTAAGAAACTGGCAGCAATCTGTGTAGATGCTCCTCTTGAGTATGATATTGAAAGTGCAAGACTTGGAAATATTTTTACGGAAGAGGCTTATGCCTTTTTTCAGAAATTACAGTTTAAAAATCTTTTAAATCGCTTTGAAGTAGACTGTCATCCGAATGAGATAGAAGACTATTTTTATATTGCAAAGAGTCGGGATGAAGCAGAATCAATTCTTGCACAGGCTGAACAGGCAGAGACGCTTGGAATAGCAATCTTTAGAAAAACCGCAGAAGTACTGCCCCTATTTGCGAATGAGGCTCAAATTGGTGGAATGGCACTTTGTTTTGGGGATAAGAGGATTTGTTGTATTCGGGAAGAGCAGATGGCGGGAGAAGAACTTTTTAGAAGATTGGAAAAAATATCCGGTAATGTTAAGCTGTTATCGGTATTTCATCTGAAAGAGACAATGAAATATTTCACACCGTCTATTAAAGAAAGATGTTTCGATGGAATTATTGCTGCTTACCTTTTGAATCCTCTTAAGAACGATTATGAATTTGAAGATATAGCAAGGGAACAGATGAATCTCCTTCTGGAAGATAAGATGGATGATGAAAGGAAAGCTTGCTATGAGGCTTATACTGCTTATACAAGTGTAGGGATTTTGAAGGAGAAGCTTCAAGAAGCGGGTATGTGGCGGCTATTTAATGAAATAGAAATGCCACTTGCATTTACTCTTTTTGATATGGAGAATAATGGCGTTCATGTGGAAGCCGCGGAATTGAAAGATTACGGAGACAAACTTGCTGTCCAGATCAGCAGGCTGGAACAGGAAATATGGCAGGAAGCGGGGGAAGAGTTTAATATAAATTCACCTAAGCAGCTCGGAGTGATTCTCTTTGAAAAAATGGGACTAAAAGGTGGAAAAAAAACAAAGACAGGATATTCTACGGCAGCAGATGTATTGGAAAAACTGGCACCTGAATCATCAGTTGTTGCAAAAGTTTTGGAATACAGGCAGCTGACCAAGCTGAAATCCACTTATGCGGATGGCCTTGCGGCTTTTATTTCTGAAGACGGAAGAATTCATGGAAAATTTAATCAGACTATAACTGCAACAGGAAGGATCAGTAGTACAGAACCAAATTTACAGAACATTCCAGTTCGGATGGAATTAGGACGGCTGATTCGGAAAGTGTTTGTACCAGAAGAAGGGTTTGTATTTGTAGATGCAGATTATTCGCAAATTGAGCTTCGTGTACTGGCCCATTGTTCGGGAGATTCACAGTTGATTGAAGCTTATAGAGAGGAAAAAGATATTCATAGAATTACAGCTTCGCAGGTATTTCACACACCTTTTGATGAGGTGACAGATCTTCAAAGGAGAAATGCTAAGGCAGTTAATTTTGGGATTGTATATGGAATCAGCTCTTTTGGCTTGAGCCAGGATTTGAGTATTACGCGAAAAGAGGCGGCGAAATATATTGAACAATATTTCCACACATATCCGGGCATAAAGATATTTTTGGATGATGCAGTAAATCAGGCGAAAGAGAAAGGATATGCTGTGACGCTTTTTGGTAGGAGAAGACCTGTGCCGGAGCTTTCATCCAGTAATTTTATGCAACGTTCTTTTGGTGAGCGTGTGGCAATGAATTCTCCAATTCAGGGAACAGCAGCGGATATTATCAAGATTGCTATGATTGGAGTTAATGAAAGAATGAAAGCGCATCATATGAAATCCCGCCTTGTATTACAGGTACATGATGAGCTTTTAGTAGAGGCCTTGGAAAGCGAGGTTGAACAGGTGAAGCAGATTTTGAGGGAAGAAATGGAGCAGGCGGCGTCCCTTGCGGTTCCGCTGGAAATTGACATGCATACCGGAAAGAGCTGGTATGAGGCAAAATAGAGGTGCTAAAGAGATGAAAATAATTGGAATTACTGGTGGAGTTGGAACGGGAAAAAGTCTTGTATTAGAGTACTTGAAGGAATCCTATGGAGCAGTATGCTGTCAGGCAGATGAAGTGGCAAAGCGTTTGCAACGAAAAGGAACGAAATGTTATAGAAGAATAGTAGAGCATTTTGGGGAAGAAATTTTGGATCAGGAAGGCAGACTGAACCGTGCGCAGCTTGCAAAAATTGTTTTTTCGAATGATGCAGAGCTTCGAATTCTTAATGAGATTGTACATCCTGTGGTTAAAGAAAAGGTAAAAGATCAGATTCGGCGAGAGGAAAAACGGGGGAGTTCCCTTTTCGTGCTTGAGGCGGCTCTTCTGATTGAAGATAATTATGATGCGTTGTGCGATGAATTGTGGTATATTTATACGGATGATGAGACCAGAAAAAAACGTCTGATTGCATCCAGGGGATATGATGAGAAAAAAATACAGGGAATCTTTTCATCACAACTGCCTGCCGCTACTTTTTTTGAACGGTGTGACAGAGCAATTGATAATTGTGAATCGTTTGAAGAGGCATGCGAGCAGATTGATGATATTATGGCACAGTTAGGATTGAAAAAAATATAGTGCAGATGTGTTATATATATCGATGGAAGAATCAAACTAGGAGATAGATGATATGAGATTATGCAGCATAGCAAGTGGAAGCAGTGGAAACTGCATTTATGTAGGGAGTGATCATACCCACCTGCTAGTAGATACAGGAATCAGTAAAAAAAGGATTGATGAAGGTTTACATACACTGGGAATGAAAGGGGAAGAACTTGCCGGTATTTTAATTACACACGAACATTCAGATCATATACAGGGGCTGGGAGTCTTCAGTCGTAAATATGGTATTCCGGTGTATGCAACAAAAGGTACGTTAAAAGGAATCCGAGAATATAAAAGTCTTGGAAAAATGCCGGATGGTCTCCTTCATGAAATTGAAATCGATAAGGATTTTTCATTGGGAGATCTGACGATTCGTCCATTTGCGATTTCTCATGATGCCTATCAACCGTCCGGATACCGGATTGCATGCGGGAATCGTTCTGTGGCAGTAGCTACTGATTTGGGAATTTATGATGACTATACGGTGGAGAATCTGAAAGGCTTAGATGCAGTGCTTTTGGAGGCAAACCATGATATCCATATGTTGGAGGTGGGACCTTATCCTTATCCATTAAAACGTAGGGTTATGGGAGATAAGGGGCATTTGTCCAATGAAGTGTCCGGGAGACTTTTGTGCGATATACTCCATGATAATTTGAAGCAGGTAGTTCTGGGACATTTGAGTAAAGAAAATAATTATGCTGAGTTGGCGTACGAAACAGTAAAACTTGAAGTGACTGTTGGAGATAACCCTTATCGGGGCGAGGATATTCCTTTAATGGTAGCCAGAAGAGATGCAGTATCTGATATTGTTACTGTTTAATATGTGAATGTGAGGGATAAGATTATATGGGAAGAGTAGCAGTTATTACGGACAGCAACAGCGGTATTACACAAAAAGAAGCAAAAGAATTAGGAATCAGGGTGCTTCCAATGCCGTTTTATATTGACGGTAAGGTTTATTATGAAGATATTACTCTGACACAGAAGGAATTTTATGAAAGGCTGACTGGTGCAGCGGATATTACTACTTCACAACCAGCACCTACTGATGTTATGGATATGTGGAAGGAAGCGTTGCAGGAGTCAGAAGAGGTTGTCTATATTCCGATGTCGAGCGGACTGTCCGGCTCCTGCCAGACAGCAATGATGCTGGCAGAAGAGTTTGAGGGTAAGGTATTTGTTGTTGACAATCAACGTATTTCTATTACTCAGAGACAATCTGTTATGGATGCCCTGGAGATGGCAGCAGAGGGAATGGGTGCAAAAGAGATTTATGATGTACTTATGAGAGAGAAGCTGGAGGCTAGTATTTATATTACTGTAGATACACTGAAGTATTTGAAAAAAGGAGGAAGGGTTACTCCGGCAGCTGCAGCCATTGGGACAGTTCTTAATCTGAAGCCTGTGCTTACAATTCAGGGGGAGAAGTTGGATGCCTTCTCTAAGGTCAGGGGAATGAAAGCAGCAAAAAAAGTAATGATAAATGCAATAGAAAAGGATATTACAGAAAGGTTCAAAGGTCATAGAGTTTATCTGCAGGCAGCCCATACCTGTGAAGCGGAAGTGGCAGAAGTGTGGAAGAAGGAACTGGAAGAGCATTTTCCTGGTTATGAAATTCGTATGGATGCTTTGTCATTGAGTGTTTCCTGTCATATTGGACCTGGAGCTTTAGCTGTTGCCTGCAGCAGAGTGGTGGAAAGATAAAACCAGGGTATGCTTTAGATATAGAAAAATGCAGCAGCTTATACAAGGATAAGCTGCTGCTGATATTCATGAATAAATGGAAGATGAAATTTTTCTGTAATGATAGACTCATAGAGATTTGATGAAAAGATTTCGTTTTCCAACATTTTCTTTGCAGACATATCAAGATTTTCCTGTAGTGTAAGTTTGGTGATAAGGGGAATCTCGGTATGTCTTTTTACGTATTTCAATAGAGAGGATGCATCCTTACGAAAACCCAGGATGTGTGCATAATTGCACCCGTTGTTTTGTCGGTACAACGCCATATCTTCTTGCTTAATATGAAGAAGAATGTGAAACAAAGCTCTGCTGATTCTTGAATAAGTAACTTCCCTGGTTTTGAGAAGATCACAGAACTGATCAAAAGAGACAAAATCGTTGAGGCGGTTTAACATTCGGTTGGCAAGATCAGAAGAGACATCAGCATACTGAGTCAGGCTTTCTTTTGTTTCGCACATCAGACGGTATTTTAAAAGCAAAGAAAAGTCGTTGGCATATACGGGATATCTTGTTCTATGTGTTTCTTCCAACATTCGAATACATGCAGAAGGAACCTGACCTTCCAGTCGAGTTAATGCCTCAGATAGAGGAGGTTCATCATAGGGCTGATCGTCTTCTAGATGAATAGCGTTGCTGGCATGCCATAAAAGGCGTCGTATAGCAGAAGCGGAGCTGTAATTTTCAGCAAGTTCTTCATCATGATAGCCAGATACATGGCGCTTGATTGTATATATGCCCATGCCGCTTTTTCGACGCATTAGCGCTTTGATATATTCGATACCGAGAATATTATTTGGCTGAGAGAGGATAAGATCAATATTTTCGTCTTTTGTATAACGTTTCAAAGCAATTTGCCTTGCCTTTGGATATGAAATGCCAGCTTTTAGTTCCTCTTGAAGAAAATGTTGATATTCAAGTGGTTCATTAGCAGTTATAGAGGCGATTTTTTCCAGGATGCTAAGATCGCCACATTCACTTCCAAAACAAATAGCATCTACACAACCTAGTTTTTCCAAAATGGAAATACTGCCCTCGGCAAAATATTCGGCACTTCCACAAGCATAACATGACGGAAGTTCAATGACCAGAGGGACCCCTGCTTCTAAAGCAACCTTTGCCCTTATGTGTTTGGGCATGATAGCTGGAGCGCCTCTTTGAACGTAATTGCCGCTCATAACTGCGATGACAGCATCAGCACCGGTAATTTCTTTTGTCTTTTGCAAATGATAAAGATGTCCATTGTGGAAAGGGTTGTATTCTGTAATTAATCCGACAATTTTCATGAAAATCTCCTTGTATATCTTTCTGGAATTGATTATACTATATTAGAATATTTCCGGCAACGGACAAAAGGCGAAAGGAGGATACGTTTTGACAGAGGAAAAAGAAATGTATGAAAATGAATATGAAGAGCGAGAAGAGCTGACGGAAGAACGTATCCTGGAAATGTTAGAGGAACGCCGGTTTAAGGAATTAAAAGAAGAACTGGAAAATAATATGTATCCAGTGGATTTGGCAGACCTGATGGAAGACTTTAACCAAAAACAGCTCGTGATGGTTTTCAGACTTTTGGCCAAGGAAGAAGCGGCAGAGACATTCACTTATATGGATAGTGATCTGCGGGAAACGCTTATTAATGGCTTGACAGATTCAGAGCTGGAAGAAGTCATGGAAGAAATGTATCTTGATGATACAGTTGATGTTTTGGAAGAGATGCCGGCCAATGTGGTAGACCGTCTTTTGATGGCGACAGATGAAGAGAAGCGTCAGCAGATTAATCAGTTGCTTCAGTATCCAGAGGATAGTGCCGGAAGCGTAATGAATGTGGATTATATTGCGCTTCGAAGAGAGATGACAGTCGCGGAATCTATCTTGAAAATACGTCAGGTTGGTTTGAACAAAGAGACAATTTATACGTGCTATGTGACAGAAAAAAGAAAGCTGATTGGTGTTGTGGACGTCAAAGAACTTTTGACGACCAGTGAATCCAAAACAATTGAAGAGATCATGGATACCAATATGCTTTACGCTCATACGACTGACGATCAGGAAGATGTGGCAAATATCATCACAAAATATGGTTTGATCGCACTGCCTATCGTAGATCATGAGATGTGCATGGTTGGTATTGTAACCGTAGATGATGCGATGGAAGTTTTACAGGAAGAGACAACGGAAGATATCAGCATCATGGCCGGTGTTAGCCCTAATGATGAGTCCTATTTTGGTACTACAGTGGTGCAACATGTAAAAAATCGTCTTCCCTGGCTGCTGTTTTTGATGCTTTCTGCAACGGTTACACAGATGATTATGAATCACTATGAAAATGCTCTTGCAGTGATGCCGCAGCTGGCCGGTTTTATTCCTATGTTGATGGGAACTGGAGGAAACTGCGGATCACAGAGTTCTACTTTGATGATTCGTGGACTGGCAGTGGGTGAAATTGAGTTCGGTGATTTGTTTAAAGTTATTTTCAAGGAAGTCAGAGTGGCTGTTTTGATCAGTCTGATTTTGTCTACAGTAAATGGGATTCGTATTATTCTCATGGGACAGGGAGATGGCATGATAGCACTTACCATTGGTATGACAATGGCGTGTACGATTGTTCTGGCCAAGATTGTTGGCTGTACATTGCCACTTGTAGCGAAGAAAGTTGGTCTGGATCCGGCAATCATGGCAACACCTCTTATTTCTACTCTGGTAGATATCAGTACAGTTACTGTTTATTTTGCTATTGTCAGTGCAGTATTTAAGATATAGGAGATGTCTCTTGACCAGAAGCTTTTAGAGACTGAAATTGTACAGAAAAATAGACATTTGATTCCTAAAAGAGACCTTGTTTGTAAGGTCTCTTTGTATTATAATAAAAATAGTGAGAAAAAATGGAAAGGAGTCTTTAAATCATGGGATTTATAGATGAAATTAAAGCAAAAGCAAAATCTGACAAAAAGACAATCGTGCTTCCGGAGTCCGAGGATATCCGTACTTATGAAGCGGCAGAAACTGTATTAAAAGAAGGAATTGCGGATGTTGTTATTGTTGGAAGTGAAGAGGAAGTTGCAAAGAATAAGGGAAACTTCGACATTAGTGGAGCAAAAATCGTAGATCCTGCAAAAAGCGATAAAACAGAGGCTTATATTGCCAAGCTTGTAGAACTTCGTCAGAAAAAGGGTATGACAGAGGAGCAGGCCAGAGAAATTCTTTTAACCAATTATCTGTATTATGGCGTTATGATGGTGAAGATGCAGGATGCAGACGGAATGGTTTCTGGAGCATGTCACTCTACAGCAGATACACTTCGTCCATGTTTGCAGATTCTTAAAACGAAACCAGGGACAAAGCTTGTATCCGCCTTTTTTGTTATGTGTGTTCCGGATTGTGAGTTTGGAGAAAATGGAGTATTTGTTTTCGGAGACTGCGGCCTGAATCAGAATCCGACATCAGAGGAGCTGGCAGCTATTGCAGAGTCTTCGGCAGAATCTTTCCGTATGCTGGTTGGAAAAGAACCAAAAGTTGCACTTCTTAGCCATTCTTCCAAAGGAAGTGCAAAGCATGCAGATGTTGATAAAGTAACAGAAGCAGTACGGATTGCGAAAGAGGCAAATCCAGATCTTGAGCTGGATGGAGAGTTGCAGTTGGATGCAGCTATTGTTCCAAGTGTAGGAGAATCTAAAGCACCGGGAAGTAAAGTTGCAGGACATGCGAATGTTTTAATCTTCCCAGATTTGGATGCAGGAAATATTGGATACAAATTAGTGCAAAGACTTGCAAAAGCAGAAGCATATGGACCGATGACACAGGGAATTGCCGCACCGGTTAACGACCTTTCCCGTGGATGCTCTGCTGACGACATTGTTGGTGTGGTTGCAATTACGGCAGTACAGGCACAGAATCAGTAAGATAAAAACAGGATAAAAATAATAATTCCGGAGGAAAAAGAAATGAATGTATTAGTAGTAAACTGTGGCAGTTCTTCCCTGAAATTTCAGCTGATCAATTACGATAACAGGGATGTAATGGCAAAAGGAATTTGCGAGCGTATTGGTATTGACGGACGTCTTGTGTATGAGCCAAAGGGAGGAGAAAAAGAAGTAACAGAGGCAGCAATGCCGGATCATACAACTGCAATTCAGATGGTGCTGGATGCTCTTGTAAATGAAAAATCAGGTGTTGTATCATCTTTAAGTGAGATCGATGCAATTGGCCACCGTGTGCTTCACGGAGGAATGAAGATTACAAATTCTGTTATTATCGATGAGGAAGTAATCAAAGTCATTGAAGAATGTGCAGACTTAGGTCCTCTTCATAATCCTGCCAACCTTATGGGAATCAATGCATGTATGAAACTGATGCCAGGTGTACCAAATGTTGCTGTATTTGATACTGCATTCCATCAGACAATGCCGCCAAAAGCATATATGTATGGAATTCCGAAAGAATACTATGAAAAATATGCAATCCGTAAATATGGATTCCATGGAACCTCTCATAAATATGTTTCCAAAAGAACAGCAGATTTTCTTGGAAAAGACATCAAGGATCTGAAAATTATTGTATGCCATATGGGAAATGGTGCTTCCCTGTCTGCTGTAAAGGATGGAAAATGTGTAGATACATCTATGGGTCTGACACCTTTGGAAGGTGTAATCATGGGAACACGTTCTGGAGATATTGATCCTGCTTTCGTAGAGTATCTGTGCAACAAAGAAAATCTTTCTGTATCAGAAGTGCTTAATATTCTCAATAAGAAATCAGGTATGCTCGGGATGACTGGAATTTCCAGTGATTATCGTGATGTAGCTGCTGCTGCTGAAGAAGGAAATCAGGATGCAATAAACTGTCTGGAAGCATATGCTTACCGCATAATTAAATATATTGGTTCCTATATCGCAGCTATGGGAGGAGTGGACGTTATTACATTTACAGCAGGACTGGGTGAAAATGCAATTCCGCTGCGCAAGACCATTTGTGAAGCTTTTGGATATATGGGACTTGTATTTGATGATGAAGCCAATAACTGCCGTGGTAAGGAAATGATCATTACAAAGCCGGAATCCAAAATTATGGCATGTGTTATTCCTACAAATGAGGAAATTGCAATCTGTGAAGAAACAGTAGAACTAGTGCAGAAAAGCCTTGACAAATAGTAACAGAGAAGATATACTTTAAAAAGTGTGGTTAGGAGAACGTCATGTTGATAGAAATAACGAAACTCCTGGAACAGGATGGGAAAACCATTCACCGGGAAGCACAGCTTGAAATGGAAGACATTTTGATTTTCGGAAATCGATACAAGCTTCATGAACTGGAGCCAGTTCGATTGGAAATTACCAATCTGGGAAAGAAAGTCATCCGAATTGTAGGTGGTGCAAAAGTGAAGACTATCATTCCGTGTGACAGATGTCTGGAAGATGTTCCCTATGTGTTCGAGCTCAATTTTGAGCGGGAAGTGGATATGAAACTGTCAGAAGAAGAACGCAGGGAATCTGATGAGGAATATAATTTTCTGGAGGAGACAAACATCAATACAGACACACTGATACAGAACGAGCTTCTGATCAACTGGCCGATTCGAGTGCTGTGCCAAGAGGACTGTAAAGGAATCTGCAGCAATTGTGGTGCTAATCTGAATCATGGTGAATGTGGCTGTGACAGACAGGTATTAGACCCGCGAATGGCAGCCTTTAGCGATATATTCAGCAAGTTTAAGGAGGTGTAAAGTATGTCCATCTGTCCAAAGAATAAATCATCCAAAGCTAGAAGAGATAAAAGAAGAGCAAACTGGAAAATGAGTGCACCAAATCTGGTAAAATGCAGCAAATGCGGCGAACTGATGATGCCTCATAGAGTATGCAAAGCATGCGGATCTTACAATAAGAAAGAGATCATTGCTCAGGATTAATTGGAGAAATTGGAAGTAAGGAGATTCTGTAATAGCAGAATCTCCTTTTTTATAATTTTATAATCTTTATATACAGAAAAAAATTTTTTCTGACAGGAGTGAGGACCATATGATCTGTACAGTAACTTTTAA
>JAHZAV010000025.1 GCA_019423745.1 Lachnospiraceae bacterium
CCGCTATTAACGACCTACTCCCTTTCCAGGGGAGCCCCTTCGGCCAGCTTGGGTACTTCTCCAAATTGCCCTATGGTTTTTACAGAGCGGAGAGGGTGGGATTCGAACCCACGCGCCCTTGCGGACAAACGGTTTTCAAGACCGCCTCGTTATGACCACTTCGATACCTCTCCTCAATTTTTACCAAATTCCGCTCATCAGCGACGAATGTTATTTTATCACACAAAGAAATTAGCGTCAATACATAATTTCAAGTTTTTTCATTTTTTTCTATTTTCTCTTCTTTTCAAGTGCTATCTTCATCTATGAGCCAAAATAACGTCTGGCAAATACTTCTGCAATCTCCAGATCTTCCGGTGTTGTAATTTTTATATTCTCATAACTCCCCTTCGTCATTCGCACAGGAAATTGCAGTTCCTGTTCCACTGCCATAGCATCATCTGTAGCTGTAACTTGTTCTTTTGCCATCATGCGACTATATGCTTCTATAATAATAGAAGATTTAAAAACCTGAGGGGTCTGTACAATCCACATCCTGTCTCTTCGAGGTGTCTGACTGGAAAAACCATCTTCATCCGCTATTTTTATGGTATCCTTGCTGGGCATTCCCACAACACAGGCACCATATTTTTCCACATCTGCCTGTGCTCTTTCAATAATCTCTGACGTTACAAAAGGTCTGGCGCTGTCATGAATATAGACATAACTCTCATCGGATTTGCCGGCCTTCTCCAAAGCCTTCAGACCTTCCCATACAGAATGATATCTTTCCATTCCGCCTTCCACAACCTTACGGATCTTTTTAAAATTCCATTTGTCCAGAAATTCTCTTTTTACATATTCCACCTGTCCTCTTCCCACAACTAAAATCACATCGTCTATGATTTCTGAACATTCAAAAGTATAAAGAGAATAAAATAAAACTGGTTTCCCTTGAATATCAAGATACTGCTTACTGGTTTTTGTCCCCATTCTTTTCCCTTGACCACCTGCCAACACAATGGCTGTGCATCTTTTTCCATTCATTTTCTTCTCCCCCTTGATTAGGCAAATATTATACTCTTTCGCCCAGCTTCAGATTTGGAACAGCATTTAAATCCCATCCATGCCTTGTCCCATTGACAAATTCATAATATGCTGCAACACCAATCATAGCTGCATTGTCGGTACAGTATATTGGAGATGGATAATAAAAATCTACTCCTCTTTTTTTGCAAGCCTCTGCCATAGCAGCCCTAAGCGCACTATTAGAAGCAACACCTCCGGCAATAGCAAACTTTTTATCTCCATATTCTTCCACTGCATGCATAGCGTTAGCAACCAGGACATCTGTTACCGCTTTTTGGAAGGAAGCTGCGATATCTGCCTGACTGTATGTTTCCCCTTTCATTTTACAACCGTTGATATAATTCAGGACAGCAGACTTCACTCCGCTGAAGCTAAAATCATAAGGGGATTCTTCTATATGGGCTCTTGGAAATACAATCGCATCCGGATCGCCTTCTTTTGATACCTTATCAATTTTAGGTCCTCCCGGATAACCAAGGCCAATAGCACGAGCTACTTTATCAAAAGCTTCTCCTGCTGCATCATCTCTTGTCCGCCCGATGATTGAAAATCGCCCATAGTCTTCCACACGCACGAGATGTGTATGCCCTCCAGAAACTACAAGGCAAAGAAATGGCGGTTCCAGGTCTTCGTGTTCTATATAATTTGCCGCAATATGGCCTTCTATATGATGCACACCCACCAATGGTTTCCCTGCTGCATAAGCAATAGCCTTTGCCTCCGCTACTCCCACAAGAAGTGCCCCCACTAATCCAGGTCCATAAGTTACACCTATCGCATCTATATCTTCAAGCGTAACCTGTGCCTGCCCCAATGCTTCCTCAATTACCTGATTAATCTTTTCTATGTGCTTTCTGGATGCAATTTCTGGGACGACGCCCCCATACAAAGTATGGAGAGCAATCTGGGAAGAAATAATATTGGAAAGAATTTCTCTTCCGTTTTTTACAACCGATGCCGCTGTTTCATCACAGGAACTTTCGATTGCAAGAATTAATGTATCACTTTTTTTATCCATTTATTACTTTTAACCTCCAACTCTTGCGAGTTTTTATTCCTTTTCCGAAAATGTAAGCTCCATTGTCCTTTTATCCTTTGCCGCTACTGCTCTTGGGAAAATTTCTCTAACTTCATCCATAAATTCTTCAGGACGATTCAAAGACGGACTATAATGGGTCAGCCACATTTCTCCCACCTCTGCTTCTTTGGCAAGACGGGCCGCTTCGTAAAAAGTCATATGTTTATATTCTTTTGCTTTTTTCAACTTATCCTTTTCCCCATACATTCCCTCACATATGAAAAGATCCGAATTTTGGGCATTTATCCGAATAGAATCTGTGGGGCGGGTATCCGTGCAATATGTTACTTTCAATCCTTTTCTCGCCGGTCCAAGGACCATATCAGGCGTCAATATCTTCCCGTCTTGTTCTACGGTTTCTCCTTTTTGAAGAATACCCCAGTATTTTTTTGGTATTCCCGCACTTTCTGCCCGTTCTACATCAAACTTTCCAGCACGGTCCACTTCCAGTGTATAACCGTAACAAACTACATTATGGTTTACACGAAATGCTTTCAATCGATACCCATTCATTTCCAACGTCTTCTCTGGCTCTGTGATCTCAATAAATTTAAGTTTAAATGGAAGTTCCGGCGCAATGACTCGCAGAGAATTTACTACTCGTTCCAGTCCTTTTGGCCCGATCAAAGTCAGCGGCTCTGTTCGATCTGCATTTCCCATCGTTAATAAAAGTCCTGGCAAACCGCTGATATGATCTCCATGATAATGTGTAAAACAGATCACATCTATAGGCTTAAAACTCCATCCCTTTTCTTTCACTGCAATCTGTGTGCCTTCTCCACAATCAATCAAAAGACTGCTGCCATTATAGCGAACCATTAACGCTGTTAACCAACGATAAGGGAGGGGCATCATCCCTCCCGTTCCAAGCAAACATACATCTAACATTCTATTCTCCTATCGGAATAACAAATGTGGAAACAAATTCATCATAGCATTCTTCACATAAATCGAAACAATCCACTTGATTATCTTTATTTGAAAAATATCCCCATCTCTTTTCCACCGAAAGAAAATCTTCCTGTATCTGGTCCTTTCCAAAGGGGATTTCCCTTCCACATTTATTACAAACTATTTTTTTTATTGTTTTTTGAATTTCTTTTGTTTCTTCTAACTGGTACTGGCGCATACAATTCCTCCTTGAAGGTATCTATTCTTTTAGTCCTTTTGTTACGCCTCTATTATATCTATCTTTGACCGCATATCCTAGTGGGAACTGCTTCCTTCTCTGACAGTCATTTTCCAATTTCACGGCTCATCAAAATTCCATCTTCCTGTGGATTCGTATAAAAATTTCTGCGGATTCCATCTTGAACGAAGCCATAACTTGTATAAAACGAGATTGCTGCCTTATTGCTTTCCCGCACATCAAGAAGAAGTTTCGTAATACCGTTGTCCTCACATAAATCTTCCAACTCCAGCAGCAGTCTAGCTCCTACCCCTTGTCGTCTATGATCAGAAATTACAGCAATTCTTGCTATTTCTCCTTCTTCAAGCACAAAATACAAAATCAGATATCCAATCAACTGCTTATCCTCATATGCCACCAGTACAAGGGTCTGTTGCTGATCAAAGGTTTCTTTTATTGCCTTTTCACTCCAAGAGTCAGAAAATATTTCTTTTTCCAGCCTGGCAATTTCCGGAATATCTGCCTCTTTCATTTTACGTATTGCCAGCATTCTTCCCCTCCTCCTTTTCTCTTTCCTGACGCTCTCTCTCTGCCTGTGAAACTCTTAAATAATCTGGTGTATGTTCTTCTGCAGTTTCTAACTTTCCTTCTTTATAGTACTGCAATCCAAGTATCCCTACAGAAGCTGCTCTTTGCCGATTCATATTGGCTGGTGCATAAAAATGTGCAATTTTCAGCTCTTCTTCCAATAATTCTTTATATACTGGCACTCCATCCCCCAGAAACGTAACTGGTTTTTCCATACTATTTAATAAGCCCGCAAGTTCCTTTACCGGCACTGCCATCTGATTTTTTATGGAATGAAATCCTCCATCAAAGGAATAAATTCCCGTATAAACCTGCTTTCTTCTAGCATCCATAATAGGACATATTAACCCAGAAACTCCATACAGATTGTAAGCCAGTCCTTCCAATGTAGGCACATGAACTAACGGCTTATGAAGAGCTAATCCCAGACCTTTTGCCGTTGCCGAACCGATTCGAAGTCCTGTAAAGGATCCCGGACCACCAGCAACTGCTATTGCATCTATCTCATGAAGATCAAGTTCAATCATTTTTGCCACTTCATCCAACATAGGAAGCAATGTCTGTGAATGAGTTTTTTTATAATTGATTGTATATTCCGCCACCGTCTGGTCATCTTCTACTACTGCTACTGACGCGACCAATCCGGAGCTGTCCAAAGCTAATATTCGCATGTATTTATCCTTATCCTTCTAAATATTTTCTATCTTTTCTATTGTAATCTTTCTGTAATCAAAACCTTTTTCCAGATCTTTTTCAATTGCAATCTGTGTGTATTGTTCCGGAAGAATATCTTGAATCAGATTAGCCCACTCAATCAGGCTTACCCCTTCTCCATAAACATAATCTTCGAAGCCAATCTCTTCCATTTCCTCTAAATCACCAATCCGATACACATCAAAATGGTAAAACGGCAATCTTCCATCTTCATAAATCTGAACAATTGTAAATGTAGGACTACTGACAGGTTCCAGAATCCCCAGCCCCGCTGCCAAACCTTTTGTAAAAACTGTTTTTCCCACACCCAGATCTCCCACGAGTGTATATACATCTCCTGGCAGCGCTTCCCGGCCAATTTTTTGTCCCAATTCAAATGTATCTTTTTCACATTTTGATTCTATTATCATTCTTCCTGTTTTACTCCTGTTTACTTTTTCCTAATATGTACATTCTTTTCCGGCATTTTTCTTCTGATGATATTTTCAATTTCCTGATATTTTTCCCCAAGCTGTGCAATAGGAAGTATAATTGCCTTTTTCTTATCATCATATAGAATCAGTATATGTTTTCTGGACACTGCTTTTTGAAATTTTTCCCAAGAAGCTTTTCCTGTTCTATCCGATGTTGTCGTCTGTATCCCATCCTCTCCGAATTCATAAATGACTGCTTCTGTCAGTCGACGGGAATCCTTCATAGAAGCCACTCTGCTCTTAATTGAAATAGGCATCCCCAAAAGCAAAAGCAGTGCAAATACCACAAACACGAGTGTAAGCGCCATCTCACCATTCATACCAAATGCCGCTGCAAGCCCTATATTCAGTGCCCCCAAAACAAGAAGGAAAGCTCCCACTGCACTTGAATAAATATGATAAAGCATAAATTCTGACATACTTTCCACATCAAGAGTAACCTTTACTTCTACTGATGACATATTGATTTCCTCCTTTATGCATTGCATTCTAACAATCTATTATTTCTGCGGGTAAAATAGTCACGTTGTGGTTATTATAACACATCTTTTTTTCTTCGGCTATACATGTTATACTTTCATAAAACACTGCTCCAATACTCATGCCGTGTTAATGCTAAAGAATAAGGAGAATGATATCATGAAGTTTACGTTTTATCACAACAATATCAATGTTTACGATTTAGAAAAATCTCTGGCATTTTATGAAAAAGCACTTGGCCTTACTGTCACAGAAGAAAAAACTGCTGATGACGGCAGTTTTAAACTTGTCTATTTAGGAGATAAAACCACACCTCATCTTCTGGAACTGACATGGCTTAGAGATATGGATCGTCCATATAATCTAGGTGATAATGAATTCCACCTTGCTTTCCGTACCGATAATTATGAAAAAGCACATGCGTTCCACAAAGAAATGGGGTGCATCTGCTTTGAAAATGAAGAAATGGGTATTTACTTTATTTCTGATCCTGACGGTTACTGGCTGGAAATTTGCCCTGCATAAGCAGAACCATTTTTTTATAATAACTAAAGCCCTCCGCTATCGCTGAGGGCTTTTTGCATTACCGGTTCATATGAAGTACCGGACTTATTTTCTTGTAAACCAAAAATACAATCAGGGAAACAAGAACTCCTTTTAAAAGATTAAACGGTGCTACTGCAAAAATAACAAAAGTAGCTAAATCTGTAATATTACTATTGATTGCAGTTCCCATTTGTACCAAACTTTCTATCGGCATTTGGAATGCTGCTCCGTATGCCGGCAGAAGTAAATATGCATTCAATACGCATCCTACAAGTGTCATAAATAAGGTTCCGGATACCATACCAATGATAGCTCCTTTTCTTGTTTTCATCTTCCGATAGATGATTCCTGCCGGCACAACTAAAGAACAACCAATCAGAAAGTTAGCCAATTCTCCTACTCCTGCAGTCATTGTTCCATTAATTGCAAAATTCAAAATAATCTTTATAAATTCAATAGCAGCTCCCGCAACCGGTCCCATAGCAAAACATCCAATCAGTACGGGCACTTCACTAAAATCAATTTCATAAAAAGACGGTGCAAATGGCAGCGGGATTTCAAACAGCATCAATACCACTGCTATCGCCGCAAGCATACCGATCTGTGCAATTGTGCGGATTCTCACCCTTGATTTTACTTTTGTTCTGTTGTCCATTACTTGTGTACTCATTTTCTTTCTCTCCTTTTTTTCTGAAATATTAATATGCCTGCATACAAAAAAGTCCTGCAAATTGTTGAACTATATCTGCATGCTGACGCGCCACTATGGCGCTTCTATAGATGCAGGAAAGAAAATCTTCACAGAGCTATGCAGCGTATTAAGCAAGTCTGATGTTTCATGATAATCTGTCTTTTTCCTGAAGACTTTTATTATATAAAGAAAGCAGCTGTGTCTTTCTAAATATAAAAAACTCCGATATAAAAATATCGGAGTCATAAAATCGCTTGCATATTTCGTACATACTACATAATTCTTCTCTCATCCAGACTTTACTGTCGGTTTTGGAATTTCACCAAATCAGCCTTCCTCTGACTTAACAGATTCCGGGTCGCGGACTATAACCGCCGGTTGGGACTTTCACCCGACCCCGAAGATTTATTCTTTTCCGAGTTCTATTATAGAACTGAATGTATAATATTTCAAGTACTATTCTTATATAAAGAAAATTCCTATTACAAGATAGGCCACCAAAGCAAGACTGCCACATACAAGCGCATAAGGAAGCTGCGTCTTCACATGGTCAATATGGTCAGAAGCTGCTCCAGTCGATGAAAGTACTGTCGTATCTGAAAGCGGAGAACAATGGTCTCCAAATACTCCACCTCCTGCAACTGCTGCAAAGCTTGCAACAATCAGCAATGACATCTGATTGTCTGTAAAGCTAAATGCCAGAGGTAGTGCAATCGGCATACAAATTGCAAACGTTCCCCAGGATGATCCTGTCGCAAATGCCATAATTGATGCCACTAAAAAGATAATAGCTGGCAACATATGAGGTGTCAGGAAATCCTCTGTCAGAGAAATGATATAATTGGCTGTTCCCATCTCACTACTAAGCTCGTTGACTGCATAGGCAAGAGCAAGAAGCATAACTGCAGGAATAGCTCCTTTTACACCATCTGTCAATGTACTCATTACCTCTTTAAAAGGAATGCCCTGAATCATCATACTGATAGTCATTATAATTACCACAAACAAAAATGCTTCCATCGTCTTTGCTGAATCAAAAGCAATATAAGTGCCAAGCGCTATACTGATAATAATAAGAACTGGAAGAATAAAGTTCAGAAATACTCTCTGTTTGATACCTGGATAGGGCTTCATTTCTGTCAGTTCTTTTCCAATAAGAGGCGTTGCTCCGTCTCTAATCACTTTTCCTTCTTCTACTGCACGTTTTTCTGCCTTTTTCATAGGTCCGAAGTCTTTCACAATACCGGTTGCAATTAAACCTACAAAAATCACAGCAAAAATCGGATAAAAGTTAAATGGAATAGCATGAATAAACAAAGAAGCCGCATCTTCCGATGTTTCAATACATCCCACTCCAAGGGCAAGTCCCATCAAATAAGCAGCCCATCCGGTAATTGGCATGAGAACGCTGACCGGAGCAGAAGTTGAATCCGCAATATAAGCCAGTTTTTCTCTGGACACCTTAGCTTTATCTGTAATGCTTCTCATAACAGATCCTACAAAAAGCGGGCTGAAAGAGTCACTGAAGTAGATAAAAATTCCAAGGATCCACGCCATTAACTGCGCACCTTTTCTACTTAAATTTTTATCATGTACCTTCTGTGAAAATCCTTGAATTGCACCCGTCTTCTGGAAATAAGCAACCAAGATTCCAATAAAAGTATTCAGCAACATAACCCAGGAAAAGCTTGTCGTTCCAAGGCTATTCTGTAAAAGTGTCGGAAATCCGAAAATTCCCTGTCCCGCACACAACGTCCCTACTATACATGCCACTGCCAGTGACACGACTGTATTTCGAGTAACAAAAGACAATACGATAGCCAGTATTGCCGGAATAACGGAAATAAATCCCATTGTTTCCATTTGATTTCCCCTTTCTCATTCGTTTTTATTCAGAGTCAGAAATAACAGAATCCTTCTATTCTGGAACTATTATAATTTAATATAGTTTTCTGACCGTGTAACAGTGGCCGGCGGAGCCGGATCCAGATTTTTATCAGCAATACCAAGAATATCTTCGGGCCGTATCCACGGACGATTCTGAAGAGCACTTGTTTCCTCATGAGTCAGATATCCCTTATAGACAGTAAGACTTCTTCTCAAAAATCCATCTTTTTCACACGCTTTGGCAACTCCATTATTTAAAATACTGCGGAAATGCGGAAGAACAGAAGCTGCATAAGCAACAGATGTAGAATTTGCAATAGCTCCAGGAATGTTACTTACACAATAGTGTACAACCCCTTCCTCCACATATCTGGGGTTCTCATGTGTCGTTTCATGGAAGGTCTCAATTGCCCCCTGCTCATCATTGCTGATATCCACAAGAACTGATCCTGGTTCCATGGTTCTTATCATCTCTCTTGTCACAAGATATTCCGTATTTCCTTTGGGCCATTTCACACAATTCAGTATCATATCTGTTTCCGGCAAAACAGCAGCAATATTTTCTTTGCTGGAAATCATTGTATTAATAGTCTGGTTGTACTGAGTCTGTAAGCTTCTCAAAAGCCCAATATTAATATCTGCCACAGTAACCCATGCTCCAAGTGCATGAAGAACAGACAGCGCTGCCTGTCCTACTGTTCCGCCTCCGAGAATAAGTACTTTCATTCCTGGTGCTGCTCCCAGTCCACTGACAAATTTTCCTTTTCCTCCATTGATCGTAAGCATGGATTCCAGTCCCATGAGGGCTCCTTGTTTTCCTGCCGCTTCGCAGTTTGGCGAACCATATCTGTGGCTGTCCTCTGCTGTAAATGCAATTACCTTTTTGTCTAAAAGGGCCTGTACTTCTTCTGGATGTGCTGCCGGATGGATACAAGTGAAAACAATCTGATTTTCACGAAGCAAATCATATTCTGACGGCTCAAACTCTTTTACTTTAGCAACAAACTCGCATGTGTCATAAATTTCTTTCGCTGAATCCACAAGTTTTGCTCCCGCCAGAGCATACTTTTCATCTGGAAATCCTGCCCTTGCTCCCGCACCTTTTTGCACAAGGACTTCGTGTCCGTCTGCAGTCAGGCTGGAAACTTCGATAGGTGTTGCAATTACTCTGTTTTCTCCTACCTTAATGTCCTTTAAAATTCCTACTTTCATTCTTTTACCTTCTTTGCATAATTATTCTAATGTTATGAATACGCACAACAATTTATTATACCCTTTTTCAAGCTTTATCGCAATATTTCTTTTTCGCAAAATCCCAGAACGCCCCTGCTGCCGCTGACGGCATCTGATATCTGTGGCGGACAAGATAAAGTCTGGAATCATGCTGAGGATGTATAATTTTCTTATAAATCAAATTTCGCCCGCTTGTAAAACTTTTTACTGACTCTGGGCTGATCGCAATTCCTGTTCCATGCTCCACCATAGGAATAACAGAAGCTACTGAATTATAATAACAGAAGATATTTCGCTCCTCTGAAATTTCGTTGAACCAGTTGAGAATTTCATCTTGAAGCAAAGGACGAACAGATATCATCAGCGGCTCCTTTCTTAAAGCAGATAACTCAATCTCATCTGCTCCTTCTGCAAGCGGATGGTTTTTGCTCATAACCGCAACCCATGGTTCCTGTTTCAAAAATATGCTCTCACACTGCTCTATATAGAAAGGCTCTCTTAAAATTGCCATATCTACAAGATTTCGATTGAGCTTGTCTGTAATTTCATCTCCATTACCAGACCAAATTTGAAAATAAGCCTCCGGATACCGGGCATGAAACCCCTCTACCAAGTCAGGTAGAATACTTCCCCCACATGTCTCCACTACACCGATCGATATCTGTCCGCATACACCATTTCCTAACTGCCCCAGCTGGCTTCTTGTTTTTTCCACTAAGGCCAGAATTTCCTCTGCCTGCCGTTTCAAATAATAACCTTCTTCTGTCAGCTGAATTCTTCTTTTTCCTCTCTCGAAAAGAACAACCCCCAACTCCTCTTCCAGAATCTGAATCTGACGGCTAAGCGGCGGCTGAGCGATACACAACCTCTTTGCTGCTTTCGAAATATTCCCTTCTTCTGTTACGGCCAGAAAATATCTAAGTGACTTTATATCCATTTTCCACACTCCATATCTATACTTTTTTTATATGGTTTTTCATATATTATATGTATTTTAATATAATATTGCAATATGATATAATAGCGCCGGTAGAAAAATTCTACCGGCGTTACTGTATCATTAATATATATTATGGAATTTGAGGTTGATTATCATGGAAAAGAAATACGAAGCTCCTATTCATTATTTAATGTCATTTATTGGTGGCTTTTTTGGTGTATATTCTATTTTAAACTTTTGCGATTTCTTCGGCAATGCACAAACTGCAAACATGATTTACCTGATTACAAATATACTTGGTCACAATTTTGGCAGTGTTATTATCCGTCTGGGGGGAATGGCTGTCTATATGCTGGCTCTTGCCCTAACAGCTTATTTGCCTAAACATTCCCATATTAACCTGCCTCTTACAAGCGTACTTCTGGATGGAGCTGCTGCTTTTGTTGTAGGATTCCTTCCCTCTGGTCTGGATCCAGTATTGGCTCTGTATCCTTTCTTTTTTGCCACAGCTTTCCAGTGGGGAAGCTTTAAAGGTGCTTATGGCTTTTCAAGTTCCACCATCTTTTCCACAAACAATCTTCGGCAATTTACCACTTCTCTTACGGAGATTGTTTTTAATAAGGATTTATCTTTTTGTATAAAGGCAAAATTCTTCGGTTTGACGCTGTGTTCCTACCATTGCGGTGTGGCCATTTCCTATATCCTGTGTACTATCTACGGCTCTCACAGCATCTGGTTCGTTATCCCTGTCGCCCTCGCCGCCGTCCCTCTTGTATGTCTTAATAACGGATGGACGCTTTCTCGAATCGCTGTCCATGAACAGGTATAGTTCTTATTTTTCAGGCGTAGCAGTCTTTTAAGAAATACCTTTCATGGTAAGCTGGATTCTCTTCCGTTTCAAATCTACACTCATAACCTTTACATCTACAATATCTCCTACACTGACTGCCTCCAGCGGATGTTTAATGAACTTTTTATCTGTGATTTCAGAGATATGTACCAGACCGTCCTGATGAACTCCTATATCAACAAAGACTCCAAAATCAATTACGTTTCTTACCGTGCCTTTCAAGATCATTCCTTCCTTTAGGTCTTTCATTTCCAACACATCTGTACGAAGGATCGGCTTAGGCATTTCTTCCCTTGGATCTCGCCCCGGTTTTTCCAACTCTTTTACAATATCCTGAAGTGTAATATCTCCAATTCCCAGTTCTTCCGACAGTCTTTTATAATCTTTAATCGTAAGAGATAAACCTGCCAGCTGTCCTTTTGCCACATCCTCTAATGTGAAGCCTTGCTTTTCTAAAAGTTTTTGAGCAGCTTCGTATGACTCCGGATGAACACTGGTTGCATCCAGAGGATTTTCACCACCTGTAATCCTCATAAATCCCGCACACTGTTCATAAGCCTTAGGGCCAAGTTTTGCTACCTTTAAAAGCTGTCTTCTATCTGTAAATTCTCCATTTTCTTCCCGGTATGCAACTATATTTTTCGCAATTGCCGTACTAATTCCGGAAATATAGGAAAGCAGCGGCGCAGATGCAGTATTCAAATCAACGCCTACTTTATTCACACAATTCTCTACAACACCTGATAAAGTATCGCTTAACTTTTTCTGATTCATATCATGCTGATACTGACCAACTCCAATTGACTTTGGATCTATTTTCACCAGCTCCGCAAGCGGATCCTGAAGTCTCCTTGCTATAGATGCAGCACTTCTTTGACCTACATCAAATTTAGGGAACTCTTCCGATGCAAGTTTACTTGCAGAATAGACAGATGCTCCTGCTTCGCTGACAATGACATACTGCACCTTCTGCGGAATTTCCTTTAAAAGTTCCACGATAAACATCTCTGATTCTCTGGATGCAGTTCCATTTCCAAGGGAAATCAGGGTAATATTGTATTTTGGTATTATTTTTTTCAACAAATCCTTGGATGCCTGTATCTTCTGCGGCGTTGTCGGTGCTGTGGGATAGATTACAGTAGTACCAATCACTTTTCCTGTTGGATCTACCACTGCCAACTTACAGCCTGTTCGAAAAGCAGGATCCCATCCCAGGACTGTTTGTCCTGTAATTGGCGGCTGCATAAGAAGCTGCTCCAGATTTTTTCCAAAAACACTGATCGCACCATCTTCCGCTTTTTCTGTCAGACTGTTTCTGATCTCCCGTTCTATTGCAGGGGCGATAAGCCTTTTATAACTGTCTTCTATTGTTTCCTTCAGTACCAGTGTAGTATATGGATTCTGTTTATGAATCACTTTCTTCTCAAGATAACGCAAAATATCTTCTTCTGGTGCTTCGATCTTAACTGTCAGATATTTTTCTTTTTCTCCACGGTTTAAAGCCAAAATCCTGTGCCCTGCAAGCCGTGTAATAGGTTCCTCAAAATCGTAATACATTTCATATACAGACTGAGTATCCTCATCCTTTGCTTTTGAGATCAGTTTTCCCTTCTGTATAGTGATCTTACGGATATAACTTCTAAAATCTGCTTCGTCGGAAATATTCTCCGCAATAATATCCTTTGCTCCGGCTATTGCCTCATCAACATCTTTTACATCCTTTTGCTCATTCACATATTCCAAAGCCGCCTCTTCAAGAGAGCTTTTTAAATTTTGAAGAGTAATAAGAGCCGCCAGCCCTTCCAACCCTTTTTCCTTGGCAATCGTTGCTCTTGTTCTCCGCTTAGGACGATAGGGACGATAGAGATCTTCCACTACAACCAGTGTCTCTGCATCCAAAATCTGCTTTTTCAACTCTTCTGTCAGCTTTCCCTGCTCCTCAATACTGGAAAGTACCTGTTCCTTTTTTTCTTCCAGCCCCCTAAGATACTGCAGCCGTTCATGCAGTTTTCGAAGCTGTTCGTCATCCAATGTTCCTGTAGCTTCTTTTCTGTATCTGGCTATAAACGGAATGGTGTTTCCTTCGTCAATCAGCTTTACAGCTGCATCTACCTGCCATCTTTTTACTCCCAATTCCTCCGTAATTTTCTGATTAATATCCATATATTACTATCCTTTCTTTTCCAGCTTATCTGCAGGATTATTATACTGGAAAATGGCTGGTTATGCAATGGAATGAGCCCCGCAGGAAAATACAGAGTTCGCTCTGTTTTGTTGAAGCTCTTCCGAAAATATGCTATAATACCCACAACGTGGTTATGATACCTGCGCATAAAGTGTTTCCCTGCTTTATGCACAAAGCTGTCGCGCTTTGTTATAAACACTATGTTCTATAAAAAGAACTCAATGTTTGTAAAGCTGAAAAACAGACAAAGGAGATGTATTACCATGGCAAAAACAGAGGAATTATCCAAACAGCAGTTAAAATCAAAAGAAACGAAAGACCGGATTTTTCAGGCTGCCAAATCCATCCTTAGAAAAAAAGGATATGAAGGTTTGTCTATCAAGAATATATGTGAAGAGGCAGGGGTTTCCAACGGAAGTTTCTACCACCACTTTAAAACTAAGGATGATCTTTTATCCTACTATATCGAAGAACAGCCAAGTATTGATCCTGATTGTCTTGAACTTCCTGCAAATGCGGAGGAAGCCAAGACCGCTATCATCCATGTCTATCTGAATTACGCCCACTATTGCCGGGAACTGGGACTGGATTTCGTATCCAATTATTATACCCCCAAAAATCAATCTCTAAATCCGGATATTCGAACAGAACGTCCTTATCCAATCGTTACTGTTCAGCACTATCTACAGCGTGCAATTGATGCTGGTATTATACACTTAAAACATCCTTTGGAAGAAGTCACCACTGATATCCGCATTATGGTAATCGGAAATGTATTTGAATGGTGCCTAAAAAATGGAGAGGCTGATTTTGAAGGTAATATACGGCGTCTTTTAACAACTTATCTCGACGGGCTTATGTAGGTTGCTTCCCCGTGTATCTCATGATATGATGGAGGCACACAGATAAAAGGGAGGTTTTATCAATGCTGATTATCAGAGACATTACGGAAGCTGACAGGGAAGAAGTCACCCTAATGATGAAAGAATTTTACGAAAGTCCTGCCTGCCTTCATACAGTTCCTGAAGAAAATTTTCAGCGGACAATTACAGAAGCCGTGACCAACAATCCACTGACAAGAATTCTTGTTCTGGAAGAAACCGATTCCCAGGCACACCGAACTATCGCCGGATATGCTAATCTGGGGATTACATGGAACAATGAAGCAGGTGGAATCCAGGTCTGGTTTGATGAACTTTTTTTCAGAAGCCATGCAAGGGGAAAAGGATATGGCACACAGGTATTTCAATGGCTGGAGAAAGAATACCCCCAGGCCAGGCGTATACGCCTGGAGGTCACTCATGAAAATACTGGTGCCATTTCTCTCTATAAAAGGCTCGGATACGAAGAGCTATCTTATTATCAAATGATCAAAGAAAATTTATCCTGATAATAAAACAGGACGCCCACCTATAAAAATAGGGGGCGTCCTTTATCATTTGCATATATACTTTGCAGGATATTTCACTTAAATCGATTAATTTTCTTCCGTATATTTCTTAATATTGGATGCGTTAGTAAGCTTCTTTACTCCGTCCTTTCCTACGAGTACAAGCGTGGGTGCCGACAAAATTCCATATTTCTTTGCCAGTTCCTTGTTCTCTTCCGCATCAATCACTTCATAATTTACATGTGCCTCTTCTAACGCATTTTTAGCTATTTTACAGTTAGGGCAGGTTTTGGTTGTGAATAAAAGCTTTCTCGATGTATCCGCATCTGCTTTCATAACCTCATCAATCTTTTCGCCCGCTTTAGATTTCACATGAAAATGTGAGTGACTTAAATCATATACTTTACGATCTTTAAATTCCTGTGCTTTACCATCATTCCAATTCTGAACCGGACGGTAATATCCTGTAATACGGCTATATACTTCTGTCACATTACCGCATTCCGGACAAGTATAATGTTCTCCGGAAATATAGCCATGATCTTTACAGATAGAATACGTCGGTGACATTGTATAATATGGCAGCTTGTAATTCTCTGCAATTTTCCGTACCAGAGATGCCGCTGATTTCCAGGAAGGAAGCTTCTCTCCCAGGAAGGCATGGAATACGGTTCCCGATGTATATAACGTCTGAAGATCATCCTGAATATCCAGCGCATCAAAAATATCTTCTGTATATCCCACCGGAAGATGGGAACTATTTGTATAATATGGTGTACCACAATCTTCCGCTGCTGTAATTATATCAGGGAACTGTTCCACATCATGCTTTGCAAACCGATAAGCAGTAGACTCTGCCGGAGTTGCTTCCAGATTATACAGATCTCCATATTCTTCCTGATAACCAGATAATCTTTCTCTCATATGGTTCAGCACTTTTTTAGAAAATTCCTGTGTCTCCTTATGAGTCATATCCTTCTGAATCCATTTTGCATTCAATCCGGCCTCGTTCATTCCTACAAGACCAATAGTGGAGAAATGATTTTCAAATGATCCCAGATAACGTCTTGTATATGGATACAAACCTTCATCTAACAGTTTTGTAATAACTTGTCTCTTCACATGAAGAGAGCGTGCGGAAATATCCATCAACCGATCCAGACGGCTCATAAATTCTTCTTCATTTTCAGACTGATATGCAATTCTTGGCATATTAATCGTTACAACACCGATAGAACCTGTACTTTCCCCGCTTCCAAAAAATCCACCGGACTTCTTGCGCAGTTCACGAAGATCAAGCCGCAGACGGCAGCACATACTTCTTACATCACTTGGTTCCATATCACTGTTAATATAATTAGAGAAATAAGGGGTACCATATTTGGCTGTCATCTCAAACAAAAGACGGTTATTTTCTGTATCAGACCAGTCAAAATCACTGGTGATAGAATAGGTCGGAATAGGATACTGGAATCCGCGACCATGTGCGTCTCCTTCAATCATGATCTCAATAAAAGCCTTATTGATCATATCCATTTCCTTTTTACAGTCTCCGTAGGTAAAGTCCATGTCCTTTCCACCAACAATAGCCGGAAGATTGGCAAGGTCGTTCGGAACCGTCCAATCCAAAGTAATATTGGAAAACGGCGCCTGGGTTCCCCAGCGAGACGGTGTATTTACCCCGTAAATAAAGGACTCTATGCATTTTTTGACACTGTCATAACTTAAATTATCTACTTTTACAAAAGGTGCAAGGTAAGTGTCGAAAGACGAAAAAGCCTGGGCTCCGGCCCATTCATTCTGCATAATTCCAAGGAAATTTACCATCTGGTTACACAAAACGCTCAAATGTTTTGCCGGAGAAGAAGAAATTTTACCCGGAATTCCTCCCAACCCCTCCTGAATGAGCTGTTTTAATGACCATCCTGCACAATATCCTGTCAACATAGAAAGATCATGAAGATGGATATCTGCATTTCTGTGTGCCTGTCCGATTTCCTCATCGTAAATTTCTGACAGCCAGTAGTTCGCTGTAATAGCTCCTGAGTTGCTTAAAATCAGTCCTCCTACGGAATAAGTCACTGTAGAATTTTCCTTAACGCGCCAGTCAGATACATTTACATAATTATCAACAATTTCCTTATAATCCAGCATTGTTGATTTTAAATTACGAATTTTCTCGCGATTTTTCCGATAAAGGATATATCCTTTTGCCACATCGCCATAGCCTGCCTGGACAAGTACCTGCTCTACACTGTCCTGAATGTCTTCCACCTGAATAAGATCTTTCTTGATTTTGGGTTCAAAATCAGCCGTCACTTTAAGTGACAACATATCTATGATTGACGGATGATACTGCCTGTTTTGCGCTTCAAATGCCTTTGTAATGGCAATACTGATCTTGGCAATATCAAATTCCGCGATCTGTCCGTCTCTTTTTACTACCTGATACATGAAATGACCTCCCCTTTTATCTTTCTTTTGTGCTGTTCTTATATCATACCACTTTATCTTCATATCAGTCAATAAAAAATAACAACATGTTGTGCACACTTTTTTGTATTTTCACAACATGTTGTTATTATGTCCCCTTTTCAATTTTCTACAAACCACGCAGCTGCGCGGATTTTACGTCTTTTTTCACGACTTCCAACGCCTGTTCCATAATCTCTTTTCCATAACCATGAAGACCCGGTCGAATCAAATCTCCGGAATCTACAAATTGCTGTAGGTAATATTGTTCAGCTCCCCGAATCCATCGTCCAATAGAAGCAAAGTCTGATCTTTGATGAAATTCTCTCACAACAGTAGTTCTAAATTCATAAGGCACTGCCCCAGACATCAAATAGGTCACACTTCTATGTATATTACTAATATCATAATCTTCTATTCCTATCGTCCGTCCATAGTGCTCCTGTGAATTTTTAATATCCATAGCCACATAATCTACCAGCCCAGCTTCCACAAGACTGATAAGCTTATCCGGAAAGCTTCCGTTCGTATCCAGTTTTACGTCATATCCCATTTTTTTTATCTTACCAATAAATTCCTCGATCCCATCCTGTAGCAGAGGTTCTCCCCCACTAATGCACACACCATCAAGAATTCCCTGTCGTTTTTCCAAAAATCGAACAATTTCTTCTTCCGATATGTCTTCATTCATAGATGTATCAATCACAAGGGAGGCATTATGGCAAAACGGGCATCGAAAGTTGCATCCTGCTGTAAATATAGTACAGGCCACTTTGCCCGGATAGTCGAGTAATGTTAATTTCTGCAATCCTTGTATGATCATAACTCTCATCTCCTGCTTTTACTTTATTCTATCACAGGAAGATAAAGATTACCATTTTTTTATTCGTACAGAGGCGCGGAACAAAACCAGTCCTACGATAAAAACTATGGCAAGTACAGCAACTCCCAGATTAGTACTTCCGGTAAACTGTGAAACAATTCCTACCAGTGCAGTTCCGATAAAGGACGCGCCTTTTCCACAGATATCCATAATCCCAAAATATTCCCCTGATTTCTGTGGAGGAATCAGCTTAGCAAAATGAGAGCGGGACAAAGCTTGAATGCCTCCCTGGAACAGGCCCACACAAACTGCCAGAATCCAGAACTGCAGCTGACTATTCAAAAACAATGCATATACTGCAATTGCCGTATAAGACACAATGCAAACAGTAATCAGATTTTCAGACGGATATTTTTCCGTCAGTTTTCCAAATACAATAGCTGCTGGAAATGCCACGATCTGGGTTACAAGGAGTGCCAGTAAAAGTCCCGTTGTATCCAGACCTAATGCCGTACCATATGCAGTTGCCATCTCTATAATTGTGTAAACCCCATCAATATAAAAGAAATATGCAAGGAGATATAATAAAATCTTTTTATCATGTTTCATCCCCTTCAACGTATCCCATAACCGGTGAAAGCTTTTGCCTACCAGTCCTGGTGTATTTTCCACATAATGAAGTTGTTTGTACTTTTTCAAAAGCGGCAGGGAAGTAAGGGTCCACCACACTGCTACAATAACAAAAGAAATTCCCATTGCAGTTTTCATAGATATTCCAAAAGAACCGGCACCCAATACAACTCCCAGACTTGCGATGAAAGGAATACAGCTTCCAATATACCCCCACGCATATCCCTGCGAGGAAACTTCATCTAATCTTTCAGGAGTGGTTACATCATGCAGCATGGAATCATAAAATACCAGGCTTGCAGAATAGCCAATCTTAGCAATAACAAAAATGATCAGAAAACTAAGCCATGTCGTTGCAATTCCCATAGCAATACATCCAATGACTCCCACCAGCACCGTAACCAGAAATACTTTCTTTTTATAGTTTTTAGTGTCTGCTACCGCTCCAAAAACAGGACCAATAAATGCAACCGCCAAAGTAGCAACAGAGGCAGCATATCCCCAGTATGCGAGGTAGGTAACAGAAGAAAGTCCTGCATATTCTGACAAATAATTGAAATAAATTGGAATAATGGTTGAAACCAGAAGCACAAATGCCGAATTTCCAACATCATACAAGATCCAGGATTTTTCCAGAGAAGTATACTTTTTTTTCATTCTTATCTCCTTTCCGGTTGTACCGGTAATTTTTCTTTACATATCAGGATATGGCTGCCTCTGCAGTCGTATCCTGATTATTATACTCCAGTATAGACAGGGTTTGTCAATTCTATCGTATATATCTTGTAAAGTTTCCGTAAAGTATTCCCATTTGTTCCCTTCCATGATACAATATTAAAAATACCGTACTGATTACAAAGGGTAACACCTGAGTAAAAAGGCGCTTCCAGCATAAATCAAGAAGGGAGAAACTCTCCCACCTTTTGCCTGCGCCATAAGTGCAGGTTTTTTTGTAGTACAGGAAGCTTCAGGAGGGAAGGGCACAGATGAAAAAAAACAATCGTCTACTTATCGACAAACTGTATGAAACCAATACTCTCTCCAGAGAGGAATGGATCTCTTTGATCCAAAACCATACACCAGGCGATAGTGATTATCTTTTTAATCTGGCACGCAAGGTATCTCATCAGCACTATGGGAACGGAATCTTTATCCGCGGATTGATTGAATTTACAAATTATTGTAAAAACGACTGCTATTACTGTGGTATTCAAAAAAGCAACCACTCGGTACATCGTTATCGTCTCACTGAAGAGGAAATCCTTTCCTGTTGTCAGGAAGGATATTCCTTGGGGTTCCGTACTTTTGTTCTGCAGGGAGGAGAAGACGGCTGGTTCACAGATGAACGCATGACGCACATAATTGCTGAAATTAAAAAGCACTGGCCAGAGTGCGCCATCACACTTTCTATCGGAGAAAAATCTCACGATACTTATCAGGCTTTTTTTGACGCCGGAGCTGACCGTTATCTTTTACGTCATGAAACCTTTGATTCCAAACATTATGGGCAGCTTCATCCGGCTTATCTCCAGGCAGCTGAGCGCCAGGCCTGTCTGTGGGATTTGAAACAAATCGGATATCAGGTAGGTACCGGTTTTATGGTAGGATCTCCTTACCAAACTGCCGGACATCTGGCAGATGATATGCTATTCATCAAAAAGCTGAATCCCCATATGGTAGGAATTGGTCCTTTCATCCCTCACTGCAACACAAAATTTGCAAAGGAACCTGCAGGCACTCTGGAGCTGACCCTTTTTATGCTGGGGCTTCTCCGCCTTATGCTTCCCAAAGTCCTTCTTCCTGCTACTACGGCTCTAGGCACAATTCATAAAAACGGACGGGAACTTGGAATTCTTGCCGGTGCAAATGTTGTCATGCCTAATCTGTCTCCGAAAACTCACCGGAAAGACTATGCTCTTTATGACAATAAGCTATCTGACGGCGAAGAATCAGCAGAAGGGAAACGCCAGCTGGAAAAGCGTATGGAAGCAGTCGGTTATCATATTCTGACGCATCGTGGAGACTCTTTGAATGTCTCCTAGTAAATACGATGTACAAAATTTTCGATAACGGAGGAAATAAAAATGTATGATGTAAACTCAAAATGTCCAGATGATTTTATTAACCACGAGGAAATCCTCACCACGCTTGCATATGCAGAAGAAAACAAGCACAATGAAGCGCTGATTGATTCAATCATTGAAAAAGCCCGAAAACGAAAAGGCTTGTCTCACCGTGAAGCAGCAGTTCTTCTTGACTGCGATATAGAAGAGAAAAACCAAGAAATTTATAAACTGGCAGAACAGATCAAAAAGGATTTTTACGGTAACCGAATTGTCATGTTTGCTCCTTTATATTTATCTAATTATTGCATTAACGGATGTACTTATTGTCCCTACCACATGAAAAATAAGCATATTGCGAGAAAAAAACTGACCCAAGAAGAAATTCGAAAAGAGGTTATCGCCCTCCAGGATATGGGACACAAACGTCTGGCACTGGAAGCAGGTGAAGATCCGGTTCACAATACAATGGATTATTATTTAGACAGTATCAATACTATTTATAGCATCAAACACAAAAACGGAGCTATACGCCGTGTCAATATCAATATTGCAGCTACTACAGTAGATAATTACAGACTATTGAAAGAAGCCGGAATCGGTACTTATATTCTGTTTCAGGAAACCTATCATAAAAAAAGTTATCTGGAACTTCATCCTACAGGACCTAAGCATGACTACGATTATCATACTACTGCTATGGATCGGGCAATGGAAGGCGGAATTGATGATGTAGGAATCGGCGTCCTTTTTGGCCTGGATAAATACCGCTATGAGTTTACAGGACTTCTTATGCATGCAGAACATCTGGAAGCTGCTTTTGGTGTAGGTCCACATACCATCAGTGTTCCCCGCCTTCGCCATGCAGACGATATTGATGCCGATGCTTTTGATAACGGTATCGACGATGATACTTTTGCTAAAATTGTAGCCTGTATCCGTATTGCAGTTCCTTATACAGGAATGATCATATCTACCCGAGAAAATCAGAAATGCCGGGAAAGAGTTCTTCATCTAGGCATTTCACAGATCAGCGGAGGATCCCGCACCAGTGTAGGCGGTTACTGTGAGCCAGAGCCGGAGGATGCCCGTTCAGAACAATTTGACGTAAGCGACACTCGTACTTTGGATGAAGTTGTTCGTTGGCTGATGGAAATGGATTACATTCCCAGCTTCTGCACCGCCTGTTATCGGGAAGGGCGAACCGGAGACCGTTTTATGTCCCTTTGTAAAAGTGGCCAGATTCAGAACTGCTGCCATCCAAATGCATTGATGACTCTGGAAGAGTATCTTATGGATTATGCTTCACCAGAAACAAAAGCAATCGGAGACAAACTCATCGACCGTGAAATCCTCAATGTACCCAATCTCAAGGCACGGGCAGTTGTAGAAGAAAATCTTCGCCTTATTCGTGAAAATAACCGTCGTGATTTCCGTTTTTAATATGGAGGACCTTTTATGAGTTTGAATAATACACCCAATGCAGAACGCGTTCATATTGGAATCTTTGGAAAACGTAATGCCGGAAAATCCAGTCTCATCAATGCAGTTACTGCACAAAATCTTGCCATTGTTTCCGATATCAAAGGTACTACAACTGATCCGGTTATGAAAGCGATGGAACTCCTTCCTCTTGGACCTGTAGTTCTCATTGACACTCCAGGACTTGATGACAACGGATCACTTGGTCTTATGCGTATCCAGAAAGCTCATCAGGCCCTGAATCGCTGTGACATTGCAGTCCTTGTAATTGATGCTCTGGAAGGTATAACGCCTGAAGATACTAAAATACTTCAAAAAATTCAAAAGAAGCAGATTCCCTGCATTCTTGCAATAAACAAATGCGACAAGCTTCCTTCTTTTGACTCCCCCATTGCTTGGGTTGCTAATTTGCCAAAAGAGATCCGGACGATTCATATCAGCGCCCAGGATGGCAGAGGAATTGAGGAATTAAAGGAACTTCTTGCCGCCAGTCTGCCTGCCGCGGATAGCGGCAGGCGCATTGTTGGAGATTTAATCCGCCCTTCCAGCCTTGTAATCCTGGTCATTCCTATTGATAAAGCAGCTCCAAAGGGTCGCCTGATACTGCCACAGCAACAAACCATCCGTGACATTCTGGATTCCGGTGCATATGCCTTAACTGTTCGTGAATCTGAATTAGAAAACGCCCTTTCCTCCATAGGAAAAGTTCCTGACCTTGTCATTACGGACAGCCAAGTGTTTTCCTATGTTTCTGAAATTGTCCCAAAAGAGATTCCTCTGACCTCTTTTTCTATCCTATTTGCCAGATATAAAGGCAATTTAAAAACTCTGGCAGACGGTGCCAGAGCTTTAGATTCTCTTAAAGATCATGATTCTATTTTAATTTCAGAAGGATGTACACACCACCGACAATGTGAAGACATTGGAACAGTCAAGCTTCCAAAGCTTATTAAAAAATACACTGGTCGAAAGGATATTCGCTTTTCCTTCACAAGCGGAACAGAATTTCCTACCGATTTAAGCGACTATTCAATGGTAATTCATTGCGGAGGATGTACACTAAATGAGCGCGAAATGAAATACCGTCTCTCCTGTACTAAAGATGCCGGTATTCCTATTACGAATTATGGAACAGCCATCGCACATATGAACGGTATTCTTTCCCGGTGTCTGCAACCATTTTCCTTACACGAGGCTAATCACCGTTGAAATTACCATAAGTAACATCCCCATAAAGAGAAGGAAGAGGCTGACTGTGATAAGAAGAAACAGCAGCCATCTTTTTTCCTTAGGAAAGATTCCCGCTGTATAACCTTGCTGTCCTCGATGGATTAGATAATTTCCAATATAAATTAAAAGCGGAGCTCCAGATGAATATAGCAAATACACCGCCATTATCATAAGCGAGAACTGACCTTCAGCTATCTGCTGTGTCTCGGCTACCTGACCCTGATCAATCATTCCCTGGGACGTCATAGCCAACACCAGCAGCAAGAGTGTTGGAACTGCATTATTAATAAAATGAAACAGCATATTGTAAATCATATTCTCTGTCTCTAACAAAAGGTATCCCATTGCAATTCCAAGAATAGCTGTAGGTATGGCTCTCCAAATACTTCCATGAAAGATTCCAAAAACAATCGACACAATCAGAATACCAATCCACTTATTTCTTCCTCCCCGGAAACATCCAAGAAAAGCCCCCCGAAAAGCTATTTCCTCACATATAGCCGGAGTTAAGGCTAAAAGGAAAAGAGAAAACCACGCTGGAACAGATACTACAATATCTCCTATATTCTGCCCGGCTCCTAACATTTGTTGCGGGAAAAAATACGCAATAACCCCAACTATCCCCATGGCTGCTAAAAATGCCCCCAGCCAAAACACTACCGTCCCTGCTATTTTTGCCGCTTCCGGCCTTTTAAATGGAAAAATCTTACGTAAATCTGTCCGCAGCAAAATGGCAATCCCTACCGATAAAACAACCAGCAGAATTTCTCCCAACAGTGTTCCCCATACGCCAAACCATTTTCCAAACAGTCCCCCTATTACAAAAATGTCTATCCAAAAGACCAGTACAAATATAATTGCCATCCATGGCTTCAGCTGTCTTTTTCCCATCCTGTCCTTCAATCTCCTTTATCAGATTACTTTATTACAAACTTTTTGAAATCGCTTCACATGTTTTCATAGCTTCTATCACTGCACTTCGGAATCCTCTTTCTTCCAATACCCGCACTGCCTCAATTGTTGTCCCTGCCGGTGAACATACCATATCCTTCAACTCGGCCGGATGCCTGCCTGTTTCCAGAACCATTTTTGCACTTCCCATTACTGCCTGTGCAGCAAATTTATATGCCTGCGATCTGGGCATTCCTCCGGATACTGCTGCATCAGCCATTGCCTCGATCAAAATAAATACATATGCCGGCGAGCTTCCGCTTACAGATACAACTGCATCCATCAACCGTTCCGGTATTACTTCTGCCTTTCCAAAACTTCCAAGAATTTGCAATGCTTCTTCCATTTCTTTTTCCGTTACATATTCATTTTTACATACCGCTGTCATACCTTCTCCTACCATTGCAGGAGTATTTGGCATAGTTCGTATAATTTTTACCGGTTTTCCAAATTGCTCCTCTACCCAGGTGAGTGTTTTTCCTGGAGCAATGGTAATGATAAGATGATTGTCTGTAATCTCATCTTTAATATCTGCAATTACATCCGAGTAAAACTGTGGTTTTACAGAAAGTATAAGAATCTTTGCCTGTCTGGCCGCTTCTTTATTATCAGCTGTAACACAAATACCATATGTTTCCTGCACTTTCTTTCTTCCTGCTTCAGACAAATCAGCACCTATTATCTCGTCAGCCTTTGCCAGCCCGTTAGCAAGAATACCTCCCATCATGGCAGTTGCCATATTGCCTGTACCAACAAATCCCAACTTCATCATTTTCTTTTCCTCCTTAAATCTAAGACCTGCTCTCATGCGCTGCTATCCTTCTGCAGTGTGGAGGAGTTGTCTCGTAATCTAAACTTTTCTTAAATATAACATTTTGCCATTAAAATAGCAATCTCCCTTGTTGTCTCAAAGAAGCATCCGCGTTATAATTTTATATTATCTGAAGGGAGAATGTTTATGTACGTTTTTATCATAAATCCAAATGCCCGCTCTGGTCTGGGCGCCAGAACATGGGGAGAACTAGAACAAATTTTAAAAAACCGTTCCATCCCCTATCTTGCGCTCTTCACAAAATACCAGCGGCATGCAACTGCCATAACCCGGGAACTGACTAGCGATGGACAGGAACATACTATTATTGTGCTTGGAGGAGATGGCACTATCAATGAAGTAATTGATGGAATATCAGATCTGTCGCGGACAACTGTAGGATACATTCCTATTGGATCGAGTAATGATTTTGCCCGCTCTTTTTCTCTTCCCAGAAATCCGCAGAAAGCTCTGGAAATTATTCTTAATCCTTCTGCTTATTCCTATATGAATGTAGGACTTCTATCCTACAAAAACAGACAAAAACGCTTTGCAGTAAGTACTGGTATTGGCTTTGATGCTGCCATCTGCCACCAGGCTGTCATCTCTCGACTTAAAGTTCTCCTAAATCGGATTCATCTTGGCAAACTGACCTATGCAGCCATTGCACTGCACAGACTTGTTCATTTACGTCCTGCAACAATGCAGATAACATTAGATGGTAAAAACTCTGTTTCCTTCTCAAATGTTTTGTTTGCTGTAGCAATGAATCATCCTTACGAGGGCGGTGGATTTCGATTCTGCCCCAAAGCAGATCCCTGTGACGGATTTTTAAATATTATGGTAATTTCCGGCATTTCCAGATACAAAGCTCTTATTTTGCTCCCCTTTGCTTTCAAAGGATGGCACACCCGTTTCCGAGGAGTTTACACTTATACATGTAAGGAAGTAAGAATTGAAAGTGATACTGCTCTTCCGGTTCATACTGATGGAGAGCCTGTCTTTTTGCAGCACAGTATCAAGGCATGCCTTGAATCTGATAAACTTCGAATCATTACCTGCTAAATCTTTCTATTATATTGATTGGTTCCAATAAGAAGGAACCTGGAAAGGATGTATATTCTATGCCAGTATTTATGATATTCTATCCATTACCTCTACCTGCCCCCGTTGTTTTTGCACTCCTTGCATTCACAATAATTGGACTCTACCTATTTTCAATCTTTCCAAGAATTTCCCGGCGTAAAGAAATGGATCGATACCGAAATATTAAATTTGCCCACCGGGGATATCACTCGTCCAAACACCTTATTCCCGAAAATTCAATCGCTGCATTTAACGCTGCTGCACGTCTCCACTACGGAATTGAATTGGATGTCCATCTGACCAAGGATAATCAGGTGGCTGTTTTCCATGATGATACACTGGATCGTCTCTGCGGTGTAAGCGGAAAAATCGAATCCTATACATACAGCGAACTGCGACAGTTTTTCCTTCTGCATACATCTGAAAAGATTCCTCTTTTATCCGAGGTCCTTTCCTTTGTTGATGGAAGAGTTCCTCTGCTTATTGAGTTGAAAATTCCCGGACGTTCTGTAAGAATCTGCGAAGAAACTTATAAACTCCTGAAGACTTACCATGGGCCTTACCTCATCCAGTCTTTCAATACTATGGGGCTTCGCTGGTTTCGACTTCACGCTCCTCATATACTGCGAGGCCAGCTTTCCTCTAATCTGACTGCAGATCAGACAACGGAGCCTTATATTCTCAAATTTATGGTAAAACATCTGCTTTTTAATTTTCTTGGGCGTCCGGACTTTATTTCCTATAAACTAAAGGATCTGCCTGAAATCAGTGTGTGGATCTGCCGCAGGATCTTTCAAACTCCTGTTGCAGTATGGACACTGAACACAGAAAAATCCCGCCGGCTGGGCAATTTACACTATGATATGCAGATTTTTGAAAAAGACGGTGAATTTTATTAAGAAACAATGAACCGCCTTGTTGATTAAACTTTTTCGTGTTATAATTCCAGTGAATTAAAAATATAATTTCTATGCAAACTGTACTACAAACTGTAATATATTGCTGAAAGGAAGTATCATAATGAAAATAACTGACTTTCTGAAAAAATACAGCCATGCATGGGTCTTTCTATATGGATTCATTTATATGCCATGGTTTCTTTATCTTGAACATCATGTGCCAAAGAATTATTACCTGATCCATTCTCCGCTGGATGATTATATTCCGTTTATCGAATATTTCATTATACCATATCTGCTTTGGTTTATCTTTATTGCAGTAATGGTAGGATATTTTTTCTTTACAAACAAAAAAGGCTTTTACCGGCTGTGTGCTTTCATGTTCACGGGAATGACAATTTTTCTTATTATATGTACTGTTTTTCCAAACGGTCTGAATTTACGCCCCGATACTTTTGCACGGGATAATATTTTTACAGATCTTGTCCGTTTTGTATATAAAACAGATACCCCAACAAACGTCCTTCCTAGTATTCATGTATTTAACACTTTATCCGTTATTTTTGCGGTTGCTCACGATGAGTCAATGAAAAGCCGAAAACTTATGAAAAATTTTATTTGCATCTTCGGTTTACTCATTATTCTTTCAACTATGTTTTTAAAGCAGCACTCTGTAACCGATGTTTTTGCTGCAATGGTTATGGCGGGGATTATTTATCCTTTTGTCTATGTACCCGCCCGCAAGAAGGCTCCAAAGCTTTCACACCAACCAATCTGATATTAAAATACAAGGGGGAAACCTTTGCTATAAATTCTATTTTTTTATACAAGGAGGAAAAATACAATGTATGCTGAATTTAGTGATAATCTGGTAACAGGGAATGAAATGATAGATTCCCAGCACAAAGAACTCATCGAAAAAATCAATGAGGTACTTAGAAGCTGTGAACAAAGCAATGACAAAGCTGTTGCTGTGAGAACACTTGACTATCTGGAGGATTATACAAACTTTCATTTTTCTGCTGAAGAACAGCTTCAAAGAGAAATTGAATATCCCGGCTTCCAAAAACATAAAGAGCAGCATGAAATCTTTAAACAGACCATTTCTGATCTTCAGGATATGCTGACAGAGGAAGAAGGTCCTTCACCTGCTTTTGTTGCTAAAGTCCAGGAGAAGGTAGTTGAATGGCTTTACGTACACATTGAAGGTTTTGACCGTTCTGTTGCAGAATATAAATTTATGCGTGAAAATAATGAACGTTTGTAAGATGTAAAAATGAAAAACATAAAAGCTGAAGAAAGAGTTCCCATAGGGAACTCTTTCTTCAGCTTTAAAAATATCTTTCATTTCCCAGCCGTATATTCAAATAATTTGTATATTTTTCAAAAGCTGACGGCATAGGATATTCTTTTTCCACTTCATCCGGGTGTACAAACAACATAGATTCCCGACAGGATTTCTCCAACTCATCCACCCATATCAGATACCCCGTCATCTCCCATTCCACATGACTGAAAATATGTTTTGCTCCTCCCAGTTCTTGCACTCTCACAGGAATAAGTCCCATCTTTTTGCTGTAAGCAACCGCTTCCTCCATGGACAAATTTCCTTCTACATTCGGGAACTCATACAAACCTGCCAAAAGTCCTCTTTTCGGTCTTTTTCGTATGGCTGTTTTCTCACCATCCTGGAATATGAAAACTGTCCTTTTTTCCTCTTTTCTTGCTTTTTGTTTTGTACGTACCGGAATTTCTCCCTGCAGTCCCTCACAGCATGCTTTGCACCACTCCCTCACCGGACATTCCGGACATTTGGGAGCTCCATTCGGCAGGCAGACCATTGCCCCAAGTTCAATGAGCCCCTGGCTAAAGTCACTCGCCGCCTCTACAGGAATTACTTTTTCCAGTTTTTCCTCTATTTTCTTTTTGACAGAAGCCTTCATAATATCTTCTTTGCTGCCAAGTATTCTGGACACTACCCGCATTACATTCCCATCCACTGCTGCTTTAGGTTGTCCGTATGCAAAGGCGCTGATAGCTCCTGCAGTATAGGTTCCAATTCCTTTCAAGGAAAGAATAGCCTCATAACTATCGGGAAATTTCCCATCAAAATCTATCATGATCTGTTGTGCTGCTTTCTGCATGTTACGAACACGATTATAATATCCCAAGCCTTCCCATAACTTAAGAAGCGTATTTTCCTCTGCCTTTGCCAAATCTTCTACTGTAGGCAGCTCTTTTAAAAATCTTGCATAATAAGGTTTTACAGCCTCTACTCTGGTCTGTTGGAGCATAATCTCTGAAACCCATACATGATAAGGTGTTGGATCCGCTCTCCACGGAAGATTTCTTTTACATTTTCTATACCAGGAAATGAGCGAATCCCTCATCTCATACAATTTTGGATCCTCCAATATAACCGGAACTTGTTTTTTAATCTCTATTTTATCCTTTTCCACATGGCATTCTACCGCCATCACATGTACGCCGGCTCTTGCTCCTTCCTGCAATGCTTCACAAAAAGCTGGATGGGTATCCCGGTTTGGAGTAAAAAATTTTACATCTTCCATCTGTACTACAAAAAGTACATAAGCTTCATATCCTTCTCTCACAGCTTGGGTCAACTCTTCTACATGCTTTACTGCCCGTTCACTTGGTGCATCTGGAAAACGAACCACTCCTTCTTCTTCCAAAGTTACCCCCTTTACTTCCAAGAGTATTTTCCTATTTTCTGTCTCAACATATAAATCAATACGTGACTTTCCATACGTATATTCCTGGCGTACAGACAAAGGCTTTTGAAACAGCTCTCCTTTCTCTATCCACTCTTTTGCTGCAACATTAGGCACCTGCGAATCCATATTAATCATACGACCATTTTTTTCAACTGCAATAAGATCCCACTTTGTCTTTCTGTCCGGATTTTCTGCTTTCTGCACGTATACTTTCGCCCCAGGTACCAAAAGCTCAGCACATCTTCCTGTATTTTTCACATGAACAATCTCTTTACTTCCACCTATAACTATATATGCAATAAACCGATTAGGACGCTCCAGAAACGTCCCCCCATAAATTCGCTCGTATTTCATAATCTTCTCCTTTTCTTTTCCGATTATAACAGAATTATACTTCCCATGCATCCTCCAAATATCTTATAATAGAAGAAAACGCACATATCTTTATATAACAGCGTAAGGAAGAAAGGAAACACATCTATGAATCAATTTCCATTACCAGAAATAGAGATAAAACTTTTATCCTCTCTGGATAAAGTATTTCCGGATGAGCTCCCGGTATACCGTCCCGAATGTATGAAATTAACAGCTCTAAAAGGGGAGACCATATCTTTCCAGGCAGCCTGTCTGGCACATTCTGATTTTTTAAAAACAAGAGCTGATGTAAAAATCACTTCTCCTCTTGCAGACTACATACAAATCCGCAGCGTGGAAAATGTTCCCGCCGGCAGAGTCTGCAATCCTATTACAGATGACAATTATTTAAAAACTACTTCCGGCATATATCCTGACCTTTTAAAAGAGCTGAAAAATGCTACTGTGGACATCTATCCGGGCCGCTGGCGTTCTCTTTGGATTGATATTGAAATAAAGGAAGACACACCCGCCGGCACTTTTCCTATAACTCTAACTCTCTCAAGGGAAGGACAGATTCTTGGAAATGCTTCTACATCTATCTCAGTCTATGATGTAGTACTTCCGCCCCAAAAACTTATCCATACTGAATGGATGCACACAGACTGCCTGGCCGACTACTACCATGTTCCCGTATTTTCAGAAGATTATTGGAAAATATTAGAGAATTTTCTTCGGGAATATACCAAAAGGGGCTGCAATATGATACTCACCCCCTTATTTACCCCACCTCTTGACACCGCTGTTGGTACCGAACGTACTACGGTACAATTAATCAAGGCGAATCGGGAAAAGGACTGTTTTCAATTTGATTTTTCTTTACTAAAACGATGGATTGATCTGTGTCAAAAATGTGGTATTAAATATTTCGAAATGAGCCATCTCTTCTCACAGTGGGGCGCTAAATATCCCCCCAAGGTAATTGTTACCGAAAATGGACAGGAGACAAAACTCTTTGGATGGCATACACCCGACAGCGAGGAATATATCTCCTTCCTCCGTTGCTTCCTGCCGCTGCTCACCTCAAAACTTAAAGAATGGGGCATTTCCGATGTCACATATTTCCATCTCTCCGATGAACCGGCTCCCGGTGATCTGGAAGGATACCGACGTGCCCGGGAAGCTGTCGGACCACTCCTGAACGGTTTCCATACCATTGACGCCCTGTCCAGCTACGAATTTTACCGTCATGGTCTCATCGACAAACCAATACCAGGCAACAATGAAATTCATGAATTTCTGGAACACGGTCTTACCCGCATGTGGACTTATTACTGCGTTCTTCAATCCTACGAAGTCAGCAATCGTTTTATGGCAATGCCTTCTTTAAGAAACCGAATTTTCGGCCTGCAACTCTATAAATATGACATTGAGGGCATCCTACATTGGGGATACAACTTCTACAATAGCCAATTCTCTTTGGAGCACCTGAATCCTTATCAGGTAACAGACGCCGGCGGTGCTTTTCCTTCCGGGGATGCCTTTCTGGTATATCCCGGAGCCAACGGGCATCCGGAGGAATCCATTCGTATCATGGTACTTCAGGAAGCTTTGAACGATCTAAGATCCTGTCAGCTTCTGGAATCTCTCACCAGCCGCGACTATGTTATAGAGCTAATAGAAGAAGATTTATCCGAACCACTGACTTTCCGTATGTTTCCTAAATCAGATATGTATCTTCTTCAACTTCGGAACCGAATTAATCGTGAAATCGCAAAACGGGCAGGGGTATAATCCCCTGCCCGTTTATATATTTTCGCACCACGCTAGGTACTACTATTCTTTAACTAAGCCATTTATAAAATTTTGGATAAAAATTCCTGGAGTCTTGGTTCCTTTGGATTGGTGAAGAACTCCTCCGGTTCTCCCTCTTCTTTAATCTGCCCCTCATCCATAAAGACTACTCTCGTACCAACTTCCCGTGCAAATCCCATCTCATGAGTAACAACTACCATTGTCATTCCTTCTTTTGCCAGTTGCTTCATCAGATCCAGGACTTCACCTACCATTTCAGGATCCAGTGCAGAGGTAGGCTCATCAAAAAGCATAACATCTGGCTTCATAGCAAGAGAACGTACAATAGCAATTCTTTGCTTCTGCCCTCCAGACAACTGTGAGGGGTACGCATTGGCTTTTCCCTCCAGCCCTACTCTCTCCAGAAGTTTCATTGCCTCTTCTTCTGCTTCTTTTTTGTCCTTTTTTAAAAGCTTAATCGGGGCAAGCGTAATATTCTGTAAAATTGTCTTATGTGGGAACAGATTAAAATGCTGAAACACCATTCCCATCTTCTGACGATGCTTATTGATATCTACTTTTTTATCTGTAATATCTTCACCGCCAAAATAAATATGTCCTCTGGAAGGAATCTCCAAAAGGTTGAGAGATCTTAAAAGTGTTGACTTTCCAGAACCAGATGGTCCAATAATAACTACAACTTCGCCTCTTCTGATTTCTCCATTAATGCCATTCAGAGCGTGAAGCTCACCAAATATCTTATGCACATCCTCAATGCGAATCAATACATCTTCTTTAGTGGTCACTGTTCCTCAGCCTCCTTTCCAGCATATTTACCAGTTTTGTAAATATAAGTACCATTACAAGGTAAATAAGTGCAACTGCAAACAGAGGCATAAATGCACTGTATGTCTGACTTCGTATAATATCTCCGCCTTTCGTAAGATCCTGCAGGGCAATATAACCCGATACAGAAGTCTCTTTCAAAAGCACAATGAACTCATTTCCAAGAGCAGGCAGTACATTTTTAAACGCCTGAGGCATAACAATATACAACATAGTCTGACTATAAGTAAAGCCAAGACTTCTTCCTGCTTCCATCTGCCCGTTATCAATGGACATAATTCCCGAACGGAATATTTCTGCCACATAAGCTCCCGAATTGAATCCAAATGCCATCACTGCCACAACAATCTTATCAACTGAAACACTGGCAAAAATTACGAAGTATATAATCAACAGCTGTACAACAACAGGGGTTCCCCGGATTACTGTCAAATACAGCTTACAGAGCAGATTAAGAATTCGAAGCTTCCCTGTCTTATCGTAAGTAGATCGTACGATCGCTACGAGAAGTCCCAGAACAATCCCAATAATTACGGCCAGAAAGGTTACCTGAAGAGTTACTTTCAAGCCATCCCAGATAAATCTCCACCGCTCATCTTTAATAAAATTTAAATAAAATTTCTCCTGCAAATCCTGAAACATAGTTTACACCTTATCTATATTTTCGTATACAGATTACTCTTCATCTGATGAGATATATTTTGCAACAATTTCATCCAGTTTTCCAGATTCCTTAAGATTTCCGATCGCTTCGTTGATCTGATCCAGAAGTTCATCATTATCCTTAGCTACAACAATTGCATACTCTTCTTCTGTATAAGCTTCGTCAAGAATCTTTGTTCCCTCTGCAGATTCAACAAACTTCTTAGCCGGCTCTCCGTCAATAACAACTGCATCAATCTTATTCTGTGTCAGAGCCTGCACTGCTTCAAATCCCTTGTTGTATCTTTCTACTGTAGCATCTTCAATATCAGATACATACATGTCTCCTGTTGTTCCGAGCTGTACACCGATTTTCTTTCCTGCAAGATCATCTGGTCCGGCAATTGTGCTGTCTTCATTTACAATAATTACCTGTGTTGCTTCTGCATAAGTATCTGTAAAGTTAACTTCTTTTTCACGATCTGGGTCTACTGTCATACCTGCTGCTCCAAAATCAGCTTTCCCGCTTGTTACCGCAGCAATAATAGAATCAAACGCCATATCTTCAATCTTCAGTTCCATGCCAAGTTCGTCTGCAATTGCTGTTGCAATATCCACATCGATTCCAACAATATCCTGTCCCTCATAATATTCATAAGGCGGGAACTCTGCATTTGTCGCCATAACAAGTGTATCTTTCTTATCCCCGCTGTCTTCTCCCTCTGTTGAATTGCTACTTCCGCATGCTGCAAGACCAGCCACACATGCTGCTGCCAACATTACACTGATTGCTTTTTTCCATTTCATATTTCTTTTCCTCCTAGTAATCCCCGTTTATTTTAATCATTTATGCGTATAAAAATTCAAGTCTAGTACATATTCTAACACGAACCCCAGAAAAAACAAGTATCTTTTTGAATTCTTATGCAATTATCAGCTGAACCAGAGATACAACAATAATAATTGCACCTAACGCAATCCGATAGTAACCGAATACTTTAAAATCATGTTGTTTGATATATCCCATCAGGAACTTTATAGCAACAATAGACAGCCCAAAGGATACAATACATCCCAGTGCAAGCATTCCGCCCTCTTTAGCTGTAAAAGACAGACCAAATTTCACCAGTTTTAACAGACTTGCGCCAAACATAGCCGGGATTGCAAGAAAGAAAGTAAACTCAGCTGCCGTACTTCTTGAAATTCCAATCATCAGAGCTCCTACAATGGTCGCTCCAGACCTGGATGTTCCAGGGATCAGAGCAAGCATCTGGAATACACCAATCCAAAGCAACATCTTTACAGACAATTCGGATATCTTGTTTACTTTCGCCTTTTGATGCTTATTTCTATCTTCCACAATAATAAACAGAATACCATATACAATCAGCATCACTGCCACTGGAAGCGGTTTATAGAAAACAGCATCCAGATAGTCATTAAAAAGCACACCCACAACTCCTGCCGGCACAGATGCGATCAATACTTTAATCCACATCTGCCATGTCAACATTTTCTGTTTTTGGGTTTTTCTGGGAGAAAATGGATTCAGCTTGTGAAAATACAAAACTACAACTGCCATAATTGCTCCCAGCTGAATGACAACATTAAACATTTCCATAAAAGCATCGCTTAAATCTGGCTGAAGAATATCTCCTACCAAAATCAGATGTCCGGTACTGCTGACCGGCAGCCACTCTGTAATACCTTCTACAATACCAAGAATAATTACCTTAATTATATCTAACATCTCTACTCTCCTCTTTCATTTCGTCATTTTCCAGCATCACACATCTCCATCCAACACGTACTTTTCGATGGCGACGGCCACACCTTCCTCATCATTTGACAGGGTTACTTCGTCTGCTGCTGCCTTAACTGTTTCGATGGCATTATCCATAGCAACGCCAAAGCCAACTTTTTGCAGCATAACTGTATCATTCAAACCATCTCCAAAGGCCATAATCTCTTCTTTCTCAATGCCAAGAATCTCTCCCAGCATCAAAAGACCTTTCCCTTTATTTACTCCTTTGGCATTTACTTCTATATTATTACACAGCGCTCCTGTAATCTCAATATCCGGGATCAGATCTTCCACCTCTTTCCAGGCTTTTTTACAGTCGATTTCTGAAGCAAAAATGGCCTGCACCTTATCTGTAGGACGTTTCTTCCTATTAAACATTTCCATTACATTTTGAACCGGCTTCCTTGTGTTCTCTATGTAAGCAGCCATAGGCGCTTTAGGCACAAAATCCCTGATTCTCTTAAGTCCGCTTTCTTCCGCATACCCTACTCCATCATAATATACCTCCAGAAGAGCATCATATTGTCTGCAGATTTCAAGAACTCTTTTCCCGTTTTCATAAGATACGGGGTCTTCATAAAGCGTACACCCTTTCTGAATATCTACGATTCTGGCCCCGTTTGCAGTAACCGCATACCTCACTCCCGGAAATTCTATAATCTCTCTGGGAATACCTGTAAGAGGACGGCCGGTAGCAGGTAAAACAACAATCCCCTGACTAATAGCTCTTCGTAAAATCTCTTTTGTATACGCTGTCAAAACCTTATCTGTAGTTAGCAAAGTACCATCCAGATCAAGCCCAATCATCCGGATTTTCCTTTTCCTGTTTTTTTCATCAATGTTGCACTTTATCATATGCAAGCAATTCCTTTCCATCTTTGGTAAAAATCAAAAGACTCGTGCTGACTCTATCCTGACTTCGTTCAAAGGCCTCTTTTCCAAAATCAATCATCTTGTCAACGACCTCCTCCTGCTTCGCCGGTGCAAAGAGAACCAAATCCTTGGAAGGTGCCATAATAACAAGGTCATCATCCAGTTTCTGTGCACACATATTCCAAATATGCTGCAGGCACAAAGAACTGGCTTCATGGTGTCCGTCCGCAACAATGCCAAATCCTCCATACCATGTATTCGAAACCACAAATTCTATATTTTTTGCAAGATTTTCACAGGCTGTATAATAGAGCTGCTCAATATCACAATCGGGAGGGAGCATATTGTCCTTAATGATTTCATATGCGTCCTCTCCTCTCTGTATTACCAGCAAAACTGTCAAATCTCCCGCAAAAGCAATCAGCGGTGTATCCTTTTGAGAAATATTTTTTCCATTCAGTGCATGACTGTCCTTTAGCTCTTGTCTCACCCATGGATAGATCTTGTCTTTTATATTTTCCATAAGATAATGTTCTTCTTCATACTTTTTCATCGTTTTCCCCTCCGATGCAATATATTTTTTCATATTTTATCATAACAAAATTTGCGTAATAAAGCAATTTGTTGTATAATAGTTAAGCACTCGCCGAAAGAAAGGATATGTATATGATTAGTACAAAATTAAAACGCATGCTGCGCGTCGGCCTGCTTGCCGGATGCATAACAGTCATGGGGTGTACGAGCATTCTGGTATACGCAGACCCTTCTACGGAAGAATTACAGAAACAAACAGATGGATTAGAGAACGAATTAGACAATCTAAACAAAAAATTGAATACTCTTAGCACAGAGCTGGAAGATCTTTCCGCACAAATGGAAGAAACATCAGCCGCAATGAAAGTTACACAGGAAAAAATGGAAGAGGCACAAGCAAGAGGCGAGGAACAATATGAAGCAATGAAGCTTCGAATTAAGTATATGTACGAAGCGGGAAATATGAACTTTATTGAACTTCTTTGTTCAGCAGAAGATATGGCTGATTTTTTGAATAAAACGGATTTTATTCAAAATGTCAGCGAATATGACCGGGAAATGCTCCAGGAATTGGAGGATACCCAGAACGAAATAAAAAAAGAAGGGGATACCCTCAAAAAACAGCAGGAAAAGCTGGCAGATACCCAGGAAAAGATCAATTCTACCCGTTCAGAGCTTGAAAATGAGATTTCTTCAAAATCTGAAGAGCTAAAGAAATCGAAAGATCAGCTGCAAGCTGCCAAAGAAGCGGAAGCCCTTCTTGCACAGCAAAAAGCAGCAGAAGAGGCAGCACGTCAGGCTGCACAGGATTCACAGCAGTCTTCTCCTGGAACTTCAGGTGGAAACGGCGGGTCTAATGTTTCTACAGACGGAAAGCAAATCCTTGGAAGATTTAAAATCACCCATTACTGTTCCTGCTTTTACTGTACTGGATCCTGGGGTGGTTCCCACACAGCAAGTGGCACAGTGCCAACCGCTGGACGTACAATTGCGGTAGATCCCAGTGTAATTCCCCTTGGTTCACAGGTCATTATTAATGGACATGTCTATACGGCCGAAGATACCGGTGGTGCAATTAAAGGCAATAAAATTGATATCTATGTCAATGACCATGCCACAGCTCTTGCATACGGTGTATATTATGCAGAAGTTTATCTTGCAAACTAAATAGTAAAATTAAGAAGGGGGTGTCGCAAAATCATCAAATTAGATGATTGAGCGAGACCCTCGCTCTG
>JAHZAV010000026.1 GCA_019423745.1 Lachnospiraceae bacterium
CGCTTGCGAGAACATGGTCAACACCACCGAATCCGATATCGTAAGCCCATCCGTCTCCACCGAAGATCCACTGTGATTTCTTAGCAAGGAAATCTTTATTGTTAACGATATCTTTGCATACTTCACAGTCGCATCCTTCCAATGCTTTTACAAGGTTATCTGTTGCTGTTCCGTTTGTAGCACCACATGAGAATGTATCAAGCCATTCTTTGCAAGCAGCTTTTACTTCATCAGAAGCTTTGTCAGATTCCATTACGGACTCTACTTTTGTCTTAAGACCTGCTCTGATTGTGTTCTGTGCTAACAGCATACCATAACCAAACTCTGCATTGTCTTCGAACAGGGAGTTGTCCCAAGCCGGTCCTTTTCCCTCTGGTGTTACTGTGTAAGGTGTAGACGGTGAGGAGTTACCCCAGATAGAAGAACATCCTGTTGCGTTAGCAATATACATTCTGTCACCAAACAGCTGTGTAATCAGTTTTGCATATGGTGTCTCACCACATCCTGCACAAGCTCCTGAGAACTCAAGCAACGGCTGTTTGAACTGAGAACCTTTTACTGTATTTTCTTTGAATTTTGCTACTACTTCAGGTTTAACCGGAATTTCTCTTCCGAAGTCAAATCCTTCCTGACATCCTGCATTTTCTTCCATGTTTGCCATAACAAGAGCTTTTTCACCCTTCTTACCTGGGCAAACATTTGCACAAGAACCACATCCTGTACAATCATATGCGGATACAGTGATAGCAAATTTCATTCCAGGCATACCAATCATATCGATTGTATTGAATCCTTCCGGAGCATTTGCAGCTTCTTCTTCTGTAAGCGCTACCGGACGAATAACTGCATGAGGACAAACGTATGCACAGCGGTTACACTGGATACAATTCTCTGACTGCCAAACCGGAATATCTACAGCGATACCACGTTTCTCGTAAGCAGATGTACCGGATGGTGTAGATCCATCTACATAATCTTTAAATGCAGATACCGGCAGGGAATTTCCTTCCTGTGCATTAACTTTAGCCTGAATATTCTTAACAAAGTCTACGACTTCTTTTCTTCCACCTTTTACTTCCGGTGAGAACAGACCTTCATCACTGCAGTCTTTCCAGCTGTCCGGAACGGTTACTTCATGAACCTGTTTTGCACCTGCATCAATTGCATCATAGTTCATCTGAACAATCTTATCACCTTTTCTTCCGTAAGTAGCTTTTGCAGCTGCTTTCATCAGATCGATTGCTTCTTCTTCCGGAATAATAGCTGCTAATTTGAAGAATGCTGACTGAAGAACTGTATTGATACGTCCGCCAAGTCCAATCTCTTTACCGATCTTAATACCGTCGATCGTGTAGAATTTAATGTTGTGGTTTGCAATAAATGCCTTAACCTGTCCTGGCAGATGTTTCTCTAATCCTTCCATATCCCATGGGCAGTTCAGAAGGAATGTTCCTCCGTCTACCAGTTCCTGTACCATGTTGTATTTATTGATATAGGATGGGTTATGACAAGCTACAAAATTAGCTTTCTTAATCAGATATGTGGATTTGATCGGCTTCTTACCAAAACGAAGGTGAGACATTGTCACACCACCGGACTTCTTGGAGTCATAATCAAAGTAAGCCTGTGCGTACATATCTGTATTATCACCAATGATCTTAATGGAGTTCTTATTTGCACCTACAGTACCGTCAGCTCCCAGTCCCCAGAATTTACAGTTAATTGTTCCTTCCGGAGTTGTAACAAGCTGCTCTCCCTCTTCCAGAGAAAGTCCTGTCACATCATCCACGATACCGATTGTGAATTTTTCTTTTTCAGTATTGTTATATACTGCAACGATCTGTGCAGGTGTTGTATCTTTGGAACCTAATCCGTAACGTCCGGAAAGAACCGGAACTGCATCAAATTTTGTTCCCTTCAGTGCAGCTACAACATCCAGCCACAGTGGCTCTCCAAGAGCTCCTGGCTCTTTTGTTCTGTCTAATACAGAAATAGTCTTAACTGTATCAGGAATTGCATCGATCAGTGCCTGTGCGCTGAACGGTCTGTACAGACGTACTTTTACAAGACCAACTTTCTGACCTGCTGCTACCAGATAGTCAACTGTCTCTTCAATAGTGTCACAAACAGATCCCATAGCAATGATAACTTTTTCAGCATCTGCTGCTCCATAGTAGTTGAACAGTTTATAATCTGTACCAATCTTAGCATTAACCTTGTCCATATATTCCTGTACAATAGCCGGCATAGCTGTATAGTACGGGTTGCTTGCTTCTCTTGCCTGGAAGAAGATATCCGGGTTCTGTGCAGAACCTCTCTGGCATGGATGATTTGGATTCAGAGCATGTTTTCTGAATGCATCAATTGCGTCCATATCTACCAGATCTTTCAAATCTTCATAATCCCATGTTTCGATTTTCTGAATCTCATGAGATGTACGGAATCCATCAAAGAAATTGATGAAAGGAATGCGTCCCTTGATTGCGGAGCAGTGTGCAACCGGTGTCAGGTCCATAACTTCCTGTACACTTGATTCACACAGCATTGCACATCCTGTCTGACGACAGGCATACACGTCTGAGTGATCTCCGAAAATAGAAAGCGCATGGCTTGCAAGCGCACGTGCGGATACATTGAATACACCTGGAAGCTGCTCACCAGCGATTTTGTAAAGGTTCGGGATCATAAGGAGCAGACCCTGGGAAGCTGTGTATGTTGTAGTCAGGGCTCCTGCTGCCAGTGATCCGTGAACAGCTCCTGCTGCACCAGCCTCTGACTGCATTTCAGTCACCTGTACTTCCTGTCCAAAGATGTTCTTTCTTCCCTGTGTTGCCCACTCATCTGTAGCTTCTGCCATAACAGATGATGGGGTAATCGGGTAAATTGCGGCAACATCTGTATATGCGTATGACGCATGAGCTGCTGCATGATTACCATCCATGGTCTTCATTTTTCTTGCCATTTTTTGTTCCTCCTTAGATTTTTAAAAATTAATAATTTAATTTTTCACATATATTATTATTATAGCCTGTCTATTTTTAAAAGTCCAGATTTTACTCTGTTTTCTTTTGTTTCTTTTTTTGTACATCAAAAACCAAAGCGGAATCCTCTTATACTAAAAGGATTCCGTTTTTTTCTCCTGTATTCTTAACGATCTTCTTTTCCATATAATCCACGCTGCAGACACAATCACCAGTGTTCCTGCCAGCACCTGTGAGACAGGGATCTCTGTTCCCGGAAGCCACAACTGGTCTGTCCGAAGCCCTTCGATCCAGAACCGTCCCAGGCCATATCCTCCCAAATACAAAAAGAAAAGTTCTCCGTTAAATTTCTTATGTGTACGATATAAAAGAAGAATCACAAGTACACCAAGGCACCACAAAGATTCATAAAGGAAGGTGGGATGCACCTGAATATAGGATACCCCATCTATGGTTTCTATATGATCCCGAATCTTCTCCGTCAGATCGGAAGAACGAACTGCATCTAAAGGCAGGCGCATGGCAAGTAAACTATCTGTATACTCTCCAAAAGCCTCCCGGTTAAAAAAGTTCCCCCATCTGCCGATCATCTGTCCGGTCATGAGACCAAAAACAGCTGTATCAAGAAGTAGAAAAACTGACTTTTTTTTCACCATGGATATGATAAATACCGTAATCACCGCTGCAATGACACCGCCATAAATAGCTAACCCTCCATGCCGGATATTTAAAATTTCCAGCAGATCATCCTTATACATATCCCAGGCGAAAACAACATAATAAATACGGGCACCGATGATTCCGAAGATAATGCCGTAAATAGCCAAATCCAAATAGTCTTCCTGCTTTTGACCTGTTCGCTTTGCTTCCATCAAAGCCATAACGATACCAGCCAGCATTCCAATGCCAATCGTGATCCCGTAAAAGGCAATATCAAACCCAAAAACAGTAACTGTTTTTCCCACATTTTCCAGATGAATGCCTACATTCGGGAAATCAATTGATGTATGCATAACTATTACGTCCTTTCCCTATTATACTATACATTAAACCGGAACAACATAATATCCCCGTCTTGTACTACATAGTCTTTTCCTTCCAGACGTACGAGTCCTTTTTCTTTTGCAGCATTGTGAGATCCGCAAGCCATCAGGTCATCATAAGCCACTACCTCTGCCCGGATAAATCCACGCTCAAAGTCTGTATGAATTTTCCCCGCAGCCTGTGGAGCTTTTGTTCCTTTCTTAATTGTCCATGCCCTTACTTCCGGCTCCCCTGCCGTCAGATAACTGATCAGTCCAAGAAGGTGATAGCTTGCCTTAATCAATTTCTCAAGACCGGACTCTGAAAGTCCCAGATCCTCCAGAAACATCTTCTTTTCTTCCTCTTCCAGTTCTGCAATTTCTTGTTCAATCTGTGCACACACTACAAATACTTCAAATCCTTCTCTGGCAGCATATTCTCTTACAGCCTGAACGCCTGTATTAGATGCACCGTCATCTGCCAGATCATCTTCTGTCACATTAGCTGCAAAAATAACTGGTTTATAAGTTAAAAGATTATAGCTTTCCAGCCATCCCTGTTCTTCTTCGTCCTCTACTCCGTCAAAGCTTTTAGCCAGTTTTCCATCTTCCAGATGTGCCTTTATCTTTTCCAGCAGTTTCAGTTCTTTTGCAGCTGTTTTGTCATTTCTTGCGACTTTAGTCGTTTTGGCAATCCTTCTTTCCAGAATTTCCAGATCGGAAAATATCAATTCCAGATTGATGGTCTCAATATCCCTCATAGGATCAATACTTCCATCTACATGTACAATATTGCTGTCCTCAAAACAACGTACAACATGGACAATCGCATCCACCTCTCTAATGTTTGCAAGAAACTGATTTCCCAGTCCTTCTCCTTTTGAAGCCCCCTTCACCAATCCTGCAATATCCACAAACTCAATGGCAGCCGGTATAATTTTCTTGGTATGATACATTTCTCCAAGTACATTCAGCCTTTCATCCGGAACTGTCACAACTCCCACATTAGGGTCTATTGTACAGAAAGGATAGTTAGCCGATTCTGCCCCTGCCTTTGTCAGTGAATTAAAAAGTGTGCTTTTTCCTACATTAGGCAGTCCTACGATTCCTAATTTCATCTATTTATTTCCTCGCTTTCCTCTCTCTTTGTGTATGCATCTCTTGTCTCCATAAGGATCACAACACCACTGGAGAAATCAATGACTACTTCATCCTCTTCTATCTGATTGCTGACGCACAAACTGTCATAAGGGGTCAATGTGTGATCAGCCAGCGGATATTTTGCCCCTTTGATATTCAGCTCATAAACTGTGCCCCCAAGTGGAAACACCGAAAAATATGTCCCAAACGCCTCTTCTTTTTTAAGATGAGTCTCTCCTCCTATAAGCCGGATCCGATTCATAGGATCCAAAATTACAGCCTCCACTTTGGCCTTAAAAGGAATCATCAAAGTCTGGATGTTTGCCCATAAATGATCCACCCGATTACCTGTTCCACCAAGGATGACCATTTTTTCACATCCTAGCGTAATGGCAAGACGAACAGCTATTTCTGTGTCAGAAGCATCCTTAACCGGATTGTATTCCCGCACCGAAACATGTGTCTCGTTTTTATAATATTCCACAATTTTTTCTGATAAACTGTCAAAGTCTCCCACAATGTAGCTGGGAACAATTTTATGTTTATACAGAAATTCAACGCCCTTGTCTACGCCTATAATACAGGGTGAATCCTCTTCCTGTATTGTCTCTAAAACCAGGTCCTCATACAGAGTCCCCCCACTGATAATTACTGCTTTCTTACTCATAACTTCTCAATATCTCCATAAACTTCGCAGTATTATCTGCCGGATCCCCTTTAAAAACAGCAGAACCTGCTACTATAATATTTGCTCCCGCATCAAGAACCTCTTTTACATTTGTAAGATAGATTCCTCCATCAACCTGAATATCCATCTCTATTTCCTGTGACTCTGCCATTTTTCGTATTGCACGAATCTTGTCCAAAGTTTCAGGTATGAATTTCTGTCCTCCAAATCCTGGATGAACGGACATAACAAGGATCATATCTACGTCTTTCATATAAGGCTCCAATGCCTCTGCCGGAGTTTCCGGGCAGATAGAAAGTCCCGCCTTAAGCCCTACACTATGAATAGACTTCAACGTTTCTTTTACATCTTTACAAGCTTCTAAATGCACGGTAATAAAATCCGCTCCTGCTTTTTTGAAATCCTCAATATAACGGATCGGTTCTTCAATCATCAGATGCACATCCATTACCTGGTCCGTTGTCCCCTGGATAGATGCAAGAACCGGCATTCCAAATGAAATACTTGGTACAAACATACCATCCATCACATCAAAGTGAAGATATTTCGCGCCGTATTTTTCGGTAGCTTTCATCTCTTCTCCCAGTCTGGTAAAATCTGCTGCCAAAATAGAAGGCGACAGTATATATTTCATAATATCAGTACCTCCTCTTTTCCTTCTCCTTTTGTTCCTCATATATTTCTAAATAATCCTGATATCTTACCTGGTGAATCTTTCCTCTTTCTACTGCTTCTTTCACTGCGCACCCCGGCTCATGTACATGATCACAGCCATGAAATCTGCACTGATCATTATAAGAAACAAATTCAGGAAAATAATATTTCAGTTCCTCTTTCTCAAAATCATTGACATAGAGAGAACTGAAACCAGGGGTGTCCATAATATAAGAATCTTCACTCAGCGGAATTAACTCAGAATGCCTTGTGGTATGCCGACCTCTTTCTATTTTTCTGCTGATCTCTCCGGTTTCCATTTTCACACCACTTTGCAAAAGGTTAATAAGTGAGGATTTCCCTACTCCAGACGGTCCAGCAACTACTGTAGTCTTTCCTTGAAGCACTTCTTTTACTTCTTCAATATTCTGCTTTTCAAACGCACTTGTAAAAATCACCCGGCATCCGCAATTCTCGTAAATGCGTTTCAGCTCTTCCACTTGAGATTCCTCTGCAATATCTTTTTTGTTAAAACAGAGTACGGTATGAATTTCTTTGGATTCCATCATAACAAGAAATCGGTCCAGCAAATTAAAATGAGGGTCTGGCTTTGCCACAGCAAAAACAACCAACGCCTGATCCACATTGGCCACTGCCGGCCTGATCAACTCATTTTTCCGAGGAAGGATTTCTATAAGATTCCCTTCCATTTCCTTATCATCTAATATTTCTATCTCTACATTATCGCCTACCAGCGGCTTTCTGTTCTCCTTACGGAATATTCCTCTGGCCCTGCACTCGTAAATACCGAATCCTACTACGTGAACGTAGTAGAATCCGGCAATTCCTTTCACTATTTTCCCCTGCATATTCTATTGGTCCTCATCCGTTGAACTATCGCCACCATCAGGCAGATTCGTACCGTCCCCGGAAGGACCACTACTTACGAAAATGGTAACTGTTGTTCCTTTCGAAACACTGGACCCTACCACCGGTGAACACCGAATGACATAACCAGCCGGCACTGTATCGCTGCTTTCATACTGACTGGCAGGGATTAACCCTGCATTACTGATCATCTGACGGGCATTTTCCTCCCACACATTGGTCACTGCCGGTACACTCACTTTATCTTCCGGCTTTTTCCCAAGACTAACCACAATGGTTACTCCTGTACCGGAATCTACTTTTGTACCAGCCGACGGATTCTGGGAAATAACATTTCCTGTTGAAACGCTGTCACTATACTGCGTATCCACCGTCACATTAAGTCCTGCAGCAGACAAAGTGCTCTTGGCGGTATTCTCATCCTTACCTCTCACATCCGGCACAGTAACTTTTTCTTCTCCCTTGCTTACCTGAATCGTAACTGTGGAACCTTTAGCCGCCTCTGTTCCGGCTTCCGGATCCGTCGATACTACCATACCCTGTTCACTACTGCTGTATACCGCTTCAGATTCTACCACAAATCCGGCATCCTGCAATGTCTTTTGAGCCGTTGCTTCATCCTGTCCGACAACATTAGGCACAGACACTTTATCCTCCGTAAGACCCGTACTGATATCCAACGTGATCTGCGTATTTTTATCTACTTTCTCACCTGATTCCGGATCCTGGCCCATAACATAGCCCTTTTCATATTTTGTGGATTCTTCCTGTTTTCCAAGTTTATATCCAAGCCCTGCTTTATTTAAAATTTCTTTTGCTTCATCCAAAGATTTTCCTACAACATTAGGTACTTTTACCTGTTCGGAATCCTGTTCTTCTGTAACACTGGAAGGTCCGAACCGGAAAAGTCCCGCGGCCCGGCCTACTACCAAAGCTAGCACGAGAATAATAATAACCGCCACAACTATCGTCATGATCTTTATGACTTTATTCATCTTGGGATTCACTTCATCGCTGTCATGCTCTTCCTCGTCATCATCCTCATCATCTGAATATTCGTCATCACTATACACATCGTCACCATATTCATCATCGCCATATTCATCGTCTTCATCGTAAGCACTTCTTATATCATCCAGCTCATCTTCAGTAATAATGACTGTATCCGCATTTCCCACTGGAACAATATGAACAAAATCCCCGTCCGGATCTACCAATGAATGTTTCAGATCCTGAATCAGTTCCCCGATTTCTCCATATCGGCGTTCTGCATTTTTCTGAGTACATTTTAAAATGATCTGTTCCAGGCTATAAGGAATATCCGGAACCAACTCTGACGGAGGTGTGATCTCCTCCTGCAGATGTTTCATAGCCACCTCTACTGTGGATTCTCCATTAAAGGGCACTTCCCCTGTCACCATCTCATACAGAGTGATACCAACAGAGTATATATCACTCTTTTCATCGCTGTATCCTCCTCTGGCTTGTTCCGGAGATGTATAATGCACCGATCCCATTGCCACTGTACTTACTGTTGTAGAAGTAACCATTCGCGCAATTCCGAAATCTGTAACCTTTACCTTTCCATCATTGGAAATAATAATGTTTTGCGGCTTGATATCCCTGTGTATGATATGATGCTTATGAGCCTCTTCAATACCCATGCACATCTGTATTCCGATGCTGATAACTTCTTTAGGAGAGAGTCTTCTTTTTTTATCAATATATTCCTTCAGAGTAATACCTTCCACAAGCTCCATGACAATGTAATAAAGACCCCTGTCCTCTCCTACATCGTATACATTTACAATATTGGGATTAAGAAGTCCTGCGGCTGCCTGTGCTTCTGAACGGAATTTTCTGACAAACGTCTCATCCTCCCGAAATTCTTTTTTCAGAACTTTAATAGCGACATAACGATTCAGCATATGATCCTTACCTTTATATACATCTGCCATGCCGCCGGCTCCGATTTTTTCTAAAATCTCATATCTTTTCCCTAAAAATATTCCATCCTTTACCATATATCCACCTCGTCCGCAATGGGCTCTGCCATCACTACCCCTATATTATCTCTTCCACCGGCCTCGTTTGCCTTATCAATCAACATATGCACGGCTTCTATGATATCTCTGGATCCCTTTACAATTCCAAACATATCCTCATCTTCCACCATGTTGCTTAGACCGTCGGTACACATCAGTATTTTATCTCCCCTTCTGATGCGAAATTCGTAAAAATCTGCTTCTGCTTCTTCTTTCACACCCATTGCCCTTGTGATAATATTCTTATCCGGATGGTTTCTGGCTTCTTCCGCCTTAATTCCTCCCAGTCTGACCATTTCTTCTACAAGAGAGTGATCCTTTGACAACTGGCGAATGTTATCTCCAATGATATACAGCCGACTGTCTCCTATGTTTGCAAAATAAAGTGTATTTCCAATTACAGTAGCGGCGACCAGCGTGGTCCCCATACCTTCCAGCTTCACATCCTGTGAAGCCACCTCAATCAATTTACGGTTGGCAGTATCGATTGCCGCTCGGAATATCTCCTCCGGCTTTCCTTCTGTGCTTTTTTTCAATTCCTTTTTCAGCGTTTCCACAGTGAATTTTGACGCAAAATCTCCTGCCTTGTGTCCACCCATACCATCGGCAACCACAAGGAGATTAGGGAACGGCCCTATTGGCCTGTCTGTGGCATATACATAATCCTGATTTACTTCTCTTCTTCTTCCCACATCAGTCAACGCGTATATCTTCATCTGCTTCTCCTTTTTCCGCTGTCGCGTAGCGTCTTCTTAACTGTCCGCAAGCTCCGTCAATATCGGAACCTCTTTCCCTTCTTATAGTAACATTTATTCCGTTTTTTTCAAGTTTATTTTGGAATTTCAAAGCATTTTGCCTACTGGGCTTCCTGTACTGTCTCTCCTTAATCGGATTAACCGGAATCAGGTTTATATGACAATTTTTGTTTTTCAAAAGATGAATCAACTCCAAGGCATCTTCATCTGTATCATTTACTCCAGCCACAAGGCTATACTCAAACGTCACTCTGCGTCCTGTTTTTTCAAAGTATTCATCACACGCTGCAAGCACATCTTTCAATTCATATTTATTTGCCACAGGCATAAGTTTTTTTCTCTTTTCCTGGGTGGAACCATGTAAGGAAAGGGCAAGCGTAATCTGTAATCCTTCATCCGCCAGCCTTTTTATCTGTGGTACAATGCCGCATGTAGATGCAGTAATATTTCGCTGACTAATATGTAGCCCTTTATCACAGCTGACCAAATGAATAAAACGGACAAAATTGTCGTAGTTGTCCAAGGGTTCTCCTGTGCCCATTACCACAATATTGGACACTCTTTCCTGCGTAATCTTCTGAATTTGATAGACCTGCCTTAGCATTTCCGATGCAGTCAGATTCCTTTTCAATCCGCCAATAGTAGATGCGCAGAAACGGCAGCCCATCCGGCAGCCCGCCTGCGATGAAATACACACGGAATTTCCATAACTGTATTTCATTAATACACTTTCCACCATATTGCCATCGTTCAGCTCAAACAAAAATTTTTCTGTAGGATCTACTTTAGAAATCTGATGCTCCAGCATTTCCACTTTTGCAATCATATATTCCTCTGCCAGCCTTTTACGAAGTGCCGCTGAAAGATTTGTCATTTCATCAAAACTGTCTGCCAATTTAACATGAAGCCACTGGTAAATCTGCTTTGCCCGAAAACTTTTTTCCCGCAGAACTTCCATCTCATTCTGCAATTCTTCATATGTATAAGAACAAATATCCTTTTTCATTTTTTACCCCAAATCTGCCTTTTCTTTCTTGAATTCAGCAATATAAAATCCGTCTCCAACATCTGTCCCCGGCAGCATCTGCTGCTCTTTTACCAAATGAAATTCTGGAAATTCCCTGCCAAACCAGAGGGCGTTATCCTCATTTTCTTCCCGATTGATTGTGCAGGTACTGTAAAGCAGTTTTCCACCATTTTTTACATATCTACATACAACAGCCAGTATCCTTCTTTGCAAATCAGCCAACTCACTTTGCATCTGTTCTGTCATTTTGTATTTCAAATCTGTTTTCCTTGCCAGAACTCCAAGTCCGGAACAAGGAAGATCCGCAATAACTATATCTGCTTTTTCCAGCGAACTTTCATCTATATCCAAGGCATCTTGCTGAACTGCCAACACATTCGAAAATCCCAGGCGGCTTATATTATCCCGTATCATCTGTACCTTGTATTCTGTCAGATCACGGGCTTCCACCCTGCCGGTTCCTTTCAGCTTATCTGCCAAATGGAGGGCTTTTCCTCCCGGAGCCGCACAAACATCAATAATGTACTCCCCTTCCTTTGGATCTGCCCATTCACCCACCAGCATAGAACTGATATCCTGCACCTGGAAACATCCTTCCCGAAAAGACTCAAGTGCATCCAGATAATCATATCCGGAAATCTGAAAAGCTCCGGGAATCTCCTCATATTCTTTTACCGTAACCCCTTCCTTTTCCAGCCTGTCTTTCAACTCCTGTGGCGTAATTTTAGAACTGCTGCACCGGATAGAAGTAGGACGCTCTTCAAGAAAAGCCTGCAATATCTCTTCTGTTTTCTTTTCTCCATACTGCTCTATCCATTTTCTAACAATCCATTCCGGCATGGAGTAGACAACAGACAACCATTGAACCGGTTCCTTTTCTCTGGAAGGATACTGAATATGGTCCAAGTTCCTGCTGATATTCCGAAGCAGTCCATTGACAAAACCTTTCAGATTAAAAAAACCTTTCTTAGATGCAAGCTTTACTGCTTCATTGCATACCGCAGAATCAGGAACGCTGTCCATATATTTCAGCTGATAGACAGCGCTCCTGATAATTTCCCGGATAACCGGCTTCATTTTATTTATTTTTACACTGGAAAACTGACCAATAATCGCGTCAATTTCAATCATTCTCTCCAAAGTTCCTTCTACCGTCCGAGTCAGAAAAGCCCTGTCTTTTTTAGACAGGTACTGATATTTCCCCAGTACCTGCCCAAGAGCAATGTGACTGTACTCTCCATCTCTGTTAATTAGGAGTAATGTTTCCAGTACAAGTTCTCTAATATTTACAGACGCCATCTTAATCCCCCTCTTTTTTCCTGATCAATCTCTCCTTCTGCCTGCCAGAAGTACAATACGCAAAAGCTGCAAAACAGACGCAGCCGCTCCTGCTACATATGTCAACGCTGCAGCACTCAGTACTTTTTTCGTATCCTGTACTTCTTCCGGATACATGATCCCAGAACTTCCAAGAATACGAATCGCTCTTTTAGACGCATTAAATTCTACAGGAAGTGTCACAATCTGAAACAGAACCGCCAGCGAAAAAGCCAGAATTCCCAGATTCAGAAACAGCACTGAAGATTCCCCGGTAAAAAGAAGCCCTAAAAGAATCAACGGCCACGCAATCGTACTTCCCAAATTTGCGACAGGCACTAAAGAACCTCTGATTTTTAAAGGTACATACCCTTGTGCATGCTGTATTGCATGACCACATTCATGAGCAGCCACTCCAACCGCTGCAATTGAATTGGAACCATATGTGGCATCAGACAGCCTAAGCACCTTACTCCTTGGATCATAATGATCTGTAAGATTTCCTGCCACCCGTTCCACACGAACATCATAAATTCCTGCCCGGCGAAGCACCTCTTCCGCCGCTTCCCTTCCGGTCATTCCAGAATGACTACGCACCCTTGCATATTTTTGGAACGTAGAGCGCATTCTCGCAGAAGCCAAAAGACAAATAATGACTCCTATGATTACAAGTATATATGTCGGATCAAAATAAAACATTGGATAATACATAGTTATCAGCCTCCTATTGGAGTATTATATACGAAAAACGATCAGTCAACCTGTTTTTCACACAAATTTAATATTTTTTAATAACTATTCAGCCATGCGCCTGGCAAGAACAGAACTCCCGCACAAACTAGCTTGTGCGGGAGTTCTGTTCTTGCCAGGCATACGGCGTTTAGCCGTAAGCGAGGATTTAGCCGTTTTGCGGCGGAAAGCAGCTTTGCTGCGTAATCCGAGCTGCTTGGCTGAAAGTAGCTGTTCCGTCAGGCATACGGCGTTTAGCCGTAAGCGAGGATTTAGCCGTTTTGCGGCGGAAAGCAGCTTTGCTGCGTAATCCGAGCTGCTTGGCTGAAGGTGACGGTTCTATCCAAGGCAGCTACCCTTTTCTACTTTATATCCTCTAAGAAAAGCACCTGCATCCATTCTCTTCTTACCCGGTATCTGAAGTTGCTTGATTTTAAGCTGCCCTTGCTTTGTCTGCACAGCGAAAAAATCTTTCCCTACTTCTGTCACAGTGCCAGGCTCCGCTTCCGTATTTTCTTCCCATACTTCCGCTTCCCAGATTTTCATAGTTTTTTCATCCCAGACTGTATAAGCACTTGGCCAGGGATTTAATCCACGGATCAGTCTTTCTATCTTTGCTGCATCCTGAGTCCAATCAATTCTTCCCATCTCTTTGCGCAGCATACGTGCATAAGCTGTAGGACTCTCCCCTTGCTTTTCAGGAGCCAGCGTCCCCGCTTCCAACCTCCGAAGCGTTTCAACACATAAAACAGCTCCTGCAGCAGCCAATTTATCATGAAGACTTCCTCCTGTTTCATCAGGATCCAAAGGAATTTCTTTTTTTAACAGCATATCCCCGGTATCCAGCCCTTCGTCCATCTGCATTGTTGTCACTCCTGACACCTTTTCTCCATCTATAACCGCCCACTGAATAGGTGCAGCGCCACGATATTTAGGCAAAAGAGAAGCATGTACATTGATACATCCATAGGGCGCCATCTGAAGAATTTTTGCCGGCAGAATTTGTCCGAAAGCTACTACAACCATTACATCAGCCTGATAACGCGCCAGCTCTTCCATACATTCCGGCTCCCGGATTTTCACTGGCTGAAAAACTGGAATTCCCCGTTTCATAGCTGCTTCTTTTACTGGAGGATACTGCATTTCCTTTCCTCTTCCCTTGGGTTTATCCGGCTGCGTCACCGCAAGCACTATCTCATGTCCGGCATCTGCCAGCGCTTCTAATGTCCCTACAGAAAAATCCGGCGTCCCCATAAAGATAATCTTCATCTATTCTTCCTCCTTGTATTCGGTATCATGCAGCTCACCTTCTACCAGATCCACATACATTTTTCCGTCCAAATGGTCAATTTCATGACAAAACGCTCTGGCAAGGAGCCCATTCCCTTCCAGTTCTATTTCTTCCATTTCTTCATTTAATGCCCTTACTTTCACATAATCTGGTCTTGTTACCAGACCTGATTTTCCTGGTACACTTAGACAGCCCTCTTCCCCTGTCTGTTCTCCGTCTGTCTCCAGGATCTGGGGATTGATCAGAACAATAGGTCCCTCACCAACATCAATTACTACGATTCTTTTGAGAATTCCCACCTGTGGAGCTGCAAGTCCCACACCCATAGCTTCATACATTGTATCCAACATATCATCGATCAACATTTTTGTCCGAAGAGTCATTTTAGTCACTTCTTTGGATGATTTTGTTAAAACTTCATCTCCAATTTCTCTTATTTTTCTGATTGCCATATATTTTTCTCCTCTTTCTATTTTGTTAATTTCCCTCCAAAAAGACTTTTATCCCCACTGTCGGATAAGATTCTATTATGAAACTTCCCGTCTCTTCTCTCCTAAAATAGATTCATGGGGTTAAAATCAAACTGAATCCGTATATCCTTAAATCCGGTATTGATTTCAATATATTGCTCCAGTTTATCTTTCGCCTTTATCAGCATATCATATTTCCTGCTTTTTAGATAGAGTATCCTTCGATAAACGTCATTCACCTTCCCCACATAAGGGCTGGCAGGTCCAATGACTGTAATTTGCCCTGAAACGCCAAAACGCTGTGCAAATCCTTTCAAATATTCTGCCGCAAGAATCAATTGTGTCTCATCCTGTCCTGTCATCAAAACAGCTAGCAATTCTTCTGCCGGAGGATATCCCATCATTTCCCGATAACCCATTTCCTCTTCATAAAAAGCACTATAATCCTGCCTGGCTGCCGTCTGGATACTGTAATGTTCCGGACTGTATGTCTGAATGACAACTTCTCCTTTCTCTCTGCCTCTTCCTGCCCGGCCTGCTGCTTGGGTAAGGAGTTGAAAAGTTCGTTCCCCGGCACGGTAATCATCACTATAAAGAGACATATCCGCCGCCAGGATCCCTACAAGAGTAACATCGGGAAAATCATGCCCTTTTACGATCATCTGCGTCCCTACGAGAATATCTGCTCTGCCATCCGCAAAGGCTTCCAAAATCTTTTCATGCCCATCTTTACTTCTTGTAGTGTCCGCATCCATTCGAAGAATTCTTGCACCCGGAAATTCCCGGGCTGCCATTTCCTCTATCTGCTGTGTCCCTGCCCGGAATCCACCGATATGAGCGGAACCACATGACGGACAAGCTGTAACCGCTTTCTCCTCATAGCCGCAATAATGACAGACCATCCTGCCGCCCCGGTGTACAGATAAGGACACATCACAGTGAGGACATTTTACCACATACCCACAAGAGCGACAGGAAATAAATCCTGCATATCCCCTGCGATTGATAAAAAGCATGGTCTGTTGCTTCTTTTCCAGCCGGTTTTGTATTAACTCTCTTAACCGATCACTGAAAATAGAGCGGTTCCCTTTTTTCAGTTCTTCCCGCATATCTGTAACCCATACATGGGGAAGTACGCCTTCCCGTACCCTGTTTTTCAATTCCAACAGTACATACTCACCCATCTGACAACGATAATATGCCTCAAGAGAAGGGGTCGCTGATCCAAGTACTACACTGGCCCCTTCCAGCTTTGCGCGATGAATGGCTGTTTCTCTGGCATGATATCGGGGAACCTGCTCGCTTTTATAGCTTGGTTCATGCTCCTCATCAATGATAATAAGTCCAAGATTTGGAAAAAGGGTAAATAAGGCAGAACGCGGTCCGATCATGACATCTATCTGTCCTGTGCGGGCCAGTTCCATCTGATCGTACCGCTCTCCTGCTGACATACGAGAATTCAAAATGGAAACTCTCTCTCCAAACATCCCCTGAAATCTCATAACAGTCTGATAAGTCAGCGCTATTTCCGGAATAAGAACAATAGCCTGCTTCCCTTCTCTTACTACTTTCTGTATCATGGCCATATATACTTCTGTTTTACCGCTTCCGGTAACCCCATGAATCAGATAGGTCGCGGTACATCCACTGTCGTAATCCTCCTGGAACCGCTTTATGGCGGCCTCCTGTTCTTTGGTATACCAAATACTTTTAGAAGTCTGCTTTCTCACTGTCACAGGGCTGCGGTATACCTGTGATATTTCTATTTTTAGTATCTCCTGCTCTTCCAGTGCTTTCACAACAGAAGCTGTAAGGTTCAGTTTTTTTACTGCAAAATCATAATCAAGTCGGGGACTGTCCAAAAGAGCTGCCAGCAATCTGGCCCTGGCCTTTTGATTTTTTTCCAAATACCAGTCCAGTTTCTTCTTGGCCTCCTCCTTGCAAAGGACAAGGAGGAGCGTTCGTTTTTGACGCATTTTTTCTTTTTTCTTAATTGGAAGTACCGTTTTCAATGACTGAATCATAGTACCGCCATATGTTTCCTTCATCCAGGCTGCAAGAGAGACCAGCTTTGCCTCAATTGCCATACTTTCTTTTACTATACCCAGAATTTCCTTCATCTTTTCAGGATTGTACCCTGGCTTTTCCGAAAAACCGATTATGTAGCCTTTTGTCTCTTTGTTTCCTTTCCCAAAAGGGACCAGCACCTCCATTCCTATGCTTAAATCCGCCTTAAGCTCTTCCGGAATTCTGTACTGAAATATTTTATCCAGTTTTTCATGTGTAATATCAATAATAATATCTGCGTACATGCCGTTCTCCCTTATCTTCTGCCATACAGCTACTGATCAGTTCCCGGTCATCCATAGGATAACGGATCCCTTTGATCTCCTGGTATGTCTCATGTCCTTTTCCCGCAATCAGAATGATATCCCCATATTGTTTTGTCTCCAAAGCATATCTTACTGCCTCACGCCGGTCTGAAATCACTGTATATTTTCCTGTTGTTTTTCGAATTCCTGATACGATATCGCTGATAATATCCTGTGGATCTTCATAGCGGGGATTATCACTTGTAATAATGGTATGATCTGCCAACTTCCCTGACGTTTTTCCCATTTCATACCTTCTTTCTTTTGATCTGCCCCCACCGCATCCGAAAACCACTATCAACCTTCCGGGAGCGTATTGCCTCAAGGTCTGAAGTGCAACAGAAAGGCTCATCGCATTATGAGCATAGTCCAGAAAAACACTGCAGCCTTTCGGACCTGGAATCTGTTCCATCCGACCCGGCACATAAAGTTCTCTCATAGCCTGTTTTACTGCCTCTACAGAAATGCCATAATCCACCAAAGCGGCAGATGCTCCCAGTGCATTATATACATTAAACTGCCCCGGCAAAGATAGAAAAATTTCACTGCTGCGCCCTTCCAAAATAAAACACATGCCCGGCCTGCCGCCGCGCACGCTGCTTTTTACTCCGATTCCTCTGTAATCTGCCCCTTCCTTCATTCCAAATGTAAGCTGCCGACACCCGCATCCTTCGATTACTGCTTCCCACGATGGATCGTCCACGTTTCCTACTCCTGTCTCACACTGCAAAAACAGCAGATGCTTACACTGCAAATACTCTTCCATATCCACATGTTCCTTCGGGCCGATATGATCCCGTCCCAGATTTGTAAATATACCATATTTAAAGAAAATGCCAGAAGTTCTCTGCAGCTTCAGAGCCTGAGATGATACTTCCATGACAGCTGTATCACATCCTGCATCTGTCATTTCTTTCAAATAACGCTGCAGCACACAGGACTCCGGAGTCGTATGCATACTTGGATAACGCCGAATTCCGGTATCTGTCTCTATTGTTCCGATCATTCCAGGGTTCTTTCCTGATTTTCGTAAGATTTCCCGTATCATCCAAGCTGTTGTTGTTTTTCCTTTTGTCCCTGTTACTCCGATGATATCCAACTTCTCTGCCGGATACCCAAAAGAAGCGGCTGACATTTCTGCCATAACGCATCTGGTGTCTGTTACCAGTATAACCGTCACATTTTCAGGACAACTAACCTGCTTTGAAACTACAATTGCAGCAGCTCCTCTAAAGGCCGCTTCTTTGGCAAAACAATGCCCATCCTTTTCATATCCTTCGATACATACATATACATCATCTTTTTGTACTGCACCTGTATCATTGGTCACATTTTTTACCTCTCTGTCTGTAGTTCCCTGAATCACCCTGTATCTGACTCGTGCAAGCAGACTGAAAAGCCGCATTTTCATCACCCATCCTGTGGGTCTTTTCTACCATTGTCACACAATCTTTCTAGACCGTCAACTCTTTTTCGTGTGCCAAATTCCGCCTAATTTTGAGCACTTGCATTACAACAGAACCGAAAACTTTGGAAATTTATACCACAAAAACAGCAGGCAAGGAGAGTTAAATCTCCCGCCCGCCATCTGTTTAAGACTGCTGTCTCTCATCATATTCAGCAAGATATTTCTTTACGTAATCCACATCAGAAGGACAGTCTACATACTCACTTCCGTACTTCTGTCTCGTTTCTTTTCCTTTTCCTGTAATCAGAAGAAGCGTCTTCCCTTCAGCACTTTCAATAGCAGAACGAATTGCCTCTCCACGATCCTCTATCATCTCGTAAGGACAATTCTGTGCTTCCACATATTGTGCAATATCCTTGGAAATATCCTCTACCGGTTCGTATCCCGGATCCTCTGCCGTCAAATATACCTTACGCGCATACTGTCCCGCTACAGTTCCCAGGTCTCTTCTTCGGATATACGCCTTCTTACCTGGACATCCAAAAATAGATATGATTCCATAATCCGGATATTCTTCCCGCATGGACGAGAAAAGCTTTTCAAAGCTCAGTTTATTATGGGCATAATCTACAATAGCAATCACATTTTTATCTGCACTTGCATATAGTTCCATTCTTCCGCTTGATCTGGCCCTTTTAAGCCCAGAGTGAATATATTCTCTCGGAATCTGTAGTGCGGACGCTGCTGCAATTACTCCCAACGCATTTTCTACATTAAACAGCCCTGGCATAGTAAGTACGAATTCTTCATCAAAATCTTTACTTCTTACAGAAAACGTAGTCTCATGTCCATCTTTTTTAATATCATAAGCATAATAATCTGCTTCTGGATTTTTAAGACTAAATGTTACACATCTTTCAGCTGCTTTAGCCTCCTCTAAAATGCGTTCAATATAATCTGCATCTAAATTCACTACAGCTGTATCTGTCTGTGCAAACATCAGCATTTTAGAGGAAAAATAATCCTCAAAATTCTCATGTTCAATCGGGCTGATATGATCTTCTGATATATTCAGAAAAATCCCTACATCAAAACGCATTCCGTCTACTCTGTGATATTTCAAGGCCTGGGAAGAAACTTCCATCTGCGCATAAGCAATCTGGCTGTCCAGTGCGTTTCTTAAATGTTGCTGCAACTCCATGGCCTCCGGGGTTGTAATATGAGATTCTACTTTCGTCACCCCATCATAAATATCAATGGATGAGATTACCGCACTCTCATGCTTTCCCTGTGCAGCCATATAATCATCCACAACAGCTTTCATATAATAAGCGGAAGTGGATTTCCCTTTTGTTCCGCCGATTCCTGTAACAATTAAGTCTTTCCATGGTTCCTGATAAAAGAAATTAGCAAGAATAGCCATTGCCTTGCGAATATCTTTCACCAGAATATAAGGTATCTCCTCTTCTAGTTCAAACGCCTTTTCACTAATATAACATACAGCTCCTCTTTCCACCGCTTCCCGAAGATAGACCGGTTTAAAGGCCGCTCCTTTGCAGACAAACAAGGTGTCTTTTCCTGCTTCTTTGGAATTATACGTCAACATGCGTATAACCTGATCTGTACTTTCTTCCGCATTTGCCTCTAAGAGTAGTCCGTTTCTCTCTAACAACTCTTCATATTCCCGTATTGTATGATACTGCATTTTTGCCATGATTTATCTCCCTTATTGTTCACTTTCTACTGGTACTCTGCTCCTGATCGTATAATAGACTCTCTCACCAACACATCCATTGCATCCAGACAGAGAGTTGGAACTTCATGTTTTCCTTTAAAAACAGACAACTCTGTACAAGCCAGTATAACTGCGTCACAGCCCTTTCTCATAAATTCACTTAATACACGATCAAATTTAGCACGGTCTCCCTTTTTCCCGCTTTTAATGTCATCATAAATAAGTGACATCACATCCCTTTGCCGTTCCGGGGAAGGTTTAACCGGAGTAATACCAAGCTTTCTGCATTCTTTATGATAAATCCGGGAATTAATCGTACCGTCTGTCGCCATAATCCCGATTTTCTTTACATCCGATATGCTTTCTACCGCATAAGCTACACTCTCACGAACCATGTTGATAACCGGAACAGAGACTGCTTTTTGAATTTGCTCATAATAATAATGGGACGTATTACAAGGAATAGCTATATTAGCTGCCCCCAGCTTTTCCAGTGTGCGTGCATCATCTGTCAGAATATTAATCAAATGGGAACTGTCACCTGACACGATAGACTCTGTACGATCTGGCATGGATGCATGACTTAAAATCACCATATCAATATGATCCTGATCTTTCTCAGCCTTTGTATGTGCAATCACATTTTCGTAATAATAGCTGGTCGCCTCCGGTCCCATACCGCCAATCACGCCCAAAATTTTTTTTTCTTTTCTTTCTTCCATAAATTCTTCCCTTATTTATAATATTTATTAAAATAGGAATACTGTTTCAAATGTGTCTTAAGCATTCTAAGGAAGCGCATAGGACGAAGATCTCCTCTCATAAAGACCGGATTCACCATTTTGCCTTCCCGTACCAACTTTTTCATTCTGTCAATCATAGCTGCATCTTTAATATGTTTATAAGCCACTCCTTTTGGAACGGTCATCCACAAATGTTCTTCTGTAGCCTCCTCATATGGAAGCTCCCGATGATAAATATAATCTTCTACGAAATATTTTGCCACATTAAATCCGGATCCTGTTACGTAATAATTACTTCTTCCCTGTCTTGTATTGATTTCAAAGAATCGATAAGTTCCATCACGCATATCATATTTAATATCAAAATTGGAAAATCCCACATAATGCAAATCTTCCAGAAGATTCTTTACTCTTCCCATCAGCTCCTTATTCGGCTCAGTAATAATAACTGCATGATTGCCAAGACCATGCGGCGTATGTTCCTCTAAAAGCACATGACCCAGGCACATCATCTTTACTTTACCATTCTGATCAGAATAGGAAGTCAGAACTCTCATATATTCATCATTTCCCGGTATCGTATCCTGTATAATCAACGCATCATCATAACCTGCTTCATAAATCTGGCTGATAACATCTTCCATTTCTTTTCTGGAATCCAGCTTATAAATTTTATTCTGTGTTGGAAATGGATGTTCCCAATAAGCAATGCTGTTAGATGGCTTTACAATAACCGGATAAGAAAATTCACATGGAAAATCAAGTCCCATATCAGGTCTGTAAATAATAGTTTTAGGATAATCTACTCCATGTTTTTCACAAAGCTGATAAAATCTCTCTTTTTGCTGCAGGCTGTCCATCAGATCAAAATCAATGTAAGGAGCAATAATATTGGACGCCAATTCTTTCTTATGTCTGCTGGCCAATGCCACATAACTGTCACCGCATCCAATCAGCAGAATCTTCTTGTCCTTATGATCTTCGGCGAAACGATTGATTCGTTCCAGAAAATATTCATCTGTATCAATCTTCGGATTACCCTCATATACAGTAATCTGGCTATGATAACTTGGTCCGGTCTGGTACTTGCCAAACACATAAGATTTTACCTGATATTGCTCATAAAAAGCTCGGGCAACACTATAAGTATTAATATCCCCTCCCAAGAGGACGGGAATGAATTCTCTTTCTTTACATTCCATAACTGTCTGAAATTCTCCTTATACACATTTGTTCATAATGTCGAGGCAAAAGATATTTTGCTCCAACTGATTATAACGCCGAAGTACCCCGGGTTGTCAAGTAAGGGGCACTCTATTCTTTTGGCGCCCCTGTCCAGGGCACAAAATATTCATACGAAATTCCAAACTGAAGAAGGATCTTCCCTATAATATGATGAATTTGATCCTCCAACGTACGGGGATTATTATAAAATGTCAGAACCGGAGGAACTATCACGCATCCTAAATCCGATGCCTTTTTCATATTTTCTATATGAACCTTTCCCAAAGGCATCTCCCTTGGGACCAGAACTACCTTTCGGCCTTCCTTCAGACACACATCCGCTGCTCTCACAAGGAGATTTTCGGCATAACCCATTGAAATGCCTGCCAGCGTCTTCATACTGCAGGGCAGAATCACCATACCATCTGTCACAAAAGAGCCACTGGATACAGTTGCTGCCAGATCCCTTTCATCATAAACAAAATCAGCAAGACTTGTCAGATCTTCCATTGGTACTCGACTTTCCAATGTCCACGTCACTTTTGCGCCTTCACTCAAAATCAGATGAATTTCGCAATGTTCGATTTTCTTAAGCGCCTGAAGCAGGTAATAGCTCATCTCCACTCCTGTAGCGCCGGTTACTCCTACAATTATTCTCATATCAGAACCCATACTCTTTCCATTCATTGATTACTTTTTGCTGAAGCTCCTCGGGATAACCACGGAAGGATGCCTCCACCGGTCTTTTCTCCTGAGGCCAACTGTGAAAAGGAGTCAGACAGTTGTAAATCACTCTTGTAGAAACTGCTGCTGCTTTCTCTTTTGCACTTAAATATGCAACCAAAGGAAAAATATACTGATCAGGAATTGCCAGACGAGTGTCTGGATGATGCCTGGTCGCAATAGCCCATACCAACTGGGACAGATTGCTTGGATCAATATCGTCATCCACAACAATCACTTTAGGAATATAAGAACCTCCTTTTGAGGCAAACACGGCTCTTCCAATTTCCTCAGCCAATTTCTGGTCATCTTTTGTTTGACGATTTCTGTCTACACTGACAACAAACCAATGTGCTGCTGACTCCATAGGAATAAAACATTCTTTAACGGGAAACTTTTGTTTTGACAGCACATTCTGGATACTGGCAGCGATACTGATTCCCCAGTTTGTATGGTTCTCCTCTGTGGGTACACCTGCGACACAAAGTGGCATAATCGGATCATTCCTGTATGTCATGGCAGTCACTCGGAAACAAGGAACCTCTTTTTCCTTTCCTGTCCACACATAACCACCATATTCACCCATTGGCCCTTCTGGAACCATTTCATTTAATGACGCAAATCCTTCAATTACGATTTCTGTTGATGCGGGTACAAAAAGATCGTTTGTCTCACACTTAATAACCTCAACCGGTTCTCCATACCATCCCCCGATCATTTCTCCCTCATTCATTCCTGATGGAAGCGGATATCCTGCAATCATTGCAATGGCAGGGTCTACACCAAGGCAAAGAGCAAAAGGCATTTCTTCCCCCTTTTCTTTCCACTGTGCATATATTTTCCCAAAGTCCTGCGTGGGGATTATCACTCCCGCTATCGTCTGCGGGCCATCCAGCATTGCACGAGAAATAGCCCAGTTTACCCAGGAACCGTCTGGGGTCCTTGCAATAAAAATACCATATGTATTAATATAACGTCCTCCATCCCCATAATGAATCCACGGAACAGGCAGCTTTGTAAGATCAATCTCCTCCCCAAATAGTTTATTCTGCTTGCATGGACCGTCCTCCACCACACGCGGAGGAATCGGTTCTACATCCGGAACCTTAGACCACTCCTCAACCAATTGAGGCCCCGGCGTATCTACCGGCAATCCAAGAGAAAGAGCTACTCTCTTAAACGGATGCGCTTTATCCGGACTTAAACCTACAGGTGCTCCAAGCACCCGAAAACCTTTTTTACAATCCTTCACATTTTCAAACAGAGGGGCTGGTGCCGGAAGATCATAAGCTCTTCTTGTAACTGCCCCCATTTCCAGATTCCAGTCTACCTCTTTTGAGATCCTTATGATTTCCCCGCATTCTTCAAGCTTTTCTACATATTCACGAAAACTTTTGATTGGTTTCATCGCGCTTCCTCCTCCAATCTACCATTCCTTTTATTTTATCACATATCCATGTTCATGGAAACTTTTCCAGACAAATTCTGCTATCGTTCAAAGAACTTTGGCCCCTTCTATTTAAGACTGTTCTTCACTCTCTTTGAATCCTTCTCCTACTACTTCATTAGATTCCATAATAATCGTAAATGCTTCCGGATCCACTTTATTTACAATTCGTTTGATAGTATACATTTCCTTATTGTTGCAGGCACACATAACTACATCTTTTTCTCTGTTGGAATAACTGCCTATCCCTTTTAAAATAGTGGAGCCTCTGCCGGAATACTGATCAATCTTCTGTGCCACTTCACCGCCTCTTTCCGTCACAATCAAAGTCATTTTGCCCTCATCTATTCCATACATAATGCGGTCCATAACACTCGCCATCAAATAAGTAACAATCAATCCATAGATAAACCCATCTACTTCTTTAAATACAATCAAACTTCCCAAAAGTATCGTAATCATGTCCAAAACAAAGGTAATAATTCCCAGAGTCATATGAGGACGCGCTTTTCGAATTGCGACAGAAATGAAATCCTGTCCCCCGGTAGAAGACCCCCGCATAAAAATCAATGCATAGCCTATACCAGTCAGCACTCCCATACAAAGAGCAGCTAAAAGTCTACTGCCTTCATATACAGGAAGAAGCGGTGCTGCATAGTCCATAAGCAACGATGAAATAATCATAGATTTTGCAGACTTTAAGAAAAAAATCCGCCCCAGATATTTGTAACAGAAAACCGCTACCGGAACATTAAGAAGAATCGTCCCTGCTCCTACAGGGATACCCAAAATATGGTACAGGATAATAGCCACACCGGAAAATCCTGCCACAGGAAAATCAGCATTAAGTGCAAAATTGTAAATGCCTATAGCAAGCGCCATTCCTGCCGCCAAATCCACCAGTATATCGATTCCTATTTCTTTCCATTTTATGTTGTTCATAAATCTTCTCCCTTATCTTTTTTTAAAAAACTCCCTCTTGTCACCGCATTTTCTCCATACCTTCCCCTTATTTCATCCAATGCTTTTGCGAGCCTTTCCTGCTTCAAAGCCTGCTGCCCGGTAACATCATCATTATTTTTTTCTTTTTGAGGAATTTGTATATCAAAAATACTCAACTGCTGAGGCTCATTCTCTCCCACAAGCTTAGAACTTCGTATTCCAAGTAATCGAACCGGCTGCCCATTCCACAGTTCATCAAACAATTTCACAGCTTCCTGATAAATCTCTGTATCACTGCTTGTAACACGAAAGAGCTGTCTTTGATGGGAACAAGTTTCGAAATTAAAATACTTGATTTCCACACTTAACATTCCCGCTTTTTGCCGTGCTTTACGTAATCTGCCTCCTACACTTTCCGAAAGTTTTAAAAGAACCCTCTTCGCTTCCTCCCTTGTTACTGCATCCTGTGGTAAAGTTACAGAATTTCCAATCCCTTTTGCCTCTGCCTTTTCGGATATAACAGGCGTATCATCTCTGCCATTTGCAAAATTCCAAAGCATTCTTCCATGGCTTTTTAAATGAAGTTCCAGAATTGCCGGATCTGCACATGCCAACTCTCCAATCGTATGGATACCTAATTTTTTCAAAGTTTCGGCGCTGGACCCCCCTGCCATGTACAGCTCTCTGACAGGCAAGGGCCACATTTTCACGCGAATCTCTTCTGGAAAAAGGGTATGAACCTTTCCCGGTTTTTCAAAATCTGATGCCATCTTTGCCAATACCTTTTTAGAAGATATCCCTATATTTACGGTAAATCCAAATTTATCATAAATTTTATCTTTTATTTCCAGTGCTGCAGAAACCGGAGAATAAAACTGATGAGAAATCCCGGTATAGTCAAGATAACACTCATCTACGCTGACTTGCTCGATGTCTGGAGTATAAGTACGAAGAAAATCCATCAGCTTCCTGCTGTATGCCCGATAGAGTTCATGATCCGGAGGTTCTATATGAATATCCGGACATTTTCTCAAGGCATTTGCTACAGGCTCGCCGGTCCGAATTCCATATTTTTTGGCCGGTATAGATTTTGCTAATACCACACCATGTCTGGATTCCTGATTCCCGCCGATAATGGCAGGAATTGTTCGAATATCCGTCTTAGCTCCATTTTTCAACTGTTCTACGGCTGTCCAGCTAAGATAGGCTGAATTTACATCGATATGAAAAATCGTCCGTACCATACACCCTCTCCTTTTCAACACTTTATCAAAAAAATTATCTCCGGGTGAGAATACGTCTATTGTAACATATTATTCTCTCCCGGAGATACTTCCCTAAAACAAATTTAAGAATCAATTTTTACTACTGCTACCAGTTTTCCATTCGACTCATCGATCAGAATGGTATCACCACTTCCTACATTTCCTTCCAGCATAAGCCTTGCAGCCGTCGTCTCCACGTTTTTCTGCAGATATCTCTTCATCGGCCTTGCACCGTACATCGGTTCATATCCTCCTTCGATGATATGTTCTTTCGCTTTTTCTGTCAGTTCAATATTAATTTCCCGATCAGCAAGACGTTTATTCAAATCAGCCACAAGAAGATCTATAATCTGACCAATATCTGTTCGAGTCAACGGTTTAAACATAATCGTCTCATCCAGACGATTCAGAAATTCCGGACGGAAGTGAGCACGAAGGTCATTCATAACCGCCTGCTGACTCTCCTCTTTTATGTTTCCCTGATCGTCAATACCATCCAACAGATATCCAGAACCAATATTTGAAGTCATAATCAGAATTGTGTTCTTAAAGTCTACTGTCCGCCCTTGTGAATCTGTAATTCGTCCATCGTCCAGCACTTGCAGAAGTACATTAAATACATCCGGATGGGCCTTCTCGACCTCATCGAAAAGAACCACGGAATACGGTTTTCTTCTTACTGCTTCTGTCAACTGCCCTCCTTCATCATATCCTACATATCCCGGAGGTGCTCCAATTAATCTGGAAACAGAGTACTTCTCCATGTACTCACTCATATCAATACGAACCATGCTGTTTTCATCATCAAAAAGACTCTGTGCAAGTGCCTTTGCCAGTTCAGTCTTTCCAACACCGGTAGGTCCAAGAAACAGAAATGAACCAATCGGCTTTGTAGGATCCTTTATTCCGGCTTTCGAACGGATAATGGCTTCTGTTACCAGCTCCACACCTTCATCCTGTCCAATAACTCTTTTATGGAGTTCATCTGCTAAATGGAGGGTTTTGCTTCGCTCGCTTTCATTTAATTTAGCCACTGGAATTCCCGTCCATCTGGAAACAATCTTGGCAATCTCGTCTTCATTAACACTCTCATGAACCAGATCCAGGTCTTCTTCTTTGATACGTGCCTCTTCTGCTTCCAGCTGCTTTTTCAGTCCCGGCAACCTGCCGTACTGAAGTTCTGCAGCCTTTTCCAAATCATACGACTGCTGTGCTTTCTGAATATCTTTTCCAATCTGTTCAATTTCTTCTCGCAGCTTCTGAACACGTTCTACGCTGCCTTTTTCATTGTCCCATTGTGCCTTGCGGGTAGCAAATTCTTCTCTTTGTTGGGCAAGTTCTTCCTGTATATGCTCCAGTCTCTCCTGACTCAACCGGTCTTCTTCCTTTTTCAGCGCTGCTTCTTCTATTTCAAGCTGCATAATCTTCCTTTGGAGTTCATCTAACTCAGCCGGCATAGAATCCAGTTCTGTTTTAATCATGGCACAAGCCTCATCTACCAGGTCAATTGCTTTATCTGGCAGAAAACGGTCAGAAATATATCGATTGGACAGAGTTGCCGCTGCTACAAGCGCACCATCTGCAATTTTTACTCCATGGAAAACTTCATACCTCTCCTTCAGCCCTCTCAAGATAGAAATGGTATCTTCTACCGTTGGCTCATCTACCATAACCGGCTGAAATCTTCTCTCCAAAGCCGCATCCTTCTCAATATACTGACGGTATTCATCCAGAGTTGTTGCTCCTATACAGTGCAGTTCACCTCGGGCCAGCATAGGCTTTAACATATTACCGGCATCCATTGCTCCGTCTGTCTTACCAGCTCCCACAATCGTATGCAGCTCATCAATAAACAGAATAATTTTTCCATCACTGTTTTTAACTTCTTCCAGTACCGCTTTCAAACGTTCCTCGAATTCTCCCCGATACTTAGCTCCTGCAACAAGAGCGCCCATATCAAGTGAAAATATGGTCTTGTCTTTTAATGTCTCCGGCACGTCTCCTCGGACGATTCTTTGTGCCAGGCCTTCTACTACTGCAGTTTTTCCGACACCCGGTTCTCCGATCAATACTGGATTATTTTTCGTTTTACGAGAAAGTATACGAACTACATTCCTTATTTCACTGTCTCGTCCAATCACTGGATCAAGCTTCTGATCTCTGGCACGCTCAACAAGATCCGTGCCATATTTTGTCAATGTATCATAGGTGGCTTCCGGATTATCACTTGTAACTTTCTGATTTCCTCTCACCGTTGACAGTGCCTGAAGAAAACCTTCTTTCGATATACCCATCTCCCGGAACAGCTCCTTCATCTCCCGTCCAGGGTATTTTAAAAGTGCAAGAAACAGATGTTCCACAGAAACATATTCATCACCCATCTGTTTCATTTCATCTTCGGCATGAATCAAGACCTTATTCAAATCCTGTCCTACAAAAGCCTGCCCTCCCTGAACCTTCGGTCGCCTTGCAACTGCCTGCTCTGCACGATTAACAATATAGTTTTTATCCAGTCCCATTTTTTCCATCATTTTTAAAATCAGACCGTCTTCCTGTGTCAAAAGTGCATAGAAAAGATGCTCCTGGCAAATTTCCTGATTACCATACTCCATAGCAATTTTTTCGCATTCCTGAACGGCCTGCAGGGACTTCTGTGTAAATCTATTAATATTCATAAATAAAGTTCCCTCCTGTTTATTATTGAAAGGGTGCCCTTATGGACACCTTGGTTTTCTTGTTCTACTGGTACTATAACACTAATTGTTAGCACTGTCAATAGGCGAGTGCTAATTTTATTTATTACTTCCTGTACGGTTTTTTCATTTTACTTGCCACAATTGCAATATATTCACTCTTTCGATTTTATATACACGGCTTGTTCGATTGCTTTCTCTAAAATGTCCATGGCTCTTTCCAACTCTTCATATGATATGATAAGCGGCGGTGCTAATGTTAAAACATTTCCTTGTGATATTTTGAAACTCAATCCATATTCCAGACAATAATAAAGAATTTTTTCCGCAAGCAAAATGTCCTTGTCTTTACTCTCTTTTTCTTTTACCAATTCAATAGCAATAAGTGCTCCGATACCGCGAACATCCCCAATACATGGGAAACGGTCTTTCATTTGTCGGATCCGCTGAAATAGGTAACTTTCAATTCCTTTTACTTTCTCTAAAAGGTTTTCTTTCTCAATATATTCAATAAGAGCTAAGCCAACCGCAGCGCCAAGCGGACTTTTTTCATGCGTATAATGACCTAGAGATATTTCTTGGCACACATTGAAGCTTTCTTTTGCAATCACAGCTGAAACAGGATATAAGGCTCCTCCAAGTCCTTTCCCTACAACAAGGATGTCTGGCTCAATTTCATAGTTTTGATATGCAAACATTTTGCCGGTTCGTCCAAACGCTGTTGGAATTTCATCAAATATAAGTGCAATATCATAGGTATCACAAATTTTTCGAATTCTTTCATAGTATTCTTTCGGTGGAATCTGAACGTCTGTACACCGGATAGGTTCCATAATCAAAGCTCCAACATCCCCTTCACAGCTGCAAATATATTCCAGATAGTCTAAACATTTTAAATTGCAGGATTTGCAATTCCCGAAGGGACACCGATAAGAATTGTACGGCATAATATGTTCTGTTCCAGGCAAAAGTGGACCTATATTTTTTCGAAAATGGCTTTCTCCCCCAACGGATATCGCATCCAGATTTGCTCCATGGAACGAATCCCAAAGGGAAATCGTTTTAAACTTCTTTTTTGCATATCGAACCATTTTCAAGGCTAATCCAATTGAAGCTGAACCACTGGGAGTAAATAAAACTTTTTTATTTCCTCCGTTAAGCATAGAAAGCTTTTGAGCAAGTGCAATAGCTGTCTCATTAGTAAATCTTCTAGGCGAAAACGAAAGTTTATGCAACTGTTTTTCTAAGGCATTGATCAGATATGGATGATTATACCCCAGTTGGTGAACGCTGTTACCATGGAAATCCATGACTTTTCGTCCATCTTTTGTATACAAATAAATACCATCCACCGCCGTCACGCAGTCTAAACAAGGAGTTGATAACGCCTGATGTATGAAGACACTGCTATCTTCCTCTAATATATTTATTGTCTCTTGACTCAAACATTTTTTTTGCCATTTTGTTCTTTCCGGTGTTAAGTTAATATCCCCTTCTGCTCTGCTTACCATACAAACCTCCTGATTGATAAAGATAACTGATATATGATATACAACATTTTTGTATACATCCATTTTATACTTTTTTCTACCGCGGCACTGTGAAAACCTTGTAAAATTTTCATCAATTAATAAAATAAAAGTACCCTTTGTTTTCGTTGTCTTTTCCTCTACTTTTGGATATAATAAATGAAAAAATAAACTAAAAGAAAAGAAGGGAAATCCCTTCTTCGCAGAAGGAGCTTTCTATGGCAGATAATCCTGTTACAATACTGATTGCTGATGACGAAAAAGAAATTCGAGATATTCTAACTCTTCTTTTAAAAGGGGAAGGATATAAAATTATAACCGCTCAAAATGGAAAGGAAGCAGTTCTTCTTGCTGATCATTCTGTCAGTATGTACATCCTGGATATTAATATGCCAGGCATGTCTGGTTATGAAGCTGCAGTCAAAATACGTGAAAAATTTTATGCCCCTATCATTTTCCTCACCGCTTACTCTGGAGAATCCGATAAAACTATGGGGTATTCTGCCGGTGCAGATGACTATATTGTCAAACCCTTTTCAAACACGGAACTTCTACTTAGAGTCCGTTCCCTTTTGCGTAGGGCTTACGATTACAGTCCTTCTCATAGTTCATCTACATCAAAAAATCAAATTGCCTATAAAGATTTAATTTTAGATCTGGACAGCCAGTCTGTACAAAAAGAAGGACGAACCATCTCTTTGACATGGACCGAATTCCAGATATTACACCTTTTTATCTCCAACCGTGGCAGAATCTATTCTCTCGATCATATTTATCAAGGTATTTGGCAGGAAGATGCCGTTGGGGATGGCACGATTATGGTACATATTAAAAACTTAAGAAAAAAGCTTGGGGATAATTCCAGGAATCCTAAATATATAAAAACCGCCTGGGGAAAGGGATATTATGTGGATTAAGAAAAAAGAGAAAATTTTTAAGGGAAAATCCTTTTCCAGAGAAGTACTGGAATATCTTCTGTTATGTTTTTTAGTATCGGTATTCCTTTTCAGTTTTTTATATCATACTTCTATTTCCATCGCCGAAACCTATGTCCTTCATAGGTCTATCTCCGTCACTTCGGAACAGACAGCTGCTTTCTATGTCTGGCTTCGCAGCGCTTGTATACTGGCCGCCGCTTTCCTTTTTCTTGTTCTTTTTCTTTTCCTCCTGGGGCAAAGGCTAAGCTATCTTCTTACACTTATTAAAGGTGTAGAATCTCTTAGAGAACATCAAATGGACTTTTCCATCCCCATAGAAGGGCAGGATGAATTTGCGGCTCTGGCAGAGGGAATCAATTTTCTTGCTGCTGCCCAGGTAGAACTGAATCTCCGCGAAAAAGAAATTTCCAGAAAACGAGAAGAGTTGATTCGTTCCCTTTCCCACGATATCCGCACTCCCCTCACTTCTCTTTTATCATACTCTGAGTATCTGGAGCAGAAGGAGCATCTGGACTCTGAAGAAATCAGAAGCTTCATCAGTCTTGTCCACAGCAAGGCCGGGCAAATGAAGCTTTTAACAGAACAGCTGCTTGAAACAGGAAAGACCCCGGATAATCCTGGAGAACCACTGGATGAAATTTCTGACATCCATCTTCTCCTTCAGCAATTTCTTGATGAATGGGAAAGTCTATTGGAAGATCAGTTTATATGCTATACAAAGTTGATCTGCCCTGAACACTTTTCCTGTTTTCTTTCGATCAGTGATCTGCACCGTATTTTTGATAATCTCATCTCAAATATTGAAAAATATGCAGATCCCAATCACCCTATAGATTTTTCCATAGAAGCCGATGAAACTTCTATTACAATTATTCAGCGAAACAAAATACGATCTCTTGATACAGATATTCCTGAAAGTTCAAAAATAGGCCTAGAAAACATACAAAAAACAGCTGCTAAATACCGAGGAGATGCAAATATTTTTCAAAATACTAATACATTTGAGATACAGATCAGACTATATTTCCCTTCCTTTCTTTAGAATTCTTTAGAATTGCCTACATTTTTTCTTCAGAACATTATCGTATAATAAATGCATAGAAACGAAAGAAAACAAGAAAGAGAGGAAATATTTTATGGCACTTGGATTATATTTAATTTTATTTATGGGATTGAGCGTAATTAGTATTTTGGGGATTTTAATACTTTTTCTCACCAAAAATGAAGGCAGAAAAAAAGGTATCTTTTATTTTCTAGCAGTCTGGGGAATGTTAATCGCTGTTCTTAGTGCAACAAGCCTACCTACTAACTATCTTATTTCACAGCTGATTGCCTGGGCTCTAGGTTTCTTAAGTATCGCCGGACTTGTAGTACATTACAAAGCAAAAACAAAAACTCGCTGCTATACAGCTTACGCATTGGTAAGTGCATCCTGTGTCCTTGGAATTCTGTACATGTTTATTGTATAATAACTGCAAATCATAACCACCGGCTTAGCCGGTGGTTTGCTCTGCCCCTATAAGGGGCTCTTC
>JAHZAV010000027.1 GCA_019423745.1 Lachnospiraceae bacterium
GTTGTTTTTCATTTTTTCCCTTTGGGGAATGCCTCGGCTTTCTCTTAGGAGGCGCTTGTTTTATCCGTTAAACTAACAGGACAAATATTTAATTTATAACAGCCATTATCCCGGCTGTCGTACTAATATAGTTTAGCATTTTGCAAATATAAAATCAATGCTTTTTTATAATTAATATGTCAACATTTTCTCAAACAGCTAAAAGAATGATATAAAAAGGCGGAATGATCAACATCCCGCCTTTTATCTAGAAATTAATTCTTCCTTGAAGCCACATATTTGCTTTAAATCTTCTTCCAACTGCCGGCTCTCCTAATACCTCTTTAACAGGTACACATACATCAAATTGAAGTTCATTAACATCCAGCTTCATCACATACAACTCTTCTTGTGTATCTTCATTTTGAATTGTATGAATTTCCAATATTTCTCCTAAAATAGAATATCTGTCACATTCCACCCCATATGGCATAAAATATGTATCCACTATGCTGAATACATCTTCTTTAATAAGACGTTTTGAAACTTTAGAATAAATATCAATATCGTCTAGTGTCAGACTTTCCATGGCTGTCTGATCTCCGTTTCTGGCAGCACTTAAAAGCATCATTCTATTTCTTGATTCTTCCCGGCTTCGTTTTTCCAGCTCTTTTGTTTTTAAAACAGGAAATAAAATTGTTCCTGAATTACAAAGTCCAGATAAAGTTACTGATCCGAATTTCATTCTTCCGCCTGAAAGCTGACTTTCTTTCATATACTCCACAACATTTTGAAGATGAAATATAAGACTGATTCCAACTTTCACATCTTCGCATATACCTACATATGCTTCCCTGTCCATTCTCTTTTCTACATTGATATCAGCATAAGAGGAGATTCCACTTCCGATAAAATATGGATAATAATACTGCCTAAAAAAGTTTTCCTCCATATCCATATCTCCACAAAGTGCTATGCCGATTCCTGCTCCGCATTCTTTTTGGTATTCACAGAAATCAGATTCTGTTTCTACAGAAATCAACTCATGGCTGGAATAATTTTCTTCCATTTGTTTTAAAAAGGTATTCAGCTTTCTTCTTGTTGAAATATTTCCATATCCTATCGATTTTAAATATTTATGCATTGGCTTTTTTCCTGAATCATTATCTACAATTATTTATTTTTTCTTTTCAATCTTTTCCATTCCACCCATATATGGACGCAGAACCTCTGGTATTCTTACAGATCCATCTGCCTGAAGATTATTTTCCAGGAATGCAATTAACATTCTCGGAGGGGCTACTACAGTATTATTCAAAGTATGAGCAAAATATTTTCCTTCCGCGCCTTTTACTCTGATACCCAGTCTTCTTGCCTGTGCATCTCCAAGGTTAGAACAGCTTCCTACCTCAAAATATTTCTTCTGTCTCGGAGACCAAGCCTCAACATCACAGGATTTTACTTTTAAATCTGCAAGATCTCCAGAGCAGCATTCCAGTGTACGAACCGGAATATCAAGAGAACGGAATAAATCTACTGTATTCTGCCATAATTTATCATACCATACCATACTTTCTTCCGGCTTACATACAACGATCATTTCCTGTTTTTCAAACTGATGAATACGATATACTCCTCTTTCTTCAATTCCATGAGCGCCTTTTTCTTTTCTGAAGCATGGTGAGTAGGAAGTCAGTGTCTGTGGAAGTGTACTTTCATCCAGCATTGTATCAATAAATTTTCCGATCATGGAGTGTTCGCTAGTTCCGATAAGATAGAGATCTTCTCCCTCAATTTTGTACATCATGGAATCCATTTCAGCAAAACTCATAACTCCTGTTACTACATTGCTTCTGATCATAAACGGAGGAATACAATAGGTAAATCCTCTGTTAATCATAAAATCTCTTGCATATGCCAATACTGCTGAATGAAGTCTTGCTATATCTCCCATAAGATAATAGAAGCCGTTTCCTGCAACTCTTCCGGCACTTTCCAAATCAATTCCATTAAAACTTTCCATAATTTCTGTATGATACGGAATATCAAATTCTGGAACAACAGGATCTCCGAATTTTTCAATTTCGACGTTTTCACTGTCATCTTTTCCAATCGGCACAGAATCATCGATGATATTTGGAATGGTCATCATGATTTTTTTGATTTTTGCTTCTACATCCTTTTCTTCATTAGAAAGGCTTTCTACTCTATCAGCATTTGCCTGAACCTTTTTCTTTAATTCTTCTGCTTCATCTTTTTTTCCTTGAGCCATGCATGCACCAATTTCTTTAGAAATTTTATTTCTCTCTGCACGCAGTACTTCTACTTCTTGTTTAATATCCCTGTTCTTTTTATCAAGTTCCAGTACTTCATCTACAAGAGGAATCTTTTCATCCTGAAATTTCTTTTTGATATTTTTCTTTACTACTTCTGGATTATTTCTTACAAATTTGATATCTAACATCTTTTACACCTCATCCTTTATATTTATTTTACTTGTTGCTCCTATTTTTCCTGTCGTATTAATTCTGCCTGTGGCTCCCATTTTTCCTGTAGCAGTATTTTTACTTCCAGATTTTTTATTTGTTTCTTTAACATCCATGCTATACACTTCACTGAATATTGCCCGATCCAGAGCTTCTGCTTCTTCTTCTGCAAGCTCCACATAGCTTTCTCCCTTTACAATTTCCTTAATATAAGTATAACAACCTTCTCTGCTGTGCATTGCATTAATTACCCATCCGCTGTTGTTTCCGTCCAGCATTGCAAGGGCAAAACTTAACTTTCCACCCATTTCATTAAATGCATCATATTTTACTATACCAAGTTTTTTAAAATCTTTCTCCATTTTCCGATATATGTCTTTAACATCCTGCCGGTTCTGTTTCGTTAACTTGGCAAGAGCATCTATTTCCGAGAATTTTGAAAGGATACTCTCTTCTAAAGTTTTTCCATCTTTTCCTCGCATAAACGAGTTATAACTATTTTTCAATCTGTCATATTTCATGCTGACATTAACGTATAAAACAAACAAAGCGATAATTAATATCAGTAGAAATAAAAATATAAATGCCGGGTCTATTCCCAATTTTTCCAATATTGTGCTTTCCATTAAAATTATTCTTCCTTTCTTATGGACATAATTAAATCGAACATGCGTTCTAATTCTTCATCCGAATAATATTCTATTTCTATTTTCCCTTTTCCCTTTCCTTTCGCTGAAACATGTACTTTAGTACCGAAAACTTGCTTCATCCTGTCTTCTAAATCTGTATAGATAAAAGCATTTTCTATCTTTTTCTTTTCTTTTACTTTTTTAGGATTTTTTAGATTTTTAATTAGCTTTTCCGTTTCCCGAACACTAAGTTTTTCATCAAAAATCTTATTTGCAAGAATATATTGCTGTTCCTGATCATCAATAGCAAGGAGTGCTCTTGCATGTCCTGTACTAATCATATCATCGATTATCATCTGCTGAACTTTTTCATTTAATTTCAATAGACGCATTGAATTTGTAACTGCTGTTCTGCTCTTTGATACTCTTTCAGCAACTTCATCTTGTTTCAAATGATATTCCTCTAATAATTTCTTAAAAGCCATTGCTTCTTCAATTGGATTTAAATTTTCCCTTTGAATGTTTTCAATAAGAGCAATTTCTACAACTTCCTGTTCATTATAATCTTTAACAATAACAGGAATTTCTTTTATTCCGGCTATTTTAGCAGCTCTCCATCTCCTCTCACCGGCAATTATTTCGTAATAATCATTTCTTTTTCTAACGATAAGAGGTTGAAGAACTCCAAATTGCTTAATAGAATCCGCTAGTTCCAGAAGTGCATCTTCCTCAAAATTTCTTCGCGGCTGCTCTCTATTTGGCTCTACCATATTTATTTTCATCATTTGCTCACCGGTTTTTATTTCGCCAGCTTGTTTAGGCTCATCTTTTTCCGGTTTCGTTGATGTTTTTGAAGATCTGTTATCTGGAATAAGACTATCTAGTCCTTTTCCTAAACCTTTCTTTTTCACCGCCATGTTTTTTCCTCCACTATTTGTTGATTACTTCTTCTGCTAATAATCTGTAGCTTTCTGCCCCTGCTGATTTTGTATCATATTGATTAATAGGCATTCCATAGCTTGGTGCTTCTGCTAAACGTATATTTCTTGGAATGATTGTTTTATATATATTTTGATTCAGATTGTCTTTGACATTTTCTACAACCTGTAATGAAAGATTTGTTCTCGCATCATACATAGTGAAAACAACACCTTCTATTGACAGACCTGGGTTTAATCTTTCCTGAACCAGTTCAATTGTATGTATGAGCTGACTTAATCCTTCCAAAGCATAGTATTCACACTGAATAGGAACTAAAACAGAATCTGCTGTTGTCATTGCATTTATCGTTAACATGCTTAACGATGGAGGACAATCAATAATAATGAAGTCATAATTGTCTTTAATTTTTTCTACTTCTTTTTTTATAATATATTCTTTATCATCAATTCCAATCAATTCTATTTCTGCAGCAGATAAATCTATGTTTGTTGGAAGAATATCCAGATTTTCAGATACTTCCCGGCAAATAATATCTTCTATTTCTGCTTCACCAATAATGAGATCATAAACTGTTTTCTCAACCTCGTCTTTATTGACACCTAATCCACTTGTCATATTTCCTTGTGGATCCATATCAATGGAAAGTACCTTCTTACCTTTTTCCGCCAGACATGCTGAAAGATTAATTGCTGTAGTAGTTTTTCCAACCCCACCTTTTTGGTTAGCAATTGCTATTATTCTTCCCATTTTTATACTCACCTTTCTTATGATAATTATTAGTATAACATCTTTTTTGGTTATTATCTACATTATGTTTCACGTGAAACATAATTTTTCTGTTTTTCATAAATGTTTCACGTGAAACATTTATTTTTTTGTATACGTTCATTATTACTTTTTTCATAACAAAATTACAAACAAATCAGAAAATGTTTCACGTGAAACATTTTCTAAAAACTCTTTAGTTATGCTTACATTTATGATAAAATATTTATAAATCATTCAGTGTATATTAAGCCATATATACCTAGTGAAAATGTAAATATAGAAGGGAGAATATATATGAGCTGGAAGAAAAATCTTACAATCACAACTATTCTTGCTGGAACAACCGCAATTGGTATACATCTGATAAATAAAGCTATTTACCTTTCTGCAACGCTTGATAATCTTCTATCCCATACACCTGAAAATTATTATGAGTGGAAATTTGGTAAAATCTTTTATCAAAAAAAGGGAAGTGGAAAACCAGTTTTATTAATACATGACCTTTCCACTTATAGTTCTTCTTATGAATGGAATCAAATCATAGATAAATTATCTAATAATAGAACTGTGTATGCTATTGATCTTCTTGGCTGCGGACGTTCTGATAAACCCTCACTCACTTATACAAACTATCTCTACGTCCAAATGATTACTGACTTTATTCAAAATATTATTAAAGATAAAACGGATATTATAGTGACAGGCGAATCATCTTCTTTTATTTTAGGAAGCTGTCAAAACAATCATGATATTATAAACCGTATTATTATGATTAATCCATCAGATATACAAACTTCAGCATTTATACCTAATAATAAAAGTAAAATTCTGACTGCATTAATTCAATTACCACTTGTTGGAACACTTTTATATAATATACTTACTCAAAGAAAGAATTTGGAAAATCTATTTTATACGGAATATTTTTATGACAAGAGCAAAATAGAAGAAAAAACTATAAAAACTTATTATGAATCTGCACATATCGGAAATGCTGAATCTAAAAATTTATTTTCAAGTATTTCAGGAAGATATTTAACCTCTAATATTAAATTATACCTTAATAATTTAAATAACAGTATATTTATTATTAGTGGCTGCAAAGAAAAATACTATAAAATTGCTTCAAACTATAAAAATATTCTCCCATCTATCGAAATCACCTCAATAGATGAAACAGCTTATCTGCCTCAATTAGAAAAACCTAATGATATTTTAGAACAAATTAATGTATATCTGGATGATTCAGTAGAATAATAAGTAATAAAAGAACCGCTGCTTAATGCAGCGGTTCTTTTGCCGGAAGTCCTGCTTTTCTTGGATACTTTCCTGGTGTATTTTTTTCCTTTTTTATAATCACAAAGGATCTCCTTATATCCGTTTCTGGAATATTAAATTTTACTACTTTTTCTATTCGTCCCCCCAATAGCGATAAAGCTTTTTTTGACTTATCTAATTCTTCTTCAATTTCTCCTGACTTATAGGATACAAAATCCCCTCCTACTTTTAAAAATGGAATACAATACTCCGATAAAACAGCAAGGTTTGCAACAGCTCTTGAAACACATAAATCATAATTTGCTCTGAATTTCTGATTCTTTGCATAATCTTCTGCTCTCCCGTGAATTGTATGAATTCCTGAAAGTCCAAGATCTGAAATTACAGCATTTAAAAAATTAATTCTTTTATTTAATGAATCTAAAAGAGTAATCTCTATATTGGGAAATACTATTTTAAGAGGAATCCCAGGAAAGCCAGCTCCTGTTCCTATATCAATTACATTTTTTACTGAATCGGAAGAAAAAATATTTTTTTCCGAAAATGCTTTTACAATACAAATGCTATCCAGAAAATGTTTTTCATAAACTTCTTCATACTCTGTGATTCCAGTAAGATTCATTACCTTATTCCACTCTACAAGCATTTCATAATATCTGGAAAATTGTTCCTTCATTTCATTTGTAAGATCTATTCCAAGTTCAGCCACTCTATGTTCAAATATTTTACTCATAATCTACTCCTGATTTCTATATTGTTCCATATATACAAGTAGAACTGAAATATCTGCCGGTGATACACCTGAAATTCTAGATGCCTGTCCTATTGATACAGGACGATACTCTTTTAATTTCTGCAAAGCTTCTATTCGCAAACTCTTAATTTTATCATACTCTATATTTGGAGGTATTTTTTTATTTTCAAGTTTTTTAAACTGCTCTACCTGTTTTTTTTGCCTTGTTATATATCCTTCATACTTAATATTTATGTTAACTTGTTCCCATACTTCATCTTTTAAATCATCAGGAAATTGGGGACGCTCTGGATCAATATCCTCAAGATATTCATAGGATACTTCAGGACGCCTTATTAATTCTGCAAGAGAAATGCCAGAATTTAAAGGTGTACTGTTACATTTTTGCAGGATTTCCTGCACTTTTTTATCTGTCCCAACATGTACCCTTTTCAATCTTTCTATTTCATCTTCAATTAGTTTTTCTTTTTCAATTAATCTTTGGTATCTTTCATCACTAATTAAACCTATTTCATGCCCTTTTTTTGTCAGTCGCTGATCTGCATTATCCTGCCTTAATAAAAGACGATATTCTGCCCTGGAAGTCATCATACGATAAGGCTCGTGACTTTCCTTTGTTACAAGATCATCTATTAAAACGCCAATATAAGCTTCTGAACGATCAAGTATTAAAGGATCCTTTTTCTGAAGTTTCCTTGCTGCATTAATTCCGGCTACTAATCCTTGTGCTGCCGCTTCTTCATATCCCGAACTTCCATTAAACTGTCCGCCGCTGAACAGTCCATCTATTTCTTTAAATTCCAAGGTTGGCCACAGCTGCCTTGCATCAATACAATCATATTCTATAGCATATGCATTTCTTACAATTTTTACATTTTCAAGTCCAGGTACAGTCCGATACATAGCGTACTGAACATCTTCCGGAAGAGAACTGGACATTCCCCCAATATACATTTCATTTGTTTCGAGCCCTTCTGGTTCTATAAACACCTGATGTCTGTTTTTATCTGCAAATTTTACAACTTTATCCTCAATAGAAGGGCAATATCTTGGCCCAGTTCCTTCTATCATACCTGAAAATAAAGGTGAACGATCTAAATTTTGCTTAATGATCTCATGAGTTTTTTCATTTGTATACGTCAGCCAACAGGAAACCTGATCCTTTTGAATACTCTCTGGATCAGTAGTAAAAGAAAAAGGTATAATTCTTTCATCTCCTGTCTGTTCTTCCATTTTACTAAAATCAACTGTATTTTTATCAATTCGGGCAGGTGTTCCTGTCTTAAACCGATACATTTTTATTCCAAGTTCTTTTAAACAATCTGTAAGATAATTTGCTGCCTGGAGTCCATTTGGACCTGTCTGCATACTGACATCTCCATAAATACATCGAGATTTCAGGTAAGTTCCAGTACACAAAATAACTGCTTTACATCTATAAATTCCTCCCGAATAAATTTGTACACCTGTAACTTTTTTCTTTTTTTCACCAGAAGATGTCTGAATATCTTCTGTAAGAATATTAACAACCTCGCTCTGCTTTATTTCCAGATTTTTTTCATTTTCCAATACCTGCCGCATAGTCCTGCTATAAGCAGCCTTATCTGCCTGTGCTCTCAATGAATGAACCGCTGGTCCTTTTGATCTGTTCAGCATTTTAGATTGAATAAAGGTCCTGTCTATTACCTTTCCCATCTCTCCTCCAAGAGCATCCACTTCTCTTACCAGATGTCCCTTAGAAGTTCCTCCTATATTTGGATTACAAGGCATTAATGCAATACTATCTACACTTACTGTAAAAACAAGGGTTTTAAAGCCTAATCTTGCACATGCTAAAGCTGCCTCACATCCTGCATGACCGGCTCCTATTACAGCAACATCATATTGATCTTTACTTTCCCATACAGAATTTGCTGAAAATTTCATTTACCAAATCCTCTCCTACCATCTCTCCTGTAATACTACCTAAAGTTTCATAAGCATCCATCAGATCAATAGAATAAAAATCTTCCGGCATACCATTTTCTATACTTTCAATTACTTTTAATAAACTATCTTTTGCATTTTCCAATGCTGTTTTATGTCTTATATTTGTAATATAAATTTCATTATTAAATGAAATTTCACCATGATAAAACATTTCTTTTAAAACTTCTTCTAATCGATCTATTCCTTTTTCTTCTTTTGCCGAAATCTCAATGATAGGAATATTTTCAACTCCATATTCTTTACATATCTTTTTAATTTCTTCTTCTGTTATCTTTCTTTCCAGATCAGATTTATTTAAAAGAAGAATAGATTTTTTCCCTTGAATGAATTTCATAATCTCATAATCATTTTCATCCAAAGGACTGGAAGAGTCAACTACATACATAATGAGATCTGCTTCTTTTGCATAATCTTTTGCTTTGTCTACTCCTATTTTTTCAACCTTATCATCGGTATTTCTTATTCCAGCAGTATCAATAATATTTAAAGAAACTCCCTGAAGATTTATATTTTCCTGTAAAATATCTCTTGTGGTTCCTGCAATTTCTGTAACAATTGCTCTTTCTTCTCCTAACAATACGTTCAAAAGAGAAGATTTCCCTGCATTTGGCTTTCCAATGATAACTGTATTAATTCCTTCTTTTATAATTCTGCCATCATCTGCCGTTTTTAAGAGTTTCTGTATTTCTTCGATAATTTTTTCCGCTTCTTTTTTTAAAGTATTTCCATATCCATCTATACTGATATGTTCAGGATCATCCAAAGCTGATTCTATGAATGCAGTATGGTAAAGAATTTTATTTCTTAAATCACTTATTTTTTCTTTTACACTGCCTCTAAGTTGTCCTATTGAACTTTTTAATGCATAATCATTCTGTGATTTTATTACATCAATAACAGCTTCTGCCTGTGATAAATCCATTTTCCCATTTAAAAATGCTCTTTTCGTAAATTCACCTGGCTGTGCTGGTCTGGCTCCGTTTTTGATACATGCTTCCATGATCTTTTTTACAACATAAACTCCACCATGACAATCTATCTCTATCGTATCTTCTCCGGTAAAAGTATGAGGCCCTTTCATCAGAATAACAAGGACTTCATCTATCACTTTTCCTTCATCCTCAATAAATCCATAATGAACTGTATGTGATTTTTGATCAATTAATTTTTTTCCTTTTTTATTTCTATATATTCTATCAGCAATAGTAAAAGAATCTTCTCCGCTCATCCTTACAATTCCAATTCCCGATTCTGCCATTGCAGTAGATATAGCTACAATCGTATGGCCCTTTTCCATTCCTTGTCTCTCTCCAATCTTCATTTCTCTGCCATAGAATAAAAGCAGGGGTTATAAAACCCCTGCTCCTTTACTTTCTCACTGGTGTTACAACGACACGGCGATAAGGTTCTTCACCCTCACTATGTGTTGTTACATACTTATCCGCCTGCAAAGCAGAGTGGATGATTCTTCTTTCATATGGATTCATCGGTTCAAGTGAAACTGCTTTTCTAGTTCTTTTTACTTTGTGTGCAATATTTCTTGCAAGATTTTCAAGTGTCTCTTTTCTTCTTCTTCTGTAGTCTTCTGTATCAAGTTTTACTCTTACATACCCTGACTGCATCTTATTTGCCACTCTATTTGTCAGATATTGAAGGGCATCTAAAGTCTGTCCTCTTTTTCCAATTAGGATTCCCATATTGTCACCCTTCATATCAATATTAAGGGCTCCTTCTTCATCAATGGATGAATGAATCTCTACTTGCATTCCCATAGTAGTCAGCACATTTTGAAGAAACTTTTCACATTCCTTAATTGTATTATCTTCTACTTTTGCAAGTTCAGTTTCTGCTTTCTTAGTATCTTTTTTTGTTTCTTTTTTTACTTCTTTTACAGGTTCTTTTTCTTCTTTAATTTCAAGATCAATATCAGATGGAACAGCTTCTTTAACCAGTTCTTCTACACTTTCTTCTAAGACTTTCTCTTCATCTTTTTCTGGCTTTCTTCTTGCTTTGATAACAGCTTGTTTCATTCCGATTCCTAAGAATCCTGCACTTCCTTTTTCAATAATATCATATTCCAATTGATCACTTGTCACTCCAAGCTGGATTAATGCTTCTGTAATTGCATCATCAAGTGTTTTTGCAGATACTGTGATTTCATCCATAGTGTGTCCCTCCCTACATTTTATCAGGAAATTATTTCATACTATATCATCCCTGAATCTCTTATTTATTTTCATTATATTTCTTTACCAGATTAGCTTTAGAAGCAAGACTTCCTTCTTTTGCATTCTTTTTACTTTCTTCTGCTTTTTTCAGTTTTTCTTCTTTTTCTTTATCACTTACAACTGAAACTTTTGCTTTTGTCTGAATGCTTCTGGTATTTGTCTGAGCCATAGCATTTATTTTCTCTGCTTTTTCTCCACGCTTTGCACGTTTCTTTTCAGCTCGTTCTTTATTTTTTTCAATCAATTCCTCAACCGACATCTTTTTAAGATGGCTGTTAATAATTACCTGCTGAATACAACGTACTACAGCACTGATAATCCAGTAAAGACCAAGACCTGACGGTAAAGAAATAACGAAGAACAATGACATAAGCGGCATGGTTACGTTCATTGTTTTCATTGTTCCTGCCATTGGGTTATCTTTATCCATTGCCTGTCCTGAAATAGCCTGTGAAAGTTTCATACTTAAATATTGTGTCAAAACAGATATTGCCGGAAGCAAAATTGCTGTAATAATAAGAACAATTTGTGAAACTCCAAACTCACTGCTGATATTTGCTCTTTCAGTAAACATCTGCATAGGTGACAGAGACAGATCCGGAATTGTAAGAAATTTCTGTACATCAGCTGTTGCATTCTTAATTGCCGGAACATAATTTTCCATATTATAAACGACCGGATACAATGCAAACAAAAGAGCCATCTGAATAAACATAGTTAAACATCCGCCAGTCATAGATGTTCCATATTTATCATAGACCTGCTGCATCTCTTCATTCATCTTCAGCTGTGATGCCTGGTCTCTTTTATTCTGATATTTCTTTCTGATTGCCGTCAACTCTGGATTCATAACACTGGTCATTTTTGACGTTCTCTGCTGTTTAATCGTGAGCGGCATCATAATCATATAAACAATAATGGTATATAAAATAATTGATAATCCTACCAGACCTACATCTGAAGGAAGAATATTATCTAATACCGTATAGATCAAATTCATGACCTTTCCCAAAAGCCATGCAATCTGTCCAACAATAGGCCAGTTTGCTGCTGTTAACACAACACCTTCCATATTTACTTATCCTCCGTTTATGGTCATTCATTTTACGACCTGGCATCCATCTTTTATGGAACCGGATCGTATCCTCCTTTTGAAAATGGATTACAGCGAAGGATTCTCCAAACTGCCAAAAGACTTCCTTTCAAAGCTCCATACTTTTCCAAAGCCTCTATTGCATACTGTGAACAGGTTGGAAAATAAATACAGGTAGAATATCTTTTCATTCCCGAAAAATATTTTTGATAAAATCTAACAAGACCTATCAAAATCTTCTTCATGTCCTTCACTCCATTTATAAAATCTATAAGATCCTCTCTTAATTATGAGAGGATACCATTTTATGAAGACGCGAAAGATGCAAAAGAGCACTTTCAATTTCAAAAAAACTTTTTTCTTTTGCACCTACTCTTGCTATCACAACAATATCTTTTCCTTTTTCAAATACATCTTCATTCAAACGGTAACTTTCACGTATCAATCTTGTTAACCGATGTCTTACTATACTGTTGCCAACTTTTTTACTTACCGAAATTCCAATTCTGTTTTTTTTCATATTATTATCAATAACATACATAACCAGATATTTGTTGGCATTTGATTTTCCATTTCTATAAACATTCTGAAAATCTTTATTCTTCTTTAACGATTCGGAAAAATTCATATGATAATCCCTTTTAATTATTTCAAATAAGGAAACCTAAAATAGATTTTCCTACAAAATAAAAAGAGAAGAAAAGGCCACAAATATGCGGCCTACGCTGATAATCTCTTTCTTCCTTTTGCTCTTCTTGCAGCAAGTACTTTTCTTCCGCCTGCTGTGCTCATTCTTGATCTAAAACCATGAACCTTAGCTCTTTGTCTCTTTTTTGGCTGGAATGTCATTTTCATTGATATCCACCTCCCTTATATTTTACACAGGAATACTCCCGCTTATTTCTAAAAGACATCGTTTTGATTATATGCAAAAAAGCCCGTCAAGTCAAGCAAAACCGATGATTTTGAAAAATTTATATATATAAATAGGAAGTAAAGTTATCAACAGTTTGTGGATATCTTTTATTTTTTTTGTGGATAATATGTCAATTTTCATTTTTTTTATATTCCAAATGCTTAATTTTACACAGATTTGTTTTTCAAAAAGTTATCCACAAGCTTTTTTCATTGCTTAAATATCTGTTTTGATGTAGAATATAAGGGAATGGTTTTTGTTATAAAATGCCTGAAATGTAGATAGATTAGGAGTTAATTGTAATGAACATCGTAGAAGAAAAATGGCAAGAAATCATAGAACATTTGAGAATTGAACATGAATTATCCAATGTTTCTTTTAACACTTGGATCAAACCTTTAAAGGTATATAAAGTTGTAGACAATACTGTATTTATTCTTGTCAATATGAATGCCAGCGTCGAATATATTGATAAAAAGTATAGACTTCCTCTTACTGTTTCTATAGCGGAAATTACTGAGAAAGAATACGAAGTGGTATTCATTTCTGAGGACGATGAGCAATTGGAAGAAATTATGGAGATGGCCTCTAAAACTTCCGAAAAAAAGAAAACAAAATCAGCTGCGCAAAAAGCAGGTTTAAATCCTAAATATACATTCGACACGTTTGTTGTTGGAGGCAATAATAGCTTTGCACATGCTGCTTCTCTTGCAGTAGCAGAATCTCCAGGAGAAGTTTATAATCCACTTTTCCTTTACGGAGGTGTAGGACTTGGAAAAACTCATCTTATGCATTCCGTAGCACATTTTATCTTAGAAAAAAATCCAAAGAAAAAGGTTTTATATGTAACTAGTGAAACCTTTACAAATGAACTGATTCATGCACTGAAAAATCCAAAAGAAACTTCTATGGCGGACTTTAGAGACAAATATAGAAATAATGATGTCCTTCTGATTGATGATATTCAGTTTATTATCGGTAAAGAAAGTACACAGGAAGAATTTTTCCATACTTTCAATCATTTACATACAGCCGGAAAACAAATTATTATTTCCAGTGATCGTCCTCCAAAAGATATAGAAACTCTGGAAGCAAGACTTCGTACTCGATTTGAATGGGGGCTGATTGCAGATATATCTACCCCTGACTATGAGACAAGAATGGCAATTCTCCAGAAGAAAATTGAGATGGATTCTCTGGAAAAATATAATATTCCTGCTGATGTTCTGGAATATATTGCTTCAAATGTAAAAACAAATATACGTGAATTGGAAGGATCTCTAAATAAACTTATTGCACTTTACAAGCTTGAAAATAATCAGCGGCAAATTGATATTACACTTGCGGCTGAAGCTCTTAAGGATATTATTTCTTCAAAAAATCAACGTGAAGTAACACCGGAATTAATTCTTGATACAGTATCTGAACATTTTGGTATATCTATAGATGATTTAAAGAGTAATAAAAGAAATGCGGAGATTGCTGTTCCAAGACAAATTTTTATGTATCTTTGCAGAAGTATGACCGATACATCATTAAAAGTCATTGGAATTATTCTGGGCGGAAAAGATCATTCCACTATTAATCATGGAGTAAATAAAATTAAAACCGAAATACAAGAAAATGAAACGCTTAATAATACAATTGATATTATTAAAAAGAAAATAAATCCTTTGTAAAGAATAAACGTGCTTAGTGAAAATCTTGTTTATAACTATGTGGAAAATTGTGGACAACCTGTGGATGATGGTTTCTTTTTGTTGATTATCTAAAGTATAAAAAAAGTTTTCCAAATCCGTTCCACATAGAAATAAAATGGTTTCCACACATTTTTTAAACTTGCAAAGCCTTGTAAATAGGGCTCTTATAGGGGTTTTCCACTGAATCAAAACTCCTACTAAGAAGAATACGAAATTATAATATATATTTTTATTTATTTCGCGTGTGAAAGGAGTTATACACAAATATGAAAATCATATGCAATAAATCAAATCTTGTAAAAGGAGTTAGCATTGTATCAAAAGCAGTTCCTTCTAAAACAACAATGCCTATTTTGGAATGTATTCTTATTGATTCCACTATGGATATCATTAAACTTACAGCTAACGATATGGAACTTGGCATTCAAACAGAAATTGAAGGAGAAATTATTGAACATGGCATGATTGCCATTGATGCAAAAATCTTTTCAGAAATAGTAAGAAAACTTCCTGATAATGAAATTGTAATTGAAACAGATCAAAATCTTCAGATGACAATTACCTGTGAAAAAGCTAAGTTCAATATTTCAGGAAAATCAGGAGATGATTTTTCATACCTTCCAATGATTGAAAAAAATGAAACTGTGACAATATCTCAGTTTACTTTGAAAGAAGTAATCAGACAAACAATTTTCTCTATTGCTGATAATGAAAGCAATAAATTAATGACAGGGGAATTATTTGAAATACAGAATGGAATTTTAAGAGTTGTTTCTTTGGATGGACATCGTATTTCTATTCGTAAGATAGAATTAAACGATCCCTGCGAAGACAGAAAGATAGTTGTTCCTGGAAAAACATTAATAGAGATTAGTAAAATTCTTTCCGGAGAAGTGGATAACAAAGTATGTATGTATTTTACCAGTAACCACATTGTGTTTGAGTTTGATAATACGATTGTCGTTTCCAGGCTGATTGAAGGAGAATATTTTAAAATTGATCAGATGCTTTCAAGCGATTATGAAACAAAAGTAAGAATAAATAAAAAAGAATTTTTAAGTTGTATTGACAGGGCAACTCTTCTTGTAAAAGAAGGAGATAAAAAACCTATTATCATTAATATTGGTGACGAAGTTATGGAACTTCGTATAAAATCACAGCTTGGATCAATGAATGAGGATATTGTGATTCATAAAGAGGGAAAAGATCTTATGATAGGATTTAATCCTAAATTTTTAATTGATGCCCTTAGGGTAATTGATGATGAGGAAGTAGATCTTTATCTTATGAATGCAAAAGCTCCATGTTTTATAAAGGATGAACAAGAAAGTTATATTTATTTGATTCTTCCTGTAAATTTTAATGCAATTTAAGGCAAGAAGGGCGGATAAAAATGCAATCTTTACATTTAAGAGATGAATTTATAAAGCTGGGACAGGCATTGAAAGCAACCGGACTTGTAGAATCAGGTGTAGAAGCAAAAGAAGTAATACAAGATGGGCTTGTTCAGGTAAATGGCGAAACTGATACAAGGCGGGGCAGAAAACTATATGCCGGAGATATTGTTACTTATGACGGGGAAGAGATAAAAATTGAAGATTAAATCTTTAAAACTCAAAAATTTCAGAAATTATGATATTCTGAATTTGAATTTTGATGATTCTACTAATATTTTTTATGGCAATAATGCTCAGGGAAAAACAAATATACTGGAATCTGTTTATCTTTGTGGGACGACGAAGTCTCACAGAGGAGCAAAAGACAGAGATATGATTCTTTTTGGTCGGGATGAAGCTCATATAGAAACATTTGTTGAAAAAAAAGGAATCACTTATCAAATAGATATACATCTGAAAAAGAATAGTCCCAAAGGTATTGCTATAAATAAAATACCGATCAAAAGAGCCAGTGAATTATTTGGTATTATAAACATCGTTTTTTTCTCCCCGGAAGATTTGAATATTATAAAAAATGGTCCCTCGGAGAGGAGAAGGTTCATAGATTTAGAACTTTCTCAGCTTGATAAAGTATATCTTAGCAATTTATCTAATTATAACAGGATAATAAATCAGAGAAATCATTTACTTAAAGATATTGTAAGACGGGAAAATGCACAAAAAAGTCTGTTGGATACATTGGATATATGGGATATTCAGCTTGCAGCTTATGGAGAAAAGCTAGTAGAAGCAAGAAAAAAATTTGTGCATCAAGTAAATGAAATTATATTGGATATTCATTCCAAATTAACAGGGAATACGGAAAAAATAGAGGTTTTGTATGAGCCTGATACAGGGAATATGTCTCTTTTTGATGCATTAAAAAAATACAGAGAAAGAGATATTCGTATGAAAAGTACGACATGTGGGCCTCACAGAGACGATATATGTTTTATAACCAATGGAATAGATATACGTAAATTTGGATCACAAGGGCAACAAAGAACAGCAGCACTTTCATTGAAACTTTCAGAGATTGAACTGGTAAAAATGTCTGTAAAGGATACCCCTATACTTCTTCTTGATGATGTTTTGTCTGAATTGGATAAATATAGGCAAAACTATTTATTAGAAAGTATACATGATATTCAGACTTTGATTACATGTACAGGAGTAGATGAATTTGTAAATAAGTGTTTTTCTATTAATAAAGTATTTCATGTCCATCAAGGGCATGTGACAATGGAGAACTAGGAGGAAATTATGAGTACAGAAAAGGTACAGCATGAGTATGGTGCAGATGAAATTCAGATATTGGAAGGACTTGAGGCCGTTAGAAAAAGGCCTGGTATGTATATCGGAAGTACATCTGCAAGAGGACTGCATCATCTAGTTTATGAGATTGTTGATAATTCTGTAGATGAGGCATTGGCAGGATTCTGTGACAGTATATATGTGGAAATAAATAAAGATAATTCCATTACAGTAACTGACAATGGACGTGGTATTCCAGTTGGAATTAATCACAAGGCAGGCATTCCGGCTGTAGAAGTAGTCTTTACTGTACTTCATGCAGGTGGAAAGTTTGGAGGAGGAGGATATAAAGTTTCCGGCGGACTCCATGGAGTAGGTGCATCTGTTGTAAATGCTCTTTCTAATTGGTTAGAAGTAGAAATATGCAATGGAGGAAAAGTATATAAACAGCGTTATGAGAGAGGAAAGGTTATCAATAAGCTGGAAGTTATTGGAGAATGTGATCCGCAAAAGACAGGAACAAAGGTAACTTTTATGCCGGATGATACCATATTTGAAGAGACTGTTTTTGAATATGATGTATTAAAAAGAAGACTTAGAGAGATGGCATTTCTCACCAGAGGATTAAAAATTGTGTTGATAGATCACAGACCGGAAGAAGGTCCTGTGGAAAAGTCTTTCCATTATGAGGGAGGAATTAAGGAATTCGTTACTTATTTGAACAGAAGCAGTAATCCTCTATATGAAGATGTTATTTATTGTGAAGGAATCGTAAATAATGTGCAGGTAGAAGTAGCAATGCAGCATAATGATTCATATACAGATAATACGTATGGATTTGTTAATAATATTACAACTCCGGAGGGCGGAACTCATATTGTAGGATTCAGAAATGCCCTTACAAAGACATTTAATGATTATGCGAGAAAAAATAAACTTTTAAAGGACAGTGAACCTAACTTATCTGGAGAAGATATAAGAGAAGGTTTGACAGCTATTGTCAGTGTAAAAATTGAAGAGCCACAGTTTGAAGGACAAACAAAACAAAAACTTGGAAACAGCGAAGCAAGGGGAGCTGTGGACAATGTAGTAAGCAAACAGCTGGAAATTTATCTGGAACAAAATCCATCAATTGCTAAAACAACAATAGAGAAATCTGTTTTGGCTCAAAGAGCAAGAGAAGCAGCAAGAAAGGCAAGAGATTTAACAAGAAGAAAATCTGCTCTGGATGGAATGTCTCTGCCAGGAAAGCTTGCGGATTGTTCTGACAAAGATCCGGCAAAATGTGAAATTTACATTGTAGAGGGAGATTCCGCCGGAGGCTCTGCAAAAACGGCAAGAGACAGAGCAACTCAAGCTATTCTTCCTCTTAGAGGGAAAATATTAAATGTAGAAAAGGCACGTTTGGATAAAATTTATGCCAATGCAGAAATTAAAGCAATGATTACTGCATTTGGAACAGGAATTCATGATGATTTTGATATTTCAAAACTTCGTTATCATAAAATTATTATCATGACAGATGCCGATGTAGACGGAGCTCATATTAGTACCTTGCTTTTGACATTTATGTATCGGTTTATGCCTGAACTTATTAAGCAGGGATATGTATATCTTGCAAAACCACCTCTTTTTAAATTGGAGAAAAATAAAAAGATTTGGTATGCATATGATGAAAAAGAATTAGACAAGATTTTACAGGAAGTAGGAAGAGATTCTAATAATAAAATTCAGCGTTACAAAGGACTTGGAGAAATGGATGCAGAGCAGCTCTGGGAGACAACAATGGATCCGGAACATCGTATTTTGGAAAAAGTAGTCATGGACGATGAAACAACATCGGAATTGGATCTTATATTTACAACTCTTATGGGAGATAAAGTAGAACCAAGACGTGAATTTATTGAAGAAAATGCAAAATATGTTCAGAATCTGGATATATAATTAAATTCCTGATCATCAGACAGAAAGGTAGAAAAGAATGGAAGATAACATTTTTGATAAAGTCCAGGAAGTAGACCTGAAAAAAACAATGGAAAAATCCTATATTGACTACGCTATGAGCGTTATTGCTTCCAGAGCTCTTCCGGATGTAAGGGACGGTTTAAAACCAGTACAAAGAAGAATACTTTATTCCATGATTGAGCTTAATAACGGGCCAGATAAACCGCATAGAAAATGTGCCCGTATCGTTGGTGATACCATGGGTAAATATCATCCTCATGGGGATAGCTCTATTTATGGAGCACTCGTCAATATGGCTCAGGAGTGGTCAACCAGATATCCTTTGGTTGACGGTCATGGAAATTTTGGAAGTGTGGATGGCGACGGCGCTGCAGCTATGCGTTATACTGAGGCAAGATTAAGTAAAATATCTATGGAGCTGACTGCAGATATTAATAAAGATACCGTTGATTTTGCTCCAAACTTTGATGAAACGGAAAAAGAACCGGTTGTACTTCCATCAAGATTTCCAAATCTTCTGGTTAATGGTACTTCCGGTATTGCAGTAGGAATGGCAACTAATATTCCACCTCATAATTTAAGAGAAGTCATTGATGCTGTTGTAAAAATCATTGATGATCAGATTGAAGACAAGGATGTTACTACAATGGAAGAAATCCTTGGAATCATAAAAGGTCCTGATTTTCCAACAGGAGCTACTATTCTTGGAACAAGGGGAATAGAAGAAGCATATAGGACAGGAAGAGGTAAAATTAGAGTTCGTGCAGTGACAGATATTGAGACACTTCCAAATGGAAAAAGCCGAATTATTGTAACAGAACTTCCCTATATGGTAAATAAGGCAAGATTAATTGAAAAGATTGCTGAACTGGTAAGAGATAAAAAAATTGATGGAATTACGGAATTGAGTGATCAATCAAATAGAGAAGGAATGAGAGTATGCATTGAGTTGAGAAGAGATGCCAATGCAAATGTTATTCTGAATCAGCTCTATAAGCATACACAGCTCCAGGATACATTTGGAGTCATTATGCTTGCTCTTGTCAATAATGAACCAAAAGTAATGAATCTTCTTGAAATGCTGAATTATTATCTGGCACATCAGGAAGAGGTTGTAACAAGAAGAACCAAATATGAGCTGAATAAGGCAGAAGAAAGGGCTCATATTTTAAAAGGTCTTCTTATTGCCTTAGATCACATTGATGAAGTAATCAGCATTATCAGAGGATCTGAAACAGTACAGATTGCAAAAGCAGAGCTTATTAAACGGTTTGATCTTTCAGAGGCGCAGGCACAGGCAATTGTAGATATGCGTCTTCGTGCTTTGACAGGTTTGGAAAGAGAAAAGCTGGAAAATGAATATAATGAGCTTATGAAGCTGATTGAAGAACTGAAAGCTATTTTGGCTGACAGAAAAGTACTTCTTGGTGTAATCCGTAAAGAAATTCTTGTTATTCGAGATAAATATGGCGATGACAGAAAGACAAAGATCGGGTTTGATGCTTATGATATTTCTATGGAAGATCTGATTCCAAAAGAAAATGTTGTCATTACCATGACAAAACTTGGCTATATTAAGAGAATGTCAGAAGATACTTTTAAATCTCAAAACAGAGGCGGAAAAGGCATCAAAGGAATGCAGACAATTGAAGCTGATTATGTAGAAGAATTGTTTATGACACATACACATCATTATATTATGTTCTTTACGAATGCAGGGCGTGTATACCGACTCAAAGGATATGAAGTTCCAGAAGCAGGAAGAACAGCAAGAGGTACAGCAATTATCAATCTTCTGCAGCTTATGCCGGATGAGAAGATCACAGCAGTAATTCCTATTGATGAATATAGGGATGGAGAGTATCTGTTCATGGCTACCAGAAAAGGTCTTGTAAAGAAGACTCCTTTGAAAGAATATGCGAATGTAAGAAAGACAGGACTTGCAGCCATTACTTTAAGAGAAGATGATGAACTGATTGAAGTAAAATATACAGATAATGACAGAGATATTCTTCTTGCAACAAAGTATGGACAGTGTATCAGATTTAGTGAGAAAGATGTAAGACCTACCGGACGTACTTCTATGGGTGTAAGAGGTATGAATTTGACAGATCATGACGAGATTATTGGAATGCAGCTTGATTCCCAGGGAACACATCTTTTGATCGTATCAGAAAAAGGTATGGGAAAACGTACTTCTATGGATGAATTTACGACACAAAACAGAGGTGGTAAAGGAGTCAAATGCTATAAGATTACAGAAAAAACCGGAAATGTTGTTGGTATTAAGGCAGTAAATGAAGATAATGAGATTATGATTATCAACACAGAAGGAATTGTAATCCGTATGGAATGTGCTAGTATATCAATTCTTGGAAGAATTACTTCTGGAGTGAAACTTATTAATTTACAAAATAATGATAAGGTTGCTAGTATTGCCAAGGTAAGAAAAGGCGATGAGGAAGAAAGTAATTCTGAAGAAGAAAAAGAAGAATCATAAATAGTCCCAGGAAAAAGGAAAAAAATCATAAAAATATCCCTGCAAATGAATATTCCATTTGCAGGGATATTTTTATATAGTTACTATAAAATTATTTTTTACATAATCTACTGTGATCAATTTCCCGAAGAATAATTTCAGCAGTTTTTTCTACAGTAGCGATGACAAATTTCGCACATTGTGCTTTTCTCTCTGGAGAATTATTATCTAAGCCCCTTGTAAGGACACGGCAACATGTTCCACCACATGTTTCTTTGAAAAAGTCATGCATTTCATTGCATAACTGGAAACAAAAAACATTACTCGGATCACCAGGCTGCGTTCTCCCAAAAAAGTAACCAATACACATAATCGAACCCGCAAGAGCACCACAAATACATCCGGCTCCTCCAAGTCCCCATGGAAAACCACTACTCATAGCAATGGCATCATCAGGCATATCCAATTCAAAATTTTTCTTAATAGCGTAGATTACAGATTCTGAACAGGTGAAACCAGAATGAAAGATATCAACAGCATCCTGTTTCAGGTGTTCCATGTCAATTGATGTAGTCATAGAAAAACCTCCTTTTGTAGATAAGATAATTATAAAATGGTGGAGAGAAAAGTGCAATTGGGGACGTAACATTTTTTAAAAATGTTACGTCCCCAATTGCAATATACCCTGTATATTTTTGTAATTGTATATCAAATTTATAATAAAAAAATAGAAAAGATATATTTTTATATTTTAAAAGAAATTATTAAATTTCGATTTGGAATAGTATAGATAAGCATTTACAATTTCTATTATATAATTATGACCGTTTTAAATTTAATGATATAGATATTTTCTAAAATTGATATAAAGAAAAAAGAAATAATATTTAAGAAGGGAATTGATTCTAAAATAAAAATTAAATAAAATATAGGGGAAAAGAACAAGGAGGATAAGTAAGTGGAAAATAAAGTAAATGATTTAAGAAGTGCACTTGAATTGTTGAAAAAAATGCCAGGACAATTATTGGAAACGGATATAGAAGTAGAACCAATGGCAGAATTGTCTGGTGTGTATAGACATATAGGAGCTGGGGGAACTGTTATGCGTCCGACCAAAGAGGGTCCTGCTATGATTTTTAATCATGTAAAGGGTCATCCAGGAGCTAGAGTTGCTATTGGACTTTTGGCAAGCCGAAAACGAGTTGCTGCTCTTCTGGGAGGTAAGCCGGAAGATTTGGGTAAAATGCTTTATCATAGTGTAGATCATCCAATTGCTCCCGTTATGAAAGAGGGTCCTGCTCTTTGTCAGCAAGTAGTTCACCGGGCAGAAGAACCAGATTTTGATCTTTATAAACTTGTTCCGGCACCAACCAATACGCCGGATGATGCAGGTCCTTATATTACAATGGGTATGTGTTACGCTACACATCCGGATACAGGTCTTAGTGATGTAACTATTCACAGACTTTGTATTCAAGGAAAAGATGAATTATCTATTTTCTTTACACCAGGAGCAAGGCATATAGGAGCTATGGCAGAAAGAGCAGAGGAGTTAGGAAAAAAATTGCCGATATCCATTAGTATAGGAGTGGATCCGGCAATTGAAATCGGGTCTTGTTTTGAACCGCCAACAACTCCTCTTGGATATGATGAACTTGCAGTCGCCGGAGCCCTTCGTGGAGAACCAGTAGAGTTATGCCAGTGTCTGACAGTCAATGAACGTGCTATTGCAAATGCAGAATATGTCATAGAAGGGGAAGTTATTCCAGGAGTCAGAGTGCAGGAAGATCAAAATAGCCATACAGGTTATGCAATGCCTGAATTTCCTGGATATACTGGTCCCGCAAGTTCTCAGTGCTGGCTGATCAAAGTAAAAGCCGTAACACACAGAGAAAATCCTATTATGCAGACTTGCATCGGACCAAGTGAAGAACATGTTTCTATGGCAGGAATTCCTACAGAAGCCAGCATTTATGGAATGGTAGAAAAAGCAATGCCTGGAAGACTAAAAAATGTATACTGTGCTTCTGCAGGTGGCGGAAAATATATGGCAGTTCTTCAATTTCAGAAAAAAGAAGCAAGTGATGAAGGACGTCAAAGGCAGGCTGCACTTTTGGCATTTTCTGCTTTTAGCGAGCTGAAGCACGTATTTCTTGTAGATGAAGATGTGGATTGTTTTGATATGAATGATGTATTATGGGCAATGAATACAAGATTCCAGGGAGATACAGATATCATTACGATACCAGGTGTGCGTTGTCATCCATTAGATCCGTCAAATGATCCATCTTGTTCAAAAAATATTCGGGATCATGGTATTGCATGCAAGACAATATTTGATTGTACAGTTCCTTTTGATCAGAAAGAGAGATTTAAGAGAGCAAGATTTATGGATGTAGATCCTGAAAAGTGGATAAAAAATACAAAATAAGAGGAAAAAGATGGATGAAATTAAAGTAGAGAAAAATCTTTCATTTTCTAAATTAATTATAAAGTTTACTAAAGTGGGAAAAGATATTCATATTATTCTTGAAGGAGGGGATAAACCACACATAGGATGTACGGTTTTAGCAATTCCCCGCCCTTCTTTGAAAGAAGATGGAAGTATGAGTAGCACAGCCTCTGTTATTAACGTAACCGGGCATAAAGATGAATTTCTCTGCCGCTATATTGCAGAAGAATTTGCAGCTAAAAAAAATACAGTTGTAGTATGTACAGGCGGATTTCATGTGGATCATATTACAAAAAATCAGATTGAAGAAGTAAAAAAAGCGGTTTACACAATTTGTGAAGAATGGGAAGCAAAATAAAAAGCGGGCGGTTTAACCGCCTGCTTTTTATATGGAAAGTATGAATAGCATTTATATTTCTGCCCGACGTACCAAAAGATAATTAAAGAAGTTGATGATTAAGATACCGATGGATAAGGATACGATTCCAATAAATGGATTACAACTGGAAATACCTAATATTGTGAGAAGACAAGAAAATAGTGCTGAAAAAACATCGGGGAAACGTACCATAATAATGGGAATTCCTCCCACAACTAAAAGAGGAAGGCCTACTGCAATGAGTATTTTTGCAGGCTTTGCGGCGAGGTAAAATAAAACGGAAATAAGGTATCCTACACAGAAAAATGTAAGTGTAATAAGGAATGTAATAATAAGATTGATAAAAACACTCATTACCGGATTTGTCATAGTTATAAAATTAGAATACAGGCTGGAAGAAAGTGTTATATAGTGCATATTGATAACCGGAATCATATTCAGGATATTTAGAAATAAAGTATCCATAAAAGATATGATCAGGCTGAGAATACAAAGAGTTAGAAATGCTCCCATAAAAATGTGTTTTCTTGGGACTTCATTTTGCATGAACAGATAAAAATATTCACGAAACAGGCATAAGCCTACAATAAAACAAAATACTTCAGAAGTAAAACCGATTCCATTCATATCTGCATTGTGTGCAGTATTTATTCCTATGCTTGCAATTGTAATGATAAAAACAACAACAAGATAATATACAATTAATGCTTTTGATAGATCTAAACATTGATATTTTAAAATCTTTTTCATAGCTAAAAACTCCTTTTGATAATAATTCACTTACATGCTTGTAAGATGGATAAAAAGCTTTTGCAAATCCATGGGCGATTTATCCAATCCTTCAGGAATAGTTTTGTTACAATCTCCCAGGATATATGCTGATTTCAGTCCGCCAATAATATCAGATCCTAAAATTTCTGCATTTTCAGAAAGAGAAGAGATAAAATGATCTACTTGTGAAATCGTTCCTGAAATTGTATAGCTGTTTGCTAAAAGACTGTCACGTGATTCATTTTTAATAATTATTCCCTTTTTTATAATAACGACATCTTCTATCACATTTGCCACTTCTTCAATAAGATGAGTGGAGATAATAGCTGTAAATGGATTCTGACTATATTTTTCAATTAATAGCTTATAAAATAAATCCCGATGATAAGCATCGAGTCCAAGGACAGGTTCATCGAAAAAAACGTAAGGGACATTTACAGATAAAGCGACTATATTTCTGAAAATAGATTGATATCCTGTGGATAAACTTTTTATTTTCTTTTTGATATTTAATTCAAATAATTCACAAAGTTTAAGAGCGTATGACTCATCAAATGAAGGATAGAAGTCTTTTGATATTTTAAAGGCATCTTTTACTTTCATGCTTTCCGGATACAGGTTTTTCTCATTAATCAAAAACATTTTTCTAAGAACACTTTCATTTTCAGAAGCTGGAATACCATCTACAGTAACATATCCTTCATCAGGATATTTTCTGTTGCTTATTATGTTAAGAAGTGTGGATTTTCCGGCGCCATTTCTTCCCAAAAGACCATATATTTTACCTTCTTCAAATATAAGATTTACTTGATTTAATGCTATCGTATCTTTAAAAGATCGGGATACATTCTTTACTTCAATTCCTTTCATTTTGAAAACCCCCTTTCAATCATAGCGATAATATCATCGCTGGTAATTCCTAATCTTTTAGCTTCTTCAATTAAGCTGCTAATATAATTTGTATAAAATTGTTCCTGTCTTTTTTGTCTTAGCTGCTGAACCGCACCATTAGAAACAAACATTCCAACCCCTCTTTTCTTAAATATGATATTTTCATCTACAAGAAGATTAATCCCTTTTAAAGCAGTAGCAGGATTAATCTTATAATTTACTGAAAATTCTGTAATGGAAGGAATCTGAGTTCCTTCTGGAAATGCTCCGGTTAAAATACCATCTTCAATTCCTTCAGCAATCTGAAGAAAGATAGGTTTATCTTGGTCAAGATTGAATTTCATTCCATAGTTTCCTCCTCTCTTAATTTTCATTTATTTTATATTTACATTGCTTAGTTATATGGTTAATTAGTTGAGTAATTAACTATATATGTATTAAAACATGGAAACATTTAAAAGTCAAGGGAAAAAATGACTTTTCCACAATTGAAATATATTACTAAACAAATTATACTGATAGGGATATAATATAGAAAAATAGATACAAAAAAGATAGATAGAAATTGAGTAAAAGGGGACAGAACATGCGAACGATTAATGTGAGTGAAATTACAGAGCAGATCAAAGAGATGTGTATTGAAGCAAATCACTATTTGTCAAAGGATATGGATCTTGCTATGAAAAAAGCCCAGGAAGAAGAAATAGCTCCTTTAGGAAAGAAAATTTTAAATCAGCTTCAGGAAAATTTAGAGATCGCGGCAAAAGATACGATACCTATTTGTCAGGACACAGGAATGGCAGTCATTTTTCTGGAAATTGGGCAGGACGTTCATTTGGAAGGTGGACTTTTAGAAGATGCTGTAAACGAAGGAGTTCGTCAAGGATATGTGCAAGGATATCTAAGGAAATCTGTAGTAGGCGATCCAATTATTCGTGAGAATACAAAGGACAATACACCTGCAGTAATTCATACAAAGATTGTTGAAGGGGATAAAATTAAAATTAAAGTAGCTCCGAAAGGGTTTGGAAGTGAAAATATGAGCCGGGTATTTATGCTCAAACCCGCTGACGGACTGGAGGGCGTGAAAAAATCCATTTTAACAGCAGTAAAGGATGCAGGTCCTAATGCCTGTCCTCCTATGGTTGTTGGTGTAGGAATCGGCGGTACTTTTGAAAAATGTGCACTTATGGCAAAAGAAGCCCTTACTCGTGAGGTAGGATCCCATTCTGAAATATGTTGGGTAAAAGAGTTAGAAGAGGAAATGCTGGAAAAAGTAAATGGACTTGGTATTGGACCAGGGGGACTTGGAGGCAGGACGACAGCTCTTTCAGTTAATATAAATACTTACCCTACTCATATAGCAGGTCTTCCGGTTGCAGTAAATATCTGCTGTCATGTAAACAGACATGTCGTAAGAGAAATTTAAAAAGATAAAGAAAGGAAGATTCCATTATGGATAAACATATAAAAGCACCTATATTAAAAGAAGAGGCTGAAAAATTAAATTCTGGAGATTATGTGTATATTACTGGAACAATTTATACAGCCCGTGATGCTGCGCATAAACGAATGGATGAAGCACTAAAAAGAGGAGAGAAGCTTCCGTTTTCCATTGAAAATGAAATGATTTACTATATGGGTCCTTCTCCGGCCAGGGAAGGACGTCCTATTGGATCAGCTGGCCCTACAACGGCAAGCCGTATGGATAAATATGCACCTAAATTGCTTGATCTGGGGCTTGGAGCTATGATCGGAAAAGGGAAAAGAAGTAAGGAAGTTTTGGACGCTATTGTAAGAAATAAAAGTGTATATTTTGCAGCAGTGGGAGGTGCAGGAGCACTTTTGTCAAAATGTATTAAAAGCTCTGAAGTAATTGCATATGAGGATTTAGGAACAGAGGCAATAAGAAAATTAGAAGTAGAAGATTTTCCAGTGATTGTTGTAGCAGATTGCCATGGTAATAATTTATATGAAACTGCAATTAAAGAGTATGCAGACTCTGATTATATATAAATAGGGGAAAATCAGAGTTGTATTAAAAATACGGAAAGAAAAAGGAAGAAAAAATGAAAAGAATATTACTTATGGTTTTCAGAAATCTTTTATTAGTACCAACGGCTTGGTTTAAACTTTGTTATCATGCCAGTCATCCAGATAAATATTCTGATGAGGAACAGTATGCTCTGTTGAAATATATTACTTTAAAGGCAAACCGAGGCGGAAATGTTACAATAGATGTGCATGGAATTGAAAATATACCTAAGGAAGATGGATTTATGTTTTTTCCAAATCATCAGGGCTTATATGATGTTTTGGCAATTATTGAAGCATGTCCCCGTCCGTTTGCTGTTGTGGCAAAGAAAGAAATTGCCAATATACAGTTTTTAAAGCAGGTTTTTGCTTGTATGAAGGCATATATGATAGACCGGGAAGATGTACGACAGGCTATGCAGGTAATTATTGATGTAACAAACGAAGTAAAGAAAGGCAGAAATTATTTAATCTTTCCAGAGGGAACTCGATCTAAAAACGGAAATCAATTGAGGGACTTTAAAGGAGGAAGTTTTAAATCAGCAACGAAAGCAAAGTGCCCAATTGTTCCAATAGCGCTTTTAAATGCTTATAAGCCGTTTGATACAAATAGTATTTCACCCGTCACAGTGCAGGTTCATTTTTTGAAACCTATGTATTACGAAGAATATAAAGATATGAAAACAACGGAAATTGCGGCAGAAGTTAAGAAAAGGATAGAAAAGGTAATCCACGATAACGAATTATTGTAATATGTAGGGGGTTTATATGTCTGATGAAATAGAAGTTTCCCATCATATTACCGAAGGAGTGATTTGGAAGCAACTTTTGTTTTTCTTCTTTCCAATTATGCTGGGAAGTTTTTTTCAGCAACTCTATAATACGGTAGATACAGTAATAGTGGGGCAGTTTGTAGGAAAAACAGCTCTTGCAGCAGTTGGTGGATCTGCAGCCCAAATTGTCAGTCTGGTTGTTGGCTTTTTTACAGGACTTTCCTCAGGTGCTTCAATCATTATAGCCCATTTTTTTGGAGCTGGGGATAAAAGATTGATTAGTAAAGCTGTGCATAATGCTTATGCACTTGCTCTGTTAGGGGGGATTAGCTTTTCTATAATAGGAATGATTTTTACCCCTCAGATGTTGTCCGCAATGAATACCCCTGCAGAAGTTATGGGTGATGCTATTATATATTTGAGAATTTATTTTGCGGGACTTATATTTACTTTTGTTTATAACATGGGCTCTAGTATTTTAAGAGCATCTGGCAATTCAAAAACACCTCTTTACTATTTAATCGTTTGTTGTTTTTTGAATATTGTTTTAGATATTTTATTTGTCATTATTTTAAACATGGGAGTAACAGGGGCAGCAGGGGCAACATTTTTGTCACAGCTATTCAGTGCATTGCTAATATCGGGAAAACTCATTATAAATAAAGGTCCGCTCCATCTGTCAATTTCTAAGATAAGAATCACATGGAATATATTGAAATCTCAGTTACGATTGGGTGTGCCAACGGCTTTGGAGTCTGTTTTGTTCGCTGTTACTAATATCGCTATTCAGGCAGCACTTAATACATTTGGAACTGATACAGCGGCAGCATGGTCTGTGTATGGGAAAATGGATGCAATTTTTTGGATGGTAAGTACATCATTTGGAATTGCCATTACATCGTTTGTAGGGCAAAATTATGGAGCAGGATTGAAAGATCGTATAAAGAAAAGTACAAAGATCTGTCTTGCTATGGATTTTATCATATCTATTATATTGGTTTTATTTCTTATTGTATCAAGAAATTTCCTGTTTCAACTTTTTACGTCAGATGAAAATGTTATTAGAATAGGATGTAATATGTTGTTATTAATTACGCCATGGTATATTGTATATGTATTTATTGAGGTGCTGGCGGGAGCTCTCAGAGGGGTAGGGGATGTTCTGATTCCAGTAATCATTACATTAGTAGGAATATGTGCAGTAAGAATTATCTGGCTTGTGGGAGCTTTAAAAATATGTCCTACTATAAATGGAATTATTTTCAGCTATCCTGTGACATGGATTTTGACAGCTTTGGCATTTATTCTATATTATTGGAAAAAAAGTTACTCAGAAAAATAAAAAAATACGTTGACATTTAAGAAGAGGTCTAGTATAATAACCTCTGCTGGAGAAATACTCAAGAGGCTGAAGAGGCGCCCCTGCTAAGGGTGTAGGTCGGGCGACCGGCGCGAGGGTTCAAATCCCTCTTTCTCCGTTGGCAAAACTGCTGATAAAAGTCAGTGGTTTTTTGTTTGCCAAATTGCGTGATGACAATTGTATCATATATAGTGTTTCTACTATTATAAATATACTAATTGTTGAGTGTTAAAGAAAAAATAAAAAAAGTTAAAAAAACCTATTGACACTAAACGCTAAAAATGCTATTATATTTGAGCTGACTCATTGAGACAGCAAACAACAAAAAGAACCTTGATAACTGAACAATAGACAACGACCCTGAAAATTTCAAAG
>JAHZAV010000028.1 GCA_019423745.1 Lachnospiraceae bacterium
TACTTTGGGAAGACATACTCATCTTTTTATTGCAATTCGCGGAAACTCAAGTTTTTTCTTCCTGATAAATGCCTTCTTTTGCTTGCTAAATACTATCTTATTTATTATAATATATTTTGCATATATTTAAAAGGAAAAATTAAAAATGATGTGTTATGAGGAGGTTTTTTACAAATGAACAACAGAAGCAATTTTTCCGGCAAGCTTGGATTTGTACTCGCTGCCGCCGGTTCAGCTGTTGGATTGGGAAATATTTGGCGTTTTCCCTACCTGGCTGCACAGTACGGGGGCGGTACTTTTCTGCTTATCTACCTTATTATAGCAGTTACTTTTGGTTTTTCACTGATGATTGCTGAAGTAGCAATCGGACGTAAAACTGGTTTAAGTGCTATCGGAGCCTTTAAAGCTTTGGATTCCCGTTTTGGATTCCTGGGACTTTTAGCCTCCCTTGTTCCGATTATCATTCTTCCTTATTACTCTGTAATCGGTGGATGGGTAATCAAATACTTTTCCGTATTCATTTCAGGTGGCGGAGCTGCTACTGCAGGAGATGACTATTTTACTAATTTTGTAGGAAGCGTATTTCAGCCTTTAGGATGGTTCCTGCTTTTCCTTGGGGCTACCGCTCTGGTCGTTCTTCTTGGTGTTGAAAAAGGAATTGAAAAGGTAAGTAAATTCATGATGCCAATCCTGGTAGTTCTTGCTGTTGCTATTTCTATCTACTGTCTTACACTGGACGGTGCTATGGATGGTTTGGCATATTATGTACAGCCTCACATGGCTGACTTTTCTGTCAAAACGGTGTTAGCTGCAATGGGACAGCTTTTCTATTCCATGTCCCTTGCTATGGGTATTATGGTGACTTATGGTTCTTATATGCGTAAAGATACAAATCTTGAAAGTTCAGTTCGTCAGATTGAAATCTTCGACACTGTAATTGCTTTTCTTGCCGGTCTTATGATCATTCCGGCAGTATTTGTATTTTCCGGTGGGGATCCTAAAATCCTGCAAAGCGGGCCAAGCCTGATGTTTGTCATCCTGCCTAAAGTTTTTGAGAGTATGCCTTTTGGCACTATTGTAGGGACTGCATTCTTCCTTCTTGTTATTTTTGCAGCCCTGACTTCTTCCATCTCCTTAATGGAAACAATTGTGTCTATTTTCCAGGATAAATTCCACTGGAGCAGAAAAAATTCATGTATCTTTGTAACAGTTATGAGTATTGCTCTTGGAGCTCCATCTTCTCTTGGATTTGGTCCACTTTCTTTTATCTCTTGGGCAAATATGACAATCCTTGATATTATGGACTTTGTGAGCAATAGTGTACTTATGCCGATCGTTGCCCTTTTCACTGCAATCTTTGTCGGTTTCATTATCAAGCCAAAAAGTATTGCTGATGAAGTACGTGTAACAAATGGAAAATTTGCCGGCGAGAAACTGTTTACCGTAATGATCAAATGGATCACTCCTGTATTTCTAGTATTAATTCTCGTAAGCTCTGTTGCAAATACAATGGGATGGTTTAAAATTTAATCCATCCCTGGATTATTAAAAGGTAAGATCATCACATGTCTATAGAAAATGCAAAAGCATATTTACGAAAATGGAATATAGAAAACCGGGTTATGGAATTCCCCGTATCCAGTGCTACTGTTGCAGAGGCTGCTTTAGCTCTCCATATAGAAGAACAGCGCATCGCCAAAACGCTCGCTTTTATGGTGGACAAACAACCTATCCTTATCGTAGCTGCCGGAGACGCCCGTGTTGATAACAAAAAATACAAAAATACATTCCATAAAAAAGCATCTATGTTAAAACCGAATGAAGTACTGGAATTAATCGGTCATCCTATTGGAGGCGTATGTCCTTTCGGTATTAAAAAAGGAGTACTTGTCTATCTTGATGTGTCTTTAAAGCGTTTCGAGACTGTATTTCCTGCATGTGGAAGCGCTAACAGCGCCATTGAACTGACAATTCCAGATTTAGAAAAATATTCCGGATTTCAAGCATGGGTAGACGTATGTAAGGAATAATAAAAAAACCGTCTGTGAATAAAGGCCACTTAACAAGCCAATATATCTCAGGCGGTTCTTTTCTATATTTTTTATTTATTCGATCCTATTTAACAATCCAACATTCTACTTCTTTTGCATTGGCATATTTTTCCAGATACTCTTTCCCTTTATCCAATGCCTTCTCCAAGTCTTTATTCTCCGAAAAAGAGTAGATTAAAGTTAAAACTTCCTGTGCATCTTCGGTAATCATAGCCCTCTCCGAATCACTTGTAGAACTGCCAATAGCCCCATCCTTATCTGCCAAAACAGGAAGCGCCTCTATACTGATTTCGCTTTTTCCAATCCCTTTATAGCTTTCCTCCGGGAATCCCACACGAAAAACCAGTTCATCTCCAATTTTTTCTGCATTATAAGATCCCACAGAAAATCCAAATTCAACAGATATCAAGTTATTAACATCTACAACTGTATTAACCTCATAAAGGCCTTTTCCTTGCCCGATTCTGCGAATCAGGGCCTCTGATGATACTCTGTAACGGCTTGGATCTTTTCCAAAAGCTTTGTAAGCAGCTCTGGATTCTTTGATATTAGGAATCTCATTTATCCCATAGTCAAAAATAGCATCTTTGGTCTTCTTAAAAATATCCTTTTTCAGGTATGCCCACATCTCTTCATTTTTCTTTTCTACCGTTACACGATATTGAAGACACCCTACTCTCACTGCCGGCCATTTTTCTTTCATATCGGGATCAATTAACAGATTTTTCTTCATTTTCTCTACCCCTTATCTTTCGTTTCCCATACAAAATACTGCCACAACTCCGGGACCTGTATGGCTGCCAATTACTGTACCGATATTATTAATAAGAATATTATCTACTCCCATTTTCTTTCTAACTACAGACGCCACATATTCCGCATCTTCTATACAATCCCCGTGGGTAATCATTACAATATCATTTTTCCAGCCTTTCGCCTGTTCCACAGACATATCCACAATCTTATTCAAAGCCTTTTTACGACCTCTTTCTTTCCCCACAACCTGAAGTTTACCATTATTATCCACATGAATGATTGGTTTAATCTGCACCATTGTGCCGATAACTGCGGTGGCTTTGGAAACTCTTCCTCCTCTGTGAAGATGATTCAGATCATCTACTGTCACATTATGGCAAATATGCAACTTGTTCTCCTCTACCCACTTTGCGGTTTCCTCCAGTGTCTTTCCGCTTTCCTTCTGCTGCAAAGCCTTATAGAGCAAAAGTCCTTCTCCAAGACATGCACAGAGAGTATCAATTACTATTATTTTCGCCTCCGGATATTCCTCATTCAGCTCTTCTGCTGCAATTTTCATACTATTGCATGTCCCACTAAGACCTGATGAAAAGGCAAGATGCAAAACATCCTTTCCTTCTTTTACAAAAGCCTCCAAAGCTTCTTTCGCCTCTTCCGGATTAACCTGGGATGTAATCGCCATTTTTCCGTCTCTAAGCTTCTGAAAAAATTCTTTTGAAGAAAGTCCTCCCATGTCTTCATAAGTTTCTCCATCTATTGTATATCGAAGAGGAACAACTGGTACATTTCTTTCTTCCAGCCATTTCTTAGGCAAATCCACTGTACTGTTCACTGTAATTACGTAATCTCTCATTCTTTTGCAACCTCCTAAATCCCGTTTTCATAATCATACCACCTTTTCAATTATTAGGCAAAAGCTTTTTGGGTATGGAATAACGGAAGCAGTCGGTATGTGTGATACAACTTCATTACTAATTTAGCTTTATATGAAGAAAATTTCTTCCTGTAAATGTTTTATTAAAACAGATACTGCAGATAATGAGCACTGTCCCTACCGCAAAACCAATCCAGTTAAACAGCGCTGTCAAAACAAGCAAAATAAGACGCATGAATTTCAAAGCATACCCCAGCTCAAAATTCGGCTGAGTGTAATTAGCCACTGCAACAAAAGCCATATACAGCATAACTTCCGAGTTAAACCAGCCTGATTTCACAGAAAATTCTCCCATAACAATACCTGCAATAACACTTAGCGGAGTACTTAACATACTAGGTGTATTCAAAGCGGCCAGGCGGAGTCCATCTATAGCAAGTTCCAACATGAGCAGCTGAAAAACAAGCGGAATATTCACGGTATCACGTAAAGCCACAAACCAGAATACCTCTGGAAGCCAATCCAGATTCTGCATAAACAAAAGAAATACCGGCGTAAGGAAAACAGTCAAAAATGTAATAATCCCTCGTGATATCTTTAAATATATCTGCGTAACCAAGGGAAAATAGTAATCATTTGCTTCTTCGATAATATCAAGAACTGATGTAGGAAGAATCATGGCAGAGGGCGAGTTATCCACCAAAAGAACAATTTTTCCTTCCAGAAGACAGGCTGCCGCTGTATCCGGACGCTCTGTATATTTAAATTTAGGCATAGGGTTAAGAAGTTTTCCCCGAAACAGTTGCTCTGTAAGCGTCTGCTGATTCATACGAAGATCATCCGTATGAATGTTTTTCAGTTCCTCTACCAGCCGATTTAAAAGCTGTTTATCTACACGATCTGTCATATAGCAAACTGCTACATCTGTGCGGGAGCTTTCTCCTATATCCAACATCTGCATGACAAGATGTGTATCTCTGATTCTTCTTCTCATCAATGCTGTATTAAATACAATTGTTTCCACAAATCCATCCCGAGACCCTCTAAGGGATTTATCTTTTTCAGGTTCTCCTACATTTCTTGCCGGATAAGTACGACAGTCAATCACAATACAGGCTTCATATCCATCAATAAAAAGACATGTCGTTCCTGACAACACATTACGGAAGACCTGATCAAAATCTCCAATAATATCTACCTCTACATACGGCACATGCTGCTTTGCAAATCCCGTTGCACTTACAGGCATATTTTCCCTTGTCACACTCAAAAAAGAATCCATAATCTTCAGCATTGCTTCATCTTTCATAAATCCGTCAATAAAGAAAAAAGAAGCTTCCCTTCCTCCGATTATGAGATCTCTTTGTATCAGATCAAAGCTGTCCTGAATAGGAAGTACCTGGTTCATATATGCGACATTTTCCTTCACCGAAGCAGTCACAATTCTTGTATCCGGCATAATCTTATCTCCTCCATATCCTTATACGATATGTTTAATTTGCCCTGATTTTCCGGAAATATACAAAAGACAGGATAGTTTTAGGCGGCAAATAAAAGCCTTTTTCCCTAAACTATCCTGCCATTCTTTCCTCAACTTACTATTTTCCAGTTGTACTGCCAAATCCTCCGTTACGCACTGCATCCGCATCATCATCAACAGTAATTCCGTATTCTACAAAAATCCCCTGCATGAATCCTGTTCCGACCGGTATTTCTATTGTTTTTCCTTCATTTGTATCATTTGTAATTTTAGAAAAAATATGCCCCTCATTATCGGAATAAAAATAATCACTGTCTATAATCCCTACGGTATTATTAAGCTGAAGACGATATTTAAATCCGAGCCCGCTTCTGGGATAACATTTCAAAACCCAGTTTTCTTCCATCTCGACCCGAATCCCGGTAGGAACCTTTATCGTCTCACCCGGTGCAAGCAAAATCTCAATCGGAGCAAAAAAATCATACCCTGCCGATCCAGACGTTGCTCTTTTTGGAAGTTTTATATCTTCATATATTCTGTTGATTTTCTCGTCATCTGTCTCACCAAATGTATCTTTCCAGTCTTCTGTAAACTGTTCCGGACTTACTTTATGAAATTTCGCAATTCTTTTAATCATGTAAAACAATTTCTCCTATCTGCAGTGTTTTAGGCACATCAATCACTAACTGATTTGCGCTTCCTTTCCAGTGTAACATGTTATCCTTTTTATCTTCCTGAAATTCTCCATCCACAAGAACATCCAGGTATTGTACAATCTCCAAATCTTTTATATCCTTCCAGACACTTCCTGTATAAAGCCATATGGTCTTATCCGGATAATTTTTTCGAATCTCCTTTGCCAACTCGGTAACTTGTCGGATATTTGCCTCATGAAGCGGATCTCCACCCGAAAACGTGATACCACTTACATAATCTTTATTAAGCTCGTCCATGATTTCCTGCTTGGCAGCTTCATCAAAAGGAAGTCCATCTTCCGGGTCCCATGTAATCGGATTATGACACCCTGGACATCTGTGAGCACATCCCGCCACCCATAAGACCACCCTAAGTCCATCCCCATTGAGCATGTCATCCTTTGTAATGTTATGATATCTCATTCTTACATACTTTTCCTTTCTGCAATTTCTGCCATTTTTGCCTCATTCAACCTTGTATCTCCTTTTACTCTTGAATAAGACAAATATCCATTCATACGATCAATCTTCGTCAGATTTTTACTTCCGCATACCGGACACACATCCATAGAAAGTTCTTCATGTCCACAATCATCACAGTAAGCAAGGGAAAGGTTGACTCCTTCATAATATCCCTTTGCCATAGCACGGCGTACCAGAGATTTAATTGCTTCCTTGTTATAATTGACAGGATATTTCACATACTGAATCTTTCCACCGTTGCTCAAATCCCAAAATCTGCCTTCCAGATCCTGTTTCTGAATAGGTGTAATATCCTCACTGACATGACAATGAAAACTATTGCTGACATACTCTCTGTCAGATACATTCTCGATAATTCCATATTTCTTACGGAATTGCTGTACTTGAACACCGCACAGATTCTCAGCCGGAGTCCCGTAAATAGCATAGAGCTTGCCATCTTCTTTTTTAAATTCAGTAATCTTATCATTAATATAACGGAGTGTTTCAAGAGCAAATTCTCCATCTTCCACAAGCGACTTCTTATTATGAAGCTGCTGAAGCTCGTTTAATGCTGTAATGCCAAAAGAAGCCGTAGCTGTCTTCAAAAGCGGTTTAATCTTATCGTAAAGTCCCAGATGCCCGCCATAAAATCCTCCTTCACAATATGCAAGAGGATTCGTAGAAGCTTTCATCTCTCCCAAATAATCATATGTGCGCAAGTGCAGCTGACGGATCAGATTCAAATAGTAATCCAGCACCTTATAAAAATCCTTACTCTCCTGTTTCGCCTTAGCATAGATCATTGGAAGATGCAAACTGATTGCTCCTATATTAAACCGTCCTACAAATACCGGTTTATCATTATCATCTGCCGGTTCCAGACCTCCTCTTTCATACCAGGGTGAAAGAAATGCACGACATCCCATAGGACTGATAATCTTTCCATATTTTTTATAAATTCCTGCCACATATCCTTCTCCGGTCAAACTTAACCAATCCGGGTACATTGTTTTAGCAGAGCATTCTATTCCCGCTTCAAATACATCTTCCATGGGCTTTCCGGGACCATGAAGATTTTCATCATATAAGAATACTATCTTCGGGAAAAGAACCGGTTTTTTGTGTCCTGCTTTTCCCTGTCCATTTTTTCTGACTTCCAGCATTTTCATCGTTACCAGTTTACCATATTTACTTGGCACTGTTCCGGCGGTCACCGTAATAAACGGATAATCTCCTCTACTGGAGGAAACAGAATTAAATTTGTATTCCCATCCCTGGAACCCCTGTTCCATCTCCTTTTCCAAATCTGCCCACGCTACTTTCTGTACCGTTTCTTCATCCAAACCAAGGGCCCGATATTTCTCGATCAAACGTTTGTGAGATTTTTCCGCAAACGGTTCAAGAATCTCATCTACACTTGGAACAGTAAAACCACCATACTGCTGACTTGCCGCACTCAAAACAATATCTCCAATTACATCAAATGCAGTGTCCAGAGTCTTAGGCTCATTATACCAGAGGTTTCCCATCTCAAAGCCACCTGTCAACACAGATTTCACATCAAAAAGACAGCAATTCATGGTATCTCTTCTTGCAGACATATCATGTATATAGATATATCCGTCACGGATTGCCTGAATTTCTTCTACTGTCAGGAAGAATTTCTTATAAAGCTCCTTGTTCAGCTCATTAAAAATCAAGCTTCTCTTGGTAGACACAAGTGCACTGTCGGTATTGCTATTTTCCTTATCCCCAATGTACATGATGGACTGACTTTTCTTATATACATCATCCAGCATTTGCACAAAATCCTGTTTGTAGTTGCGGTAGTCACGATAACTCTTAGCCACTACGGGATTCACTTTCTCCAAGGCTCCCTCCACTACATTATGCATCTCAGCAATAGGGATTTCCGTAATGTCCATATCATTTACCTTCTCTTCTACAAATTTACAGATAAATCTCAGTTCTTCATCTGTAAATTTGATAAGAGCCCTATATGCTGATTTATTCACTGCAACGACTACTTTCTGTACATTAAATGCTTCTTTTGTGCCGTCTTTTTTTATTACTTTCACATCTTTTTTTAACATATTCTTCCAGCCTCCACCATTTATCCTTATTCTATATTTAGTATGTTTAATCTTTTTCATTCACAATATCGTGTATAAATTCACTTTAATATATTATCATCTGTCCTATATCCCGTCAACGGTATATGCCTTAAAATTTTTCACAAAAAAAGAACCCTGACGGGTTCTTAATTTTGGATGATTCTCTAATTTCCACATTCAATACTAATCTCATTAAAATGCCTCAAAATTTCCTCAACTGACATTTCCTGTTTTTCCTTCCCTTTCAGATCAAGAACAGCTTCGCCTTGATGCATCATCAGAAGGCGGTTGCCATATTCTACTGCATAACGAAGATTGTGGGTAACCATAATTGTAGTCAACTTCTTATCCCTTACAATTTTATCAGTTAATTCCATAATCAACTCTGCTGTCTTGGGATCCAGAGCTGCCGTATGCTCATCTAGTATAAGAAATTCTATTGGTGTCATTGTAGACATTAAAAGCGCCATTGCCTGTCTCTGACCTCCTGATAAAGCTCCTACTTTAATATCAAGCTTATCTTCCAGTCCAAGACCAAGCTGACTTAAAAGTTCTCTGTAATAAGAAATTCTTGCCTTATTTGTTCCCCGTCCAAACCCATAGAACTTTCCTTTATTATCAGCTAATGCCATGTTTTCCAAAATGGTCATGGAAGGACAGGTTCCCATAGCCGGATTCTGATACACTCTTCCTATTTTTCTATTTCGTTTATATTCCTTTTCCTTCGTAATATCGACCCCATTCATAAAGATTTTTCCAGCCTCTATAGGAATGCTTCCACAGATAATATTCAGCATAGATGTTTTTCCAGATCCGTTGCTTCCAATCACAGAAACAAATTCTCCCTCATCAATAGATAAATCAAATCCATGAAACAGACACATTTCGTTGACAGTACCAGGATTATAGTATTTATGAATGTCTTTGAGTTCCAGCATCTGGTTTCACCTTCTTTCTTCTTTCCATACTGATAATTAAAATTACCAAGAATAAAACAGCTGTGATTAATTTCATTGCCTGCGGTTCAAAGTTTCGAATTGCAATTGCCACACAGGCTTTATAAATAATGGACCCGACCAAAACCGCCGTCGTCGCTTTCATAACGGAAAGCTTTTTAAAAATACTTGTTCCGATGATAACACTTGCCAATCCGATGACAATTGCTCCAGTCCCCATAGAAATTTCAAATACTCTTTCTTCCTGACAAAAAGCACTTCCTGCTAAGGCTACCAGTCCATTAGCAATGGCAAGTCCCACTATCTTCACATTTCCCTGGTCTTTTGCAAGGGATGTGACCAGCACATCGTTATCTCCTACCGCCCGCAGAAGATAACCAGATTTGGTTTTCAAATACAGATCCAAAAGAATCTTGCTGATTACTGCCAGAATAAGGGCAAGAATCAATGTTGTGTAACTGCTTAAACTGTCCGGCATAATACTCTGGATCCAGTCATTTTTAAAAATACTGTCCTGTGAAAATAACGGAACATTGGATGTACCTGCTATATACAAATTAATAGTCCAGAGAGCTGTCATCATAATAATCCCTGACAGCAGATCTCTTACTTTCCCTTTTACATGAATCAATCCGGTACAAATCCCTGCCAAAGCTCCTGCCAGGAATGCCGCCAAAAGTGTCAAATACGGATTAACTCCTTTTGTAATTAGAAAAGCAGTCACAGCACCCCCAAGAGGAAAACTTCCATCTACTGTAAGATCTGGAAAATCCAATATTTTATATGTAATATAAACACCAAGAGCAAGTACTCCGTATATCAGTCCCTGTTCAAGAATAGTTACAACGAAATCCATGAATCATGCCTCACCTTCTATTTTTTTCCTGAGCTGGATGCTGCAATTATTCAGCTTCTGCCTCTGAAATTGTATCAAAGCTTTCTACCGCCGTTTCTGTCAGCTCGCCCGGTACTGTAATCCCAAGATTTTCTGCCACCTTCGTATTTACATAAAATCCAGGTTCTGTAATAGTTTCATAAGGCAGTTCAGAGGCTTCTGCCTCTCCTTTAAGGACTTTTGCAGCCATCTTTCCCGTCTGTTTTCCAAGAGCAATATAATCTAATCCCTCTGCTGCAAGACACCCTATCTTTACCTGCTCAATCTCACTTCCAAAAATCGGAATTCCTTTTTCATTTGCTTTTTCCAGAATTGTCGGAAGGGAAGCGACCACTGTATTGTCTGTCAGATTTGTAATGCAGTCCACCTTACTTAACAAATCATCTGCCGCTAAAGAAATATCTGCTGTTGCAGTAATGCCTTTTTCTACAATTTCAAAATCATAATCCCCTGCAAGTTCCTTATATGTTGCCAGCGCTGATACAGAGTTTGCTTCACTTGTAGTATACATGATTCCAATCTTTTTTGCTTCCGGAAGCATGGTTCGAATCATTTCAAGCTGTGCCTTAATCGGCAGTTCGTCAGAAGTTCCTGTCACGTTTCCCACCGGATTCCCATCCTCATCTGCAAGTTCTGCTGCTACCGGATCTGTCACTGCAGTATAAATGACAGGTATATCACTATCCATTGCCGCATTGTATGCACTTTGTGCTGTTGGTGTTGCAATAGCACAGATCATATCTACTTTATCCGAAACAAAAGTATCCGATATCTGGCTTGCAGTTCCCATATCTGCTGCTGCATTTTTATACTCTACAGTGAGATTATCTCCCTCAACAATTCCCTCTTCTTCCAATCCCTGAAGAAATCCTTCTCTACAGTTATCTAAAGAACCGTGCTCTGCAAACTGCGAAATACCGATTGTATAGTTTTCTTCTCCATCCCCTGCATCTGAGGATCCTGAACATCCTGTGATCGCTGCCATTGCCATTACTGCCGTTAATAATACTGTCATTGTTCTTTTTTTCATAATTTTGTTCTCCTTTTCCTTTTTCTTTCTTTACTGCTGTTAGGAGAGAAAATTGTAAAGCGAAACCAGCGTCCAAAATATTATTTGTTCTATAAACAAATAAAAAACCGCCCAAACCATATAGGTTTGAGGCGGTAATAAACTTTATTATCGCGGTACCACTCAAATTGACGAATCGTCCACTTTTCTCATGTACTAACATACACTCCTGATTGATAACGGGTTCGGTTCCCGACAAACCATACTCACCTCTTCGGCTTTCAGGCTGCCCTCGAAAGTCCATTCAACTATCTGTCCGGTATGGCAATCGCACCATCTGCCACTCTCTTTGACCTTCCCATGATAATCTACTCCTCTTTCTCATCGGTTTTACATTTATGTATCTGTTGGCTATTACTTTACCTCTGCCAGAACATTTTGTCAAGACATTTTCCTGATAAAAAATATCTTATCAGTCATCAATAACCGGAATCGGAGTCTCATCCCAAGCCTCCAGGTCATTAATATACTTCTTCGTTTCACTTGCAATTACATTTGATAACAGAAGAACTGCAACTAAGTTCGGGATTGCCATCAGAGCATTTAAAATATCTGCCAGTGCCCAAACAACGTCAAGAGCAACAACCGGAGCCAGTGCTGCAACAGCGATGTAAAGTACACGGTAAACAATTAAACATTTCTTTCCTGCAAAATATTCTACCGCACGTTCTCCATAATATGCCCATCCAAGAACAGTGGAGTATGCGAAACAAATGATACCAAGCGTCAAAATAATTGGTCCCAGATAAGGAATCTGTCCGAATGCTAATGTTGTCAGAATACCACCATCTTCAATGTTATCTGCATTAATGGTAGGATTCTTCATAATGGTAGATACCAGTACAAGTCCTGTCATAAGACATACAACTACTGTATCCCAGAAAGTACCTGTAGAAGATACAAGTGCCTGACGAACTGGATTTCTTGTCTGTGCCGCTGCTGCTGCGATAGGCGCGGAACCCAAACCAGACTCATTGGAGAAAAGTCCTCTGGCAATACCATATTGCATAGCAAGACGAATACCGGATCCTACAAGACCTCCGGCTGCTGCGCCAGGTGTGAACGCCAACTTGCAGATTGTCTGAATTGCCGGAATGATATAATCATAATTAATACAAAGAATAATGATACATCCAAGTACATAGAAAATTGCCATAAAAGGAACAAGCTTCTCACATACATTTGCAATAGATTTGATTCCGCCGAAGATTACAATTGCTGTAAGAACAGCAACTACAAGACCAACAATCCATGCAGGAACGCCAACATTCTCTTCTACAATATTTGCAATCGCATTTACCTGTGTTGCACAACCGATACCAAATGAAGCAAATCCAGCAAAAACTGCAAAGAGCATTCCCATGACTTTACCAAATTTCTTCCATTTCAGTCCTCTGGAAAGTGCATACATAGCACCACCTTGCATACGGCCGTCTTTTGTCTTTACACGATATTTTACCGCAATCAGAGACTCCGAATATTTCGTAGCGATACCAAAGATACCGGAAAGCCAGCACCACAAAACAGCACCAGGACCTCCAAGAGCGATCGCTGTACCGACACCAACGATATTACCAGTACCAATCGTTGCCGCAAGTGCTGTTGTAAGAGCTCCAAAGTTAGAAACCTCACCTTCCGCGTCAGCATCTTTTGTGACAGAAAGTTTAATTCCTTTGCTTATCGTCTTTCTCTGAATAAAGCCCGTGCGGATAGTCATAAAAATGTGTGTTCCGAATAGCAAAATAATCAGCCACCATCCCCAAATCACACCATCGACAGCATAGATCGCATCACTGATTGTTTTTAACATAAAATGCCCCCTTCTTTTCCATTCTTAAATTTTCTTGTGTTTTCTCATGTTTTTTGCCTCGTTGCCTTTTAATTTTGTTACGTACCGGTACACGGAAAAGCATTCTCTGATTCCTCTCTTCCGTATCGTTATTGCTATTTTAGCAGAATTTTCTGAAAATATCAAGTATCGTTACAACTTTAACAGGCAATTGTAGTTTCTTCATGTAAGTTATTGAATATTCAGTCTGACACCTCATTTCCGCCATAATGCATTTACTATAACCGAAACATTTAAAAAGTTTCGATTTTTACCAAAAAAAGCGTAGACAAAGCATTCTTTCTACGACTACTTTGCCTACGCCTTTTTTATATGTGCTATATTATATTCCCATTTTTTCTGTCTGTCAATGACTATTTTTTCACTATCTTGTCTTTTCTTTAAATATTTATATCGTTATTTTCTGCATTTTTAGATTTCATCCTTTTATTATTCAACCTTATCCGCTCAAAAAATTTTCAGACTTTCATCACATTTTATACACATTGTTTCCCTAAAATGTAAAAGAAAAATTTTGTGAAATGAGGAGGTACTGCATTGATCGAAGTGAAAAATCTTGTAAAATGCTACGGATCCCACACAGCTGTGGATCATCTGAATTTTACGATTAAGAAAGGACAAATTTACGGTTTTCTTGGTCCAAACGGTGCTGGAAAATCAACGACTATGAATATTATGACAGGCTATCTTGGTGCAACCGAAGGAGAAGTTCTGATTAACGGCCATAACATTCTCACCGAACCTTACAAGGCAAAAAAAGATATTGGTTATCTTCCAGAACAACCGCCTTTGTATATGGATATGACTGTTTTGGAATATCTGAAATTTGTTTTCTGCCTGAAGCGGATTGGCAAAGCCTTTCAGGCAGAACAACTTGAAAAAGTCATCCGTCTTGTAAAACTGGATTCTGTGAGAAATCGTCTCATAAAAAATCTTTCAAAAGGATATCGGCAAAGGGTTGGACTTGCAGGTGCCCTGGTTGGTTTCCCAGAAATTATTATCTTGGATGAACCTACCGTTGGTCTTGACCCCCAGCAAATTATCGAAATTCGTCAGTTGATCCGAAGCCTTGCCAAAGATCATACTGTCATTCTCAGTTCCCATATTCTTTCTGAAGTACGCGAAATCTGCGACCATATTATGATTATTTATCAGGGGAAATTAGTAGCAAGTGATACCCCTGAAAACTTGGAAGCTAAAATGCAGGGAAATGAAACAATTGAACTTCTTGCAAAAGGAAGCCTTTCTTCTGTTAAAGAAGCAATCACCTCTCTTCCGTCAATCTTGGAAACTGACTATGGGAAAACACAAGAGGGTGAATGTATTTGTGTAACATTAACCGTTGCAAATAAAAAAGACATTCGTGAGCAGATTTTCTGGACATTTGCCAATCATAAAATTCCTCTTTTACGGCTTGCAAATACACGAACAACTCTAGAGGATATCTTCCTGGAACTCACCTCTTCTCCTGGAAACAGTAAACCAGTGAAATCAAAAAACAAGGAGGAAACTTATGAAAGCAATTTATAAACGAGAACTGGATTCCTATTTTCATTCCATGATTGGCTATGTATTTATTGCCTTCTTCCTTGCTTTTACCGGAATCTACTTTATGGCATACAACCTGACTTACGGATATCCCATTTTTTCCTATGTATTAAGTTCCTTAGTCTTTATTCTTATGCTTGCTATACCAGTACTTACCATGAAAAGCTTTTCTGAAGACCGCAAAAGTAAGACAGACCAGCTTCTTTTGACAGCTCCGGTATCTCTGGGACAGATCGTGATAGGAAAATATCTTGCTATGGTTACTGTTTTTCTCATTCCTAATATTATATTCTGCCTTTTCCCTCTTGTAATTAAAATGCAGGGAAATGCATACTTCCTGATAGATTACAGCGGAATCCTGATTTTTTTCCTTCTCGGATGCGTCTTCATATCTATCGGTATGTTTCTTTCTTCACTTACAGAAAGCCAGATTATTGCAGCCATTTCCTCCATCGGTGTCCTTCTGATTCTCTATCTTTGGGACGGACTGGTAGAATTTCTTCCTTCTTCTGCCCTTTTGAACCTTTTTATCCTCATTGTGTGTCTCACACTGGTGTGTGCCCTTGTCTGGCATATCACTCGAAACTATATTCTGGCAGGTGTTTTGGAACTGATTGTACTTGCGGCGTGTATCATTCCTTACGTAATAAAATCTTCCCTTTTTGAAAACCTTCTTTCTGATTTTCTGGGGCGCCTAAACCTTACTTCCCCTCTGTCAGATGTGGTATCAAATCAGCTGTTTGACACAAATGGTGTTATTTTATACCTTTCCATAATTGGACTGTTTATCTTTTTAACAATGCAGTCTATACAGAAACGGCGCTGGAGTTAGGAGGATTTATTATTATGAAAAAAATCAAAAATCTATTTTCTACTGTTACATCCCGCCAGGGCAGTTATACTCTTGCAATGACTGCTGTTGTTATAGGGATTGTCATTTTCATCAATCTGATTGCAGGAAAGCTCCCAAACTCTCTAAAACAGATTGATATCAGTACAAATAATATTTACGAAATTACGGATACCAGCCGGGATCTTTTGCAAGATCTTGATAAGGATGTAACTTTTACCATTCTTGCTGAAAAAAGTAGTACAGATGAAAGAATCCTGACCTTTATCGAAAAATATACAGCTTTTTCCAGCCACATTAGCGTAGAATGGATTGATCCGGTTCTCCATCCATCCGCCCTAACAGAATATGATACGGAATCCGATACCATTGTTGTCTCCTGTGCTGACACAAAAAAAACAACCACGGTCTCTTTCCAGGACATCATCACTTACGATGAAATGTCCTACTATACGACCGGCAGTCTTACGGAGTCTGAATTTGACGGAGAAGGTCAGTTGACAAGTGCTGTAACGGATCTGATGAAGAAATCCTCCCTCTCCACAGAAGAACTGAATCTTATGATGGTTTCTTCTATTCCAGAGGATTGCGACCTTTTGTTGTTCTATTCACCTTCTACTGATATGACAGAAGATGAGTTAAACCTTCTTACCTCCTATATGGAAAATGGGGGAAATGTACTTTTTATACAAGGTGAGGAATTGACAGATATGCCAAACTTTTCTTCCTTAATGGAAACTTATGGTCTGACTCCCGCACAAGGATACATTGCAGATATGCAACGTTCCTATCAGGGAAACTACTACTATATCTTTCCACAAATAAGCGTATCTGGAGATATGGCAGAAAATGTAGAATCGCAGATGGTACTTCTTGTTAATGCACATGGTTTTACGGAAAGTACACCCAAACGGGACACGATCACTCTTACTCCCTTCATGACAACCTCTTCTAATAGTTACGCTGTCACAGAAGAAGGGAATACTTCTGAAGGAACCTATGTCCTTGGCGCTGTTGCCACGGAAAATGACAGCCGTTTTACAGTCATTAGTTCCGCTTCTATGATTGATGAGTCTATTACCGGACAATTTACAAATATTGAAAATCTGACTCTGTTTATGAATGCTGTTACTTCTAATTTTGATGATGTAGAAAACTTATCCATTGATGCAAAGAGTCTTCAGCTTGAAAATAATACCATGCAATATACAGGAATAATTGGGATTATTGCTATAGTCGGTATTCCAGTCATTTTCCTTCTTTATGGACTCTATCAGTGGATGAAACGTCGAAAATCATAAAGGAGGCTTAGAACATGGATTTTAAAAAGCATCGTACACTGTTAATTCTTCTTGCACTTTTCATCGTACTGATCCTCAGTTTTCTTGCCCTCTCTTCATATGAACGCCAGCAAAAAAATAAGGGCAATGAAGCGGAAGCGCAAATACCCGTCATCCGCATAGATACACTATCATCTCTTTCCTATACGGATCACAATAATGAAACCACATTGAGTTTTACAAAAGACTCTGAAACCTGGTATGTTTCTGATGACAAAGAAATTCCTTTGACACAAAGTTATATTGATACTATGGAAGAAACCTTCTGTTCTATTAATGCTACCCGCGAAATTACAGATCCAGATGCCCTCTCTGACTATGGACTGGATAATCCGGCTTATACTATCAAACTAACAGATCAAGAGGGAAACCTTACCACTCTTACCATCGGTAATGCTGCGGATGAAGATTATTATCTTGCCGTAAACGGTCAAGAGGATATCCTTTATACGGTAAATTCCTCTATTGTATCTTCTATGCAATATGATCTGGATACCATGGTAACAAAAGATACTCTACCCTCTATCGGCAGCGGAAATCTTATCCAAGCTGATATTACAGAAAATGGAACGACTACCACATACTCTTCCGAAGATGATGAACAAACAGAACGCTTCTCTACCGTAGCCGGCGGATATGGAGCCATGACTCTCACTGATCTGGCAAGCTATCATGCCACTACTGAGGAACTGACCTCTTTCGGTCTGGATGAAGACTCCAGAATTACAGTAAAACTGACTTATAACGAATCTTCAGAAGAATCGGAAAACGATCCCCTTACTTTTACACTCTATATCGGAAATACTACTGATGACGGAAATCGTTATGTACAAGTACAGGATTCTGATCTTGTATATCTGGTAAGCTCTGGTATCCTGGATAATCTAATGGGTGGAAAAGAATAAAAAGCAAAAAAAAGCAGGGCGCAACATTTTTTCCAAATAATGTTGCGCCCACTCTTTTACCAAAAATCTTAATGATTTTTCCATTCCTATTTTTTCAAAATCAAGGCTACAAATACCAGATCCTCATCTCCGTTATTCTTCACGCCATGTCCATCCCCATCCTTGCAGAACGTAACATCTCCAGCTTCAATAGGCACTGCCTTACCATTGTCATCATACATACCTTTTCCGCTTAATATATAGTATGTCTCTGTTTCACCATGATGCTCGTGATGTCCAAGTTCACAGCCCGGTTTCAGCGTTACACGACTGAACATACGGCAGTGCTCTCCTAACTGCTCCTCATTTAACAGCCCTTCTTTCATGATAAAGCCTGCTCCTCCATTGGCACGCTCTACAGTAACAACTTCTCTTTCATTTGCTTTTGTCATGATCAATGTCCTCCTTTTTTTCAATTTGGGACGTAACACTTTTCAAAAGTGTTACGTCCCAAATTAACACAAGTGGTGTATATTTTTGCAAAATACCCTGTTCTTATTTTACCACACCCGGATATTAATTGACAATCTTATAATATTCTCTTGCAGTAATAGAGAATACAATAACATAAAATGCTGCAAATACCAGTACAGTCACCACATTGCAGAGTGCGAAAAGTCCGGTATTTACAAGTCCAAGACCTGCAAGCAACTTTGTTACTACATTGAATGCAACTATAATGTGCACAATGGCAACTGCCAGCGGAAGGAAGAATACCATCAAAATCTGGCTTCGGACAGCCCTGCGGATTTCCTTCTTCTCCATCCCTACTTTTTGCATGATCACATACCGTTCACGATCATCCATTCCTTCGGATATCTGTTTATAATAGATAATAAGGACTGTGGCCACTAAAAACATGAATCCCAGATACATTCCTATAAAAAATAAACATCCATAAAAACTGAAAAAGGTCTCTCTTCCCTCCTGTTTGCTGTCGAAAGAAACATTCGGTATTTCTTCGTTGATCCTTTTAGCAATCTTCGCCTCTACGTCTGCCTTTTCATCATTGTTCCCCGTTATGTCAAAATCAATGCTGTACTTCAAGCTCTGCATAGAATCCATTTCTGCCGCTAATTCTCTATTTGCCACAATCAAATATATGCCAGGAACAATGCGGGATTTGTTCTTCTCTTCAAGGACAAAATCCTCTAATTCTTTTTTTACTTGAAATTCTTTTTCGTTAATTTGGATTGTGCTTTTTCCATAGTTTTCATCTGTAGTGTAGACAATCACTTCATTTTCTTTCAGCTGTGCAGCTACGTTCTCAAGCCTTTCATATTCTTCCACTGGGATCATATATAATTCCAGAAGTTCTCCTGATGAATAGAGAGAGGATCCACCGCTTCCATATGCACCATCGCTTATGAATGATCCATCTTTTAGCTTAGTCACAACAGTTGCCCCATAGTAGTAAGAAGCTTCCTGTGTTTTCTCCAGCTCTCCTCGTGCAATCTCTTCATCGATAATATTTTGAGCTTTGGCTACATTTTCTTCTTCTGAATCATACAGTGTCAATTGATAGTCATGCGGAAATTGGAATTTCAGCACATCATCCATTCCTGCATACAAGCTCACCGTACTGGATATCATTACCATTACAATCGTACTTAAAATGCAGATATTAGCAAGCCCTACTGCATTCTGCTTCATTCGATAAAGCATGCCGGAAACAGACACAAAATGATTTGATTTATAATAAAACTTTTTGTTCTTTCTAAGGAACTTCAAAAAGGCAATGCTTCCTGCAAGAAATAAGGAATAGGTCCCAATAATGACCAAAATAACTGCCACGAAAAATTTTGTCAGTGCCTCAATAGGATTGGCGGTTGAAACAGCAAGATAATAGCCTGCTCCCATCGTAACAATTCCAATCAATGTCAGAATCACTTTTGTCTTTGGCTCCTTTTCTCCTACATTGCTCCCCCTAAGAAGCTCAATAGGATTGGCAAGCCTGATCTGAAATAAGTTGTAAAACCATGTCAGAGCAAAAATGAACAGAAACAAAATTATCGTATCAAATACAGGTTGTATGGTAATATGAAATTCCATGCCTACATCGTAATGAATAATACGCATTAACAGAAGATGCATCAGCTTTCCAAATACCATTCCTCCCGCAATACCGCCCAAAATACTGACTCCGCCAACTATGAGCGTCTCTAATGTCAACATTTTCCCAATGTGACCTTTTCCCATTCCAAGAATATTATAAACAGCAATTTCCTTTTTACGACGTTTCATTAAAAAACTATTTGTATAGAACAGGAAAATTACAGAAAACAAAATCATGACCCCGCAGGCCATCCTTAATACAGCAATTACATTCATGCTATCAATACTATCATTACTGGCTAGAGCATCTAAAATGTAATACATCATTACGGTTAAAATTGCAGTTAAAACAAATGGAATATACGTCTTCCGATTATTTTTGATATTGCTGACTGCCAGCCTGGAATAAATCCTGCTATTCATTCCTCTCACCTCCTGTGGTGAGTACAGTCAGGGTATCTGAAATTTTCTGGTAAAGCTGTTCATTAGTTAAATTTCCCCGGTACAACTGGTGGAAAACTTCCCCATCCTTAATAAACAGAATCCTGTTAGCCGTGCTGGCTGCTTTAACACTATGGGTCACCATCAAAATAGTCTGTCCATCTCGATTGATTTGTGTAAAAAGCCTCAGAAGATCATCCGAAGCTCTGGAATCCAGTGCTCCTGTCGGTTCATCAGCAAGAATCAGCTGAGGCTTCGTAATAAGCGCACGCGCAACTGCCACCCTCTGCTTCTGACCTCCAGATATTTCATAAGGAAATTTCCCCAGAATCTGACTGATCCCAAGCTTTTCCGCAATCGGTTTAAGACGGCTTTCCATTTCTTCATACCGTTTACCAGAAAGAACCAACGGCAAAAAAATATTATCCTGTACACAAAACGTATCCAGAAGATTAAAGTCCTGAAATACAAATCCCAAATTCTGCCGCCGAAAAGCAGCCAGCTCTTTTTCTTTTACCTTGCTTAAATCATTCCCCTTTAAATAAACTCTTCCACTTGTAGGTTTATCCAAAGCAGCCAGGATATTTAAAAGGGTAGTCTTTCCAGAACCGGATTCGCCCATAATCGCAACATATTCTCTGGGCTCTACAGAAAAATTCACATTTCTTAAAGCCTCCACCTGATTGCCCCCGAACCGGGTCGTATATATTTTCTTTACGTTTTTAACTTCCAGTAATGACATAAAAACCTGCCTCCTTTTTTGCCTTCGTCATTTCATTTACAGGCTTATTATACAAAGGGAGACAGGTCTCTTCCATTCATTTGGCTTACATTCAGACTCTTTATCCTTACATTTTTGTCACATTCAGACAGACGCTGTACTATTCTTATCCTACAGGAGATTGTCTCCGCTATGCAATGCCTGGATCTGTTCCCCCATAATCCTTTTCATAATACGATACGGCTCATTTCCCGTACAATGGCCAGTATAGTAAAGTGTCGGCGTTTTTTTCAAGGCCTGGGCTGTTTTCTCTATATCTTCGATATCTTTCTTCGTATATCCCGATGCCTTCCTCATATGAAAGCCACTAATCACTACATCCGGCAGACAGTGAAAGAGTTCCCCATATCGGTCTAAAATATTCAAAATTCCATTATGGGCACACCCAGAAAGCAGATAGTACTTACCATTCTGCTCTATAACAAGACACTGTTCATGCTCAAATCTATCCTGTACAAATTCATTTCCCGTCTTTCTTTTGAGTATTTTATTTCCTTCTGGCCACAATTTTCTGCCCGGAATATTAGAAAAAAGAAAAAGTTCTGGATCAATTCTATAATCTCCGTCCAAAAGAACAGTCCGTGAAAGGCCTGCAATATTATGATCAATTCCAATATATCTGATCTCATCATTTTCTACATGATAGAATTCTCCATCCGCTGATCGCTGCATATAGAGCACTGCTTTCTGATTGTGCTTCATTAATTCTGGAATTCCTCCCCCATGGTCATAATGCCCATGGCTTAAAATTACGGTATCCACTTCAGCTATATCAATACCAAGAACTTGGGCATTCCAAAGAAATGAGTCACTTGCTCCGGTATCCACCAGTAGCTTATGCTTCTTTGTTTCTACATACAAACTTAATCCATGTTCACTTACACATCCCCATTTTCCAGAGGAATTTTCTACCAAAACAGTAATCCTCATTTTATTTGCCTCCCAGAATATAAGTCTTAACCGCCACTGCCACCCCATTTTTCTCATTTGATGGAAGGACATAGTCTGCTCTTTCTTTCAGTTCTTCAACCCCATTTCCCATAGCCAGCCGAAGCCCCGCCGCCTCAAACATAGCAAGATCATTCTCTCCATCACCAATGCAGGCAACCTCTTCCTTTTGAATCCCCAGACACCTGGTAAGTGCAGAAAGAGCAGTCCCTTTCGATGTATGGCAGGAAAAAACCTCCATATATAATTTTGTACAGGCAAATGAAAGTTCTGGAAAATCTTGTAAAATATTCTTCATTCTATCCTTTGTACCAGGGGTAAGGAAATAAAACTGCATTTCTTCCACCTGCTTCTTACCAGCTCGAATGTATGTCTCCATTTTCTTTACCGGTTTTACTCCCTTGGCATCTTTCCCATAAAACATTCTTCCCAAAAAAGCAAGCATCCTACCCTGTATCAGATAGTGATCGTCTATGTGAGATGTGATTCCAACCCCTTTTCCAGAACATAACTGCAAAAGAGAAATCGAGGTTTCCCAGGGAATAGAAGAACAAAACAGACTGGTGTCTAAAGCACAGTCTGTTACCTTGGCTCCATTTGAACTGATTACATAACGATAAATATCTCTCCGCCCCATAAGCTGATGGGGCAGGCAGTAAAGACATCTTCCGGTTGTCGGCACCACGATAATGCCGGATTTAGCTGCTATTTCCAATGCTTTTCTCGTTTCTTCTGTCATCAGACTTTTCCTATTTAAACAAGTGCCATCCATATCCACGGCAAGTAATTTTATCATACGGCTGTCTCCATCTCCTTCTGACAGTTTCTATGTAAAAAATCTGTTTTTCAATTGCCCTTAGTATATCATAGTCTGTCCCGTTTATCTATCAGAGTTAGCACTTTGCCTTTTTCACCCAGGATTATTCCAACGCAAAAGAAACCTGTACGTCTCCGCTTTCAAGAGTCTGTGAAAGTCCTTTGGGATCATCCACATGCCCCAAAGCTGTGTAGCTATAGGATGAGGAAAATGTCTCATAAAACAGCACCAGGCAATCGGAACCGTACAGCATCAGATCTCCCTGTCGTATCTGTTCCGGTATACCTGGATCTGTAGAAAGACTCTCTGATAAGTAACTATACTTTTCATTCCCATTCAACTCCTTCATAACCAGAGTCATTGGCAACCGCTGTGCAAAAGCCTCTGCCGCATCATTATGATAAAGCTCGCCTGAAAATGTTCTCTCTCCAACTGTAATGGTTATTTTCATTGTATCCTCTCCTCTTTCCTGTTTACATCCAATAAGGGAAACCGTAAGATGTGCAGATAATTATTGTTCTTTCTCTATTTGTGCCCTTATAATAATAGAAGCACATATAAACAGGGGGACCTCACCATGGAACTTAGAGTACTTCATTATTTTCTGGCTATTGCACGAGAACAGAGTATCGCACGTGCCGCACAATCTCTCCACCTTTCTCAGCCTACTCTTTCTACCCAGATTAAAAACCTGGAAAAGGAACTTGGCAAACAACTTCTCATACGGGGAACAAAAGGATCCCGCAAAGTCACACTTACAGAAGAAGGCCTGCTTTTAAAAAAGCGTGCAGAAGAAATTCTGGATCTGGTCCGCCGAACAGAAAATGAAATTTCCATGAGCGATGACGTTCTGATGGGAGATATTTATATCGGGACTGGCGAAACGGACGGTATCCGCCTGATTGCCAAAGCGGCAAAGGAGCTGAAGAACCGCTGTCCTGGAATTCGCTACCATATCTCCAGCGGTAACTCTCCTCTTGTCTCCGAATATCTGGACAAGGGACTGATTGATTTTGGCATCGTTTTTGGAGAAGTAGATCTTACAAAGTACAATTCCTTAGAAATACCATATTCTGATATTTGGGGTGTACTTATGAAAAAGGACTCCCCTTTGGCATCAAAAGCCACTATCTCTCCAAATGATTTAAAAGATAAGCCGCTGATTCTCTCCCAACAAGAATCTCAAGGCGGAACGCTTACTCAGTGGCTTGGAAGCAACCCTGAAAATTTGAATGTAACTGCCACATACAACCTGATCTTCAATGCCTCTCTTCTTGTGGAAGAAGGACTTGGCTATGCACTCTGCTTTGACAAAATCATCAATACATCAGGAAACAGCAACCTTTGTTTTCGACCGCTGAATCCTGTATTAAAAAACAAAATGTATATTATCTGGAAGAAATATCAGGTCTTCTCTAAACCTGCCCAGAAGTTTCTGGAAGTACTGAGGGAATCTTTTTGATTACTTTTGCCGGGACACCACCTACTATAGTATTAGCTGGCACATCTTTTGCAACAACTGCCCCTGCTGCAACAACTGCATTCTCGCCAATTGTCACACCTGGAAGAATAGTAGCACCGGCTCCAATCCACACATTTTTACCAATTACAACGGGTGACGGATATAGGGAACCTCTGTCATTTGCCGCCAATCCATGATTCAATGTAGCAATCACCACATTATGTCCTACAAGAGTATCGTCTCCCAGTGTTATACCGCCCTGATCTTGAAATCGGCAGCCAGAATTAATAAAAACGTTCTTCCCAATATGAATATTCTTTCCACAATCTGTGGTAAACGGAGGAAACATCCGAAACGTCTCATCAACTGCTGTTCCTATAAGTTTTTCAAACAGTTGACGTCTTTCCTCCATAGTATGATATCTACTGTTAAGCTCTGTCGTAATCTGAATTGCCTCTTCTGCCAATCCATTAATGTATTCCTGATATTCTGTTCCTCCCTGAATTGGCAGGCCCTTTTCTACATGTTCCAAAAAATCCTTTAATTCCATAATTTTTTAATACCTCTTTCTCTGTCAAATTCAGTTTCAGTATAAAACAGATTTTTTTGAATAACAAATACTTATATATTATGCTTTTCCATAGTTTTTTTCTATTGTTATTCTCATTGTCTGTTCAAAATCATCTCTTCAAAATAAAAGTGTCCGCTGCCAACAACTGACAAACGGACTCCATTTTTTACTTATTCTATATAAATTTCCATTCGGGAAATTAAATTTGTCACATTTAGTTTATTGGCAAAAAGCTGCCGATAAGTAGCGCTTTTTGTACGCCCTGCTTCTGACAATTTGTCCATATCAACAGTAATTTTCTCTTTTTCCGCAAGAAGGGCATCATACAAATCCTCCAGGCGCCCTAGTCTGTTCACTGCAGCTGCTGTATCGTTTGCCTGATAACCATTATTTCCCTTTACCGTCAACCTCTCCATATTTTCCCTCCATTTTTACATTTATTTACTCCGCCTGGACAGGAATCCTTCCAAGTCCAAGAAATACTGTCGTTCCTTTTCCCGGCTCAGATTCAATCCAGATGTTATGCCCTAATTTATCCGCTACTCTCTTACACAGATATAGCCCTATACCTGTAGACTTTTTATGCTCTCTGCCCGTATAGCCAGTAAATCCTCTTTCAAATACTCTCGGTAGATCTTCCGCATAAATGCCAATACCTGTATCCTGAATCATTAATGTAATTTCATGATCCTTTTCCTCAGCTACACAGATTGTAATTTCTCCTCTCTTAGTATATTTTAAAGCATTCGATAAAATCTGTTCTAAAATAAACGATAACCATTTCTCATCTGTAAGCACGATCTGCCCTGATTCCTGATAATTCAATTTCAGCTTTTGGAGAATAAAAAGTCTGGAATATTTCCGCAGCGCCTGCTTAATCAGCTTATCCAGCGAATACCACTGTAGTACAAGGTCTTTAGAAATATCTCCAATACGAACATAGGTCATAACCATTTCCACATACTGCTCTGTACGAAAAAGTTCTTTGTCCATCTCCTTTAAAAAGCAGTCTGATCCCTGATTCTGTTCCTCTTCCTGCAAAAGAAGACGCATAGCTGCAAGCGGTGTTTTTATCTGATGTACCCAAAGACTGTAATAATCCATACTTTCCTGTTTTGCAATAGCAGCATCTGATTCAATCTCCGCTTTCTGCTTCCAGACAATCTCCAGCATTTTCTGATACTGCTTCTCTGCCAGTGTATCTGCACTCTGCGCACCAGGTTGAACAAAAAAAATGTTTTTTAACATTTCTTCTCTTTCTTTACTTCTTCTCAAATACCGTATAAAATCTGCACTTCTCCACAAAATCAACCATATAATGCACAAAAAAATTGCATAGGATATTGCTTCCATTCTCACCTCATAAAGCATTCCTACTAACAGAATAATTGCTCCGGCGCCAAGATAGCTGATGATTTCTCTCCAATGTTCTTTTAAATAATAGATTGCTGTCTTCATGCTTCCACCATATATCCAATTCCTTTTTTGGTCACAATCATCTGCTCCAAACCAATGCCCGATAGTTTTTTCCTTAATCGTGCCACATTAACTGTCAGTGTATTCTCATCAATAAAGGCATCACTCTCCCACAGCCTGGCAATTATTTCATCCCTGGAAACAATTTTACCTGCATGTTCCAACAAAGTCTGAAGAATCCGGAATTCATTTTTCGTCAACTCTATTTTCTGCTCTTGATAAAGCAACGAAGCATCTGCCAAATTCAGGATACACCCTTTATACTCCATAATATTGGTACTGCCCCTATAGGAATACGCCCTGCGAAACATTGCCTGTACCTTTGCAGTCACCACATTCAAATCAAAAGGCTTTTCAATAAATTCATCGCCTCCCATATTCATAGCCATAACGATATTCATATTATCACTTGCCGCTGACAGAAAAATAACCGGTACGTCAGAAACTTTTCGGATACTGCTGCACCAGTGAAATCCATTATAAAATGGGAGCCCGATATCCAGAAGAACAAGATCGGGCTGGACATTTGAAAATTCTTCCATTACATTTTTAAAATCTTCCACACAGAACACCTCATAATCCCAGCCTGATAAGTGCCTTTGCAATGCCTGCGCAATTGTTCTGTCATCTTCCACAATCAAGATCCGATACATAACTCCTCCTAAATGTGTTGTTTCTTTCTCATTATAGTATTCTACATGATTATCCTGCCTTTGACCAGTCGTTTACGGACTTTCCCATATATCAAAGGAACTCTGAAGCCAGATGTCTTCAGAGTTCCTTTTTCATCGCTATTCTTAAATTTTTGCAATATCAATCAGTGTCAGCTTCTTAATATCTGTATTTTCAAGACTGGTGATGAGAGCTTCTGCTGTATCAATAGCAGTGAGCACATTTACTCCTGTCTCAATTGCATTTCTTCTGATTACAAATCCATCTCTGGATCTGTCTGCTCCCTGTGGAGGTGTGTCAATTACAAGATCAATCTCATGTCCCAAAATCAAATCCATAAGGTTTGGAGATTCCTGTTCAATTTTATTAACCGGAATCGCTTTGACTCCTCCATCCTGAAGCGCTTTCGCTGTACTCCGGGTAGCAAAAATCTTATAACCAATCTTTTCAAAGCGACGTCCGATTTCCACTGCTTCCGGCTTATCATCATCTCTTACTGTGATGATCATATTTTTGTATTTCGGAAGTTTAATTCCTGCTCCAAGGAATGCTTTGTAGAGAGCCTCATCAAAGGTACGTGCAATACCCAGACACTCTCCGGTAGACTTCATCTCAGGTCCAAGGCTGATATCTGCACCCCGGATCTTTTCAAATGAGAATACCGGCATCTTAACTGCAAAGTAATCTGCTTCTTTTTGCAGTCCCGGCGTATAACCAAGTTCCTTAATCTTATGTCCAATAATTACTTGTGTAGCAAGAGGCACAATCGGAATACCGGTCACCTTACTGATATAAGGAACGGTACGGCTGGAACGAGGATTTACTTCAATTACATAAACTTCCTCATCACAAACAATAAACTGAATATTGATCAGTCCGATTACATGCAGAGACTGTGCCAGCTTTCTGGTGTAATCTTCGATGGTTCTCTTAGTCTTCTCAGAAATACTCTGTGCCGGATAAACGGAAATACTGTCTCCGGAATGGATTCCTGCACGTTCAATATGCTCCATAATACCAGGAATCAGAATATCCTCTCCGTCACATACGGCGTCTACCTCAATTTCTTTTCCCTGAAGGTATTTATCTACCAGAATCGGGTGATCCTGTGCAATTCGGTTAATAATACCGATAAACTCATCAATATCATGATCATTGATGGCAATCTGCATACCCTGTCCACCAAGCACATAGGATGGGCGCACAAGAACCGGATAACCAAGTCTGTTTGCCACTTCTTTTGCCTCTTCAGCAGTAAAGACCGTACCTCCGGTAGGACGAGGAATTCCGCATTTTTCCAATATTTCATCAAAAAGCTCTCTATCTTCTGCTGCATCGACATTCTCTGCAGATGTACCAAGAATCGGCACTCCCATCTTCATTAAAGCTTCTGTCAGTTTGATAGCTGTCTGGCCTCCGAACTGTACAACTGCCCCATCCGGCTTCTCCAGATCTACAATACTTTCTACATCCTCTGGAGTCAATGGTTCGAAATACAGCTTATCAGCAATATCAAAGTCTGTACTTACTGTCTCCGGGTTATTAT
>JAHZAV010000029.1 GCA_019423745.1 Lachnospiraceae bacterium
GATAACTGCAATAGAAAAGCCCCGGTGTAAACCGGGGACTTTGTCTACAGTCTGATCTGATTTTTTCAAATCAGATTCCTTTCTGCTGAAACATTTCCCGGAAGCGCTTTGCATCATCCAGTGTTGTTCTCCAGCCGTACTTTTTTAAATCTATTTTCCAGCCTTCTTCTGTATTTTCCACCTTTATTCCCTCTCCCTCCAGAAAACGTTTTTGCATATCAAAGGTTTCAAATGCGGCAGCGCCACTTAAAATTCCTTTACTATTAACAATTCGATGAGCAGGAATATCCTGTCCAAGTCTGTTTTTATTCAAAGCATACCCCACCTGTCTAGCATTTCCAGGCTTGCCGCACAAAAGAGCAATCTGACCATAAGTAGCTGCCTTTCCACGAGGAATACTTTTGCAGACAATTGCAGCTCTTTCGTAAAAATGAAAGCCTAAAGAAAAAATTCTTTGAATGCCCGCTGCAACTCCATCTGCTTCATTGGACAAAGTAATCCAATCTGCTTTCTTCTTGCATTCTTCCGTTGCATTTTCCATAGCAATCCCTATGCCCGCAAATTCCAAAAGAGCCCCATCATTATCTCCATCTCCAAAAGCAGCAAGTTCCTCTCTGTTCAATCCCAAATCTTCCAACAGATATTCTGCTGCTTTCTCTTTCCCGCAATCCCGATAGGAAATCTCAAGAAGCCGTGGAACTGACGATGTAATATATAGATCTTCTATCTGCTCTTCCATCCTTTCCCAAATTTCCTTTTTAAAGGATTCTTCTCGAACAACAATATCTATACTTTCCAGTACTTCTTTATTTTCTTTTAGAAATGCCCGCATATCATCAACAGGTATTCTTGTTTTCTGTATGTAAGACGCCCCACGACGTGTAGCACCAAATCGTACCGGGTCCTGAGTATACTCTTTTTGGGCATAAGCTTTTCCTTCTATAAAAGCTTCAAAAACCACCTGCTTTCCTTCTGTATATGCCAGAATTTCTTCTACAGACTTAGATTTTAAATAGTACTTTTTCAGACACTCTCCTGTCTTAAGATCATATACAGCAGCGCCATTAGACGTAATAGCATAACGTATTCCCGGAATTTTTAAGACTTCCTCCGGCAAGGAATGAAGAGAACGTCCGCTTGCAATTACTAACACAATTCCCCGATTCACAGCTTCTTCCAAAATCGCTTGATTTGTCTGGCTCAATCCGCCTCTTCCATCTAAAACCGTACCATCCATGTCAAGCGCAATGCACTTTATACTCATCTCGTTCTTTCACCTCTTTAAAAACACATACTGGTCTTGTGTAGATAATTCCTCGCTGAAATGATACCCCAACCTGTCAAATCCCCGGATTTCCTGCAAATCAGAAAGATTGTTTTCTGCCATATAACGCACCATCTCTCCTCGTGCCATCTTAGCAAGCGTTCCCTTCTGTTTCACCTTCCCCTCTACCCATTCCCCAAACACGCAGGTAACAAATTGATCTTCTGGACAGAGGTATCTTTCAATACATCGGGAATATTCCTTCGAGGCAAGATTTAAAACCGTTCTATCCTCATCCAGCAATTCCTGATACAGCTTATCCCCCCAAAACTCATAAAGATCTCTGACTCCTCCAGCCTTTACCGCTGCCTGCATTTCCAGTCGGTAAGGCGTCACCCCATCAAAAGGGCGAAGAATGCCATAAAAGCCTGACAGTATTCTCAAATGATCCTGAATATAACGCATAGCACCTTCTTCAAATACTGCGGGAGCCATATACTGATACTGGAGCCCTTCATAGGTAAGGATCGCCGGAGTCAGTCTTTTCTCCAGATCCATGTGGTTGATTCTTTCATAGTTTAATGAAGCAATTTTGTCATTACATTTCCACAACTTTTTAGCTTCATCATAAGTAAGAGATCTCATCCATTCAAGAAGGATCCCGGCATCCTCAAGCAATACCGGGAGACCCAAAAAAGGTGCAAGATCCTGATTTTCATTCATTTTTTTTGCGGGAGAAATAATAATCTTCATCTTTCCTCCTTTGTTGCTTACTCTACAAAGCCAGAATATCTTCTCTTAATGCGTCTACATCCTTCTGCTTTGTACTCCAGCTTGTGCAAAAACGCACACAATGTTTCTCTCCAACTGGAAACTGATATTCAAAAATATGGTTTTGCTCTAACTTATCTTTCTGCTCATCACTCAAGAGAACAAACTGCTGATTAGTGGGACTGTCAATATAGAAATCAATCCCTTTTTTCTCAAAAGCATCTCGAATCTGCATTGCATACTTGTCTGCCTGTGCTGCAATTTCAAAATACAGCCCTTCTTCAAATAATGTATAGAACTGAAGTCCCAGCGTCCACCCCTTAGCAAGCATTCCACCATTTTGTTTCATATAACTACGAAAATGATCTTTCAATGTATCATTTGTAATGACAACTGCTTCCCCCATCATAGTACCGCATTTTGTACCACCTATATAAAATACATCTGCAAGTGCTGCCAGATCAGAAAGCTTCAGGTCATTCACATTAGATCCAAGTCCATACCCCATTCTTGCCCCGTCTATCATAAGATAGAGATCATATTTTCTGCAAACATCGGATATTTCCTGAAGTTCCTTTTTAGAATAAAGGGTTCCAAACTCTGTAGGAAAGGAAATATATACCATTTTGGGTTGTGTAATATGTTCTTTTACTCCGCTTGTCCGGTAATTTTCTGCCTCCGCTGCAATTGATTCAGCTGATAGTTTCCCATTTTCTCCTTGCACAGCAAGAATTTTATGTCCTGTATTTTCCACTGCGCCTGTTTCATGGACATGAATATGTCCACTATCCGCACTAATAACTCCCTGATAAGGCCGAAGAGCGGCAGCAATAACGGTATAATTTACCTGTGTGCCTCCTACCATAAAATGAATATCAGCATCTTTTTTCCCCAGATATTCTTTTATTTTTTCTGATGCCCTGTCACACCATTCATCCAGACCATACCCACCATAGCTTTCTTCATTTGTTCTGGCAAATGCTTCAAGAACAGCCGGATAAGCTCCGTGGTTATAATCATTATTCCATCGAATCATTTTAAAACATCCCTTCTTTCAAAATAATATTCTACATTCCAGCAAGCTCATTCATTTTCTCATAAAAAATATGGTTAAATACAGCAATCGTCCTTCCTACTCCGATCATAGCAAGAATCGTACCGATCCCAATTCCTACCAGGTGTCCAGAAAAAATCAGTCCAATACAGGCAGTGACCGTAATACAGCCAAGATCAAAAACATTTTTAATCAGCCCAACCCCTTTACACATATGATCTGCTATAGCCTGTACAATTCCATCTCCTGGATTTGGAATCAAACGCATATTAAGAGACATTGCCGCACCTATTCCAGTCAGAATAATCGCAAGGATTAAAAGCAAAATCCGAACTGCCATTTGCATGGGCGAACCTCCTCCTTCTCCATAAAGATCAGGAATCATTGCTGAAAAAATATTCATAAAACGTGTGAAAACAAGACTTAACGGAATCTGAAAAAAATCCATGAGAAGAATCTTTTTCAAATTCCCTCCCTGCCTTTTTATTCTGCTTCCATGAAGAAACATTTCTGCCAGAACAAAAAAGGTATATAAAATAAAAGTCATATCACCAAAATTTTGTCCAAAGCAAACGGAGACGCTATAGGAAACTGAGATAATGGGTGAAGCTCCCAAACCCGTCTCTGTATTTAAAACAAGTCCAAGGGCCAAAATTACTAAACCAACAATATAAAATATTCCGCGAACTAAGTATTCTTTCTTCATGTCTCTTACTTTACTCTAAAATCAGATCTTTCTTCTCTAAAATTGCCTCTACCGCTGCGCATGCAGGGCAGTCGCAGTATTTTGCTCCTGCTTTCTTTAATTCCTGCCCATGTGAAGCAACAGCTTTCGCTGCTTCTTCTCCGCCAAATACTTTTACACCTGCTTCTGATTGTGCAAATGCAATCAATCCGTCCACGGTCACAATATCTTCTTCCAATTCTGCAATATATCTTTTTGTTTCCTCAACCTCTTTTTCTGTTTCCACAGCATCCATCCAGGCTTTTGCTGCCTCCTTAGCTTCCCTGCTGCAAGATGGCGCTTCCATCAACTCCTTTGTCTTCTCTACTACAAATTCCAACACTTTCTTCTCCATTTATATTTCCCTTCCTCCAATTACATTTTTTAGTTAAAGCTTATCATATTTATTCCTTTCTTTCAATTTAATAGTCTTTTCCTCCAATTTACGACAACTTTAAAATATGTTAAGATAATGCTATAGCTGAAAATAATGAAAAAATATACATAAAGGAGTAATTACTATGCCTGTATTTGATTTTCGTAATGAACCGCAGGGAACAAATGCTTCCGAATGCACCTACACAATATTTTATTCCAGTGAATCTACGCCCACGCCGGAAACCCCTATTCTTGTACTGGACAATAGCCAGAAGGACTGGATGCATCATTCATGCGGCGTTTTTACTAACCCCGAAAAACGTACTACATTTGAATTTGATGAAGAGAATGGTACTTCCAGCGCCAATATTTTAAAAATAGATGCCCGTTTTGTACCGCTCCTTCGGTGGTTAGGGGAAAACCGTATCCATGTAAGATTATCCGGAAAAAATCTGGAAAGTGGGTATGCCGTATATAAAATTCGTGAAATCGCTTTCGGAAAAGGGACTAAACTTTCCGCTGAAGATGGATTCCTTCAATTTATTATTGAAAGACTTCTTTCAAGTGATGCACCAAATCCTGAGGAAGAAGGGGAAGAAGCAGATCCAGACGAAACTGGCGATGATATGAAATTAACCAGTATCCAGAGTATCACAGATTTTATGACATGTGCGGGAAAAACACTGCCAGATGATATCCTCCTCTGGGCCAGACGAAATCTTGCAGTTGCCCGTTCTCATGAAGTCACACTGGAAGAACGGCGTCATGCACAAAGAGCTCTTTCTATTGTTTTAAATATCAAATGGAAATCCAATTATTTTGAATCTATTGATCCGGTAGAGGCACGTCGAATTCTGGATGAAGAACTTTATGGGATGGAACGTGTAAAACAAAGAATCATTGAAACTATCATACAGATTAATCGTACTCATACCTTACCAGCCTACGGACTTTTACTGGTAGGACCTGCAGGCACTGGAAAATCCCAAATTGCCTACGCTGTCGCCCGCATTCTAAAACTGCCATGGACAACCCTGGATATGAGCTCCATCAATGATCCGGAACAGTTAACCGGAAGTTCCCGTATCTACGCCAACGCAAAGCCGGGAATCATTATGGAAGCTTTTTCTGCAGCACGAGAGTCTAATCTCGTATTTATTATCAATGAACTTGACAAGGCAGCGTCAGGAAAAGGGAACGGAAATCCTGCTGATGTACTTCTTACACTCCTTGACAATCTTGGATTTACTGACAATTACATTGAATGTATGATTCCTACGGTAGGCGTTTATCCAATCGCAACTGCCAACGACAAAAGCCAGATCAGCGCTCCTCTTATGTCCCGGTTTGCCGTCATTGACATACCGGATTACACCACAGAAGAAAAGAAAATTATCTTTTCCAGATATGCTCTTCCAAAAGTTCTAAAACGAATGGGATTAAAAGAACATGAATGTACTCTGACTCCGGAAGCTCTCGATGCCCTGGTAAATAAATATGTAACTACCTCTGGTATTCGGGATCTGGAACAAACAGCGGAACACCTGGCTGCAAATGCTCTTTACCAAATCGAAGTGGATCATGTATCTGAAGTCATCTTTGATGAGAAAATGTTAAAAGAACTATTAATGTAAAAATACAGAGCCCTCCTGAAACTGCCTGTTTTTCCGGCATTTTCAGAAGGGCTCATTTCTAGCTGTCTGCGAATAAATACTGATTGCAAATCAATACTTCTCTTCTTGCTCCTTGCGGATCTTTAATACGCTGAAGAATCTGATCAGCAGCAGCAATACCTATTTCGGTTTCGTTGGATACAATGATTCCTGCATTTGAAGAAAATACATGTGATAATTCCTTATGCTGATATCCAAGAATGGAAACATCCGGATATTCCGTCCGGTGATTCCATACATAACTATATGCTTCTACTGTCATGTGATTACTGCCTACTACTAAAGCGCTACATCCTTTTTGAAGCAACTCTCCTGTCTTTTCATATGCTTTATGAGATCTGGATGAAATGTGGATGATCCATTTTTCTTCCACCATAAGACCTAACTTTTGCATCGCTTCTTCATAAGCTGCCTCTCTCTCTTTTGCGGTACTTAAATGTGCAATATCTCCTAAATAGCCAATTTTTCTATGCCCGGCTGCCGCCAGATGCTCTACCCCTTCTATGACAGCATCTCGATCCGATGCTGCAATCGTATCATAGGGACATCCTTCTAATTTACGATCTACAAGCACTACAGGAAATTGAGGCGGAATCTTATCTTCAATATCAGAAAACCGTTTTGCTGTGGATGCAAGAATTAATCCATCCGCAATTCCGGATGTCATTGCCTGTATCTGACAAATTTCATTCTTTACATTTTCATTTGTATTCACCAAAATCAAATGATACCCTGCACTTCTAAGCCTCTCTTCCAAAGCCTCAATCATATTGGCAAAATAATTGTTAGAAATATCCGGAACTACAAACGCAATGATATTCCTTTTTCCTGTCTTGAAACTTTTAGCAGTGGGATTTGGCATATAATTTAGCTGCTTTACCGCCTCCATCACACGTTCCCTTGTCTCCGGAAGCACTTCTTTTGTTTGATTTAAAACATGAGAGACTGTAGCCGTTGAAACTCCTGCTGCCTTGGCAACATCTTTTATTGTACTCATATCTCCTCCTAATTAAACGTTTAATCGGTACTTCCACATATTAAGATTTATTTTACAAAAACCCTTTATTAAAGTCAATGTTACTTGTAATTCTATCCAAAAACTATCCGATTAGTTTGTACATTTTTCCCGATTGACTTTCTTTTATTGCAGATATAGAATCAAATCAATAAGTTAATCGTTTAACCAATGTGCATACATGATATTACACAATCAAAGGAGGAACAAATGTACTGGAAAGAAGCCTATAAAACTCGTACCAAACCTTTCTATGAAGGATACGACACCATTTATAACAATGAACCACGTTTAGATTTTTCACAACTTCTGGATCATATGGAAGCCTTTACCCGTACCTACTGTGAATGTAAAGATGATCACCCTGCGATCCGTGAAGCAAAATGTCTGGATGCACAATTTCCCCAGATACTTCTGAATATTATGCCCAATGATCTTTTCTGCGGCCGGGCAGATATCTTTCCTCTGGGTATGAATGCCCAATATATCAACAGTGAGTGGGGATTTGCCATGAACTTTGACTGGTTTGAAAAAATGCTTAACGATCCCTCTGTCTCTGCCACAGATAAAAACCGTCTGGCCGCACTCCTGGATTTTTGGAAAAACCATACTTCAACCAAACAATTTCTGGCAGAAATGTCGCCTTCCGATAAGGTATACCTGGTTACAGGCGGCGTTTCAGACGACACTGTCCTGGATCTCCAAAACCATCCTGTTGCTGCTACTGCACTGCAAAGAGTTGCAGGAATCTTTCTGGATTATCATAAGCTCCTATCTCTGGGACTTCCCGGCCTCTTCCATCTTGTTCAGGAAGAAAAGAAAAAACATCCAGAAAATGATCCTCATTTTTATGAAGGAATTTGTATGGCAATTAAAACGATTACAAAATCTCTGGACTGGTATGCCAATCAGGCTGCTCTCCTTGTAAAAACAGAAAGGAATCCAATAAGAAAAAGGGATTTGGAAGAAATGTGCCGTATTTGCCATAAACTTACCAACAGCAGGCCTGAAAGTTTTCGGGAGGCAATACAGCTTGTCCTTATTTACACTTTAATTGATGGTGCCCGCGAATGGGGACGTATGGATGATTATCTGGCTCCATATTATGTCAAAGATCTGGCTACCGGTGTTCTGGATGAAGAGGAAGCCATTCGTCTTCTTACCAGCTTCTGGCAGTTGATGATTGTAAAAGAACAGGTAACCGATGACCGCATTATTATAGGTGGACTTGGAAGGAAACATCCAAAGGAAGCTGATGAATTAGCTCTTGTCATTATGGAAGTATCCCGTAGAGTTCGGGATATTGTCCCCCAGCTTACTCTTCGGATGTACAATGGGATGGATACACGTTTACTGCAAAAAGCCCTGGATTGCATTGGGGAAGGTACTACTTATCCTATGCTTTATCAGGATGAAAATATCATTCCAGGAATCATGAATGTCTTTGGAATCCATTACGAAGAGGCACTAGGGTGGATGCCTTTGGGCTGTGGAGAATTTACGATCGATCATTCTATTATTGTAAGTCCTAACTCCGTACTGAATCTGGCAAATGTCCTATGGGGCACTATAAATGGTGGATATGATTCTACCGGATGCTACCGCCTTACACCAAATAGCACAACCCTTTCCGACTATTCTACTTTTCAGGAACTGTGGGATGCCTTTTGTAAAAATGTCGACTTTCTTACAGATATCAGTGCACGCAACCATTCCAGGGGTTATGAGATCATCGCCAGAGATCTTTCTCTAAATCTCCATAATCTCCTATATGACGGCTGCCTGGAAAATGGAAAAGGCGTCATTAGCGGCGGAACTAAAAAATGTGGAGGCAGTGATGAGATTTACGGCATTGTCACATGTTCGGATTCTCTGTATGCAATAAAGAAATGTGTTTACGAGGATAAAACCATCTCACCTCAGCGATTAATGGATGCTCTCAAAGCTAATTACCATGGCTATCCGCAAGAACGTGCACTCCTTTTAAATACAGATAAATTTGGTAATGATTTGAAAGATGTGGACAATATGATGGCAGCTGTCCACGAAATGGTTTGCCACACGATGTTGAATATTTCTGGCAAATATTATGGTTTAGATTGTTTCGGTATGGTTAACATCAACAATCGGGATAACGCCACATACGGAAGAAATACAGGGGCTACTCCAGACGGACGATATGCCGGCACTCCTTTATCCAATGCCAACAACCCGACTGCCGGTATGGATAAAAACGGGGTCACTGCTTTTATCAACTCACTCTTAAAAGCACGTAGCGATATCCATTTTGGTACGGTACAAAATATGAAATTTTCAAAAGAAACCTTCAACGATATGCGTAATACTGTCATTGAACCTTTGTTGGCCTCCTACTTTGGCCGAGGAGGTACACAGGCAATGATTAACGTCATAGGTAAAGAAGACTTAGAAAATGCCCGTCAAGAGCCGGAAAAATATAGTAATCTAATTGTACGGGTAGGCGGATTCAGCGCCAGATATGTGGAACTGGCTGAAGATGTACAGCTGGACATCTTAAACCGCACCCTGAATTAAAAGGAGATACTTATGGCAAAATTAATGTTATTTGACCTTCAGCGATTTGCCTTACATGATGGTCCCGGAATCCGCACTACAGTCTTTTTAAAAGGCTGCCCCCTTAGATGCAGCTGGTGTCACAATCCAGAATCACAGCACCCTTTTCCACAGTTACGTTTTTTAGAAAAAAAATGTACCAGCTGCGGTCAATGTGAGCGCATCTGCAAACAAAACGTCCATCACCTGTATCTGCAAAACGGGCACATGACTCATGAAGTCCATTTTGATCAGTGTGTTCTTTGTAACGACTGTGTCAGTTCCTGTTATGCGGGGGCATTAACATTTTATGGCTATGAAATGGAAACAGAACAAATTCTTCAAACTGTCATGCAGGATCAGGATTTCTATACAAGAAGCGGTGGAGGTTTGACTGTCAGTGGCGGAGAGCCCCTGTCACAACCAGAAGGACTTTTAGAACTTTTAAAAGAAGCAAAAAAACTGGGATTACATACTTGTGTGGATACTTCCGGACAAGCTTCTTCCCAAAATTATCTCCGGATTCTGCCCTATGTAGACCTTTTTCTTTTTGATTATAAAATGACAGATCCAGAAATGCATATAAAGTATACTGGTGTCGATAACACTCTTATTTTAAAAAATCTGGATCTGCTTTGCCAAAACAATGGACAGATTTACTTACGTTGCCCAATTATTCCGGGGATCAATGATAACGAAAAACATTATATCGGTATTTCCGATCTTTCCCGTAAATATTCGGCAATCCAACAAGTCAATCTAATGATGTATCACAATATGGGAAAAGGAAAAGCCAAACAAATTGGGAAATCCTATTCCCTTGCAGAAACAGAATCCATTTCTAAATCAGAAAAAGAACGGATTTATAGACAGGTAAAGGCATCAGGCTGCCTTCACTTAATAGAAAGTTAAAAGAAAAATGAATTTGCTATGAAAGGAGTTTATTATGAAAGCAGCAGTATTTTATAAACCAGGGGATATACGTATTGAAGACCAGGCAGTTCCTTCTTTAGAAGCAGATGAAGTTCTGATCAAAGTCATGGCTGCCGGTATATGTGGAACTGATATGCATATTTATGCCGGGGCAAAAGGAGCTTCTGAATGTTATCCTCCTGTAATTCTCGGTCATGAAATTTCAGGTGTTGTAGAAGCAATCGGCAAACATGTTGACAATACAAAAATTGGTGATCATGTAACTGTTGATCCCAGTATTATGTGCGGTAAATGTTTTGCATGCCGCTGTGGAAAACCTCATTTCTGTGTGGACTACTCTGCTACCGGAGTCACTTATAATGGCGGCTTTGCTCAATACTGCAAAGTAAAGGAAAAACAGATCTTTCATCTGTCCCCTGATGTTCCCTTTGAAGAGGGTGCCATGTGCGAACCTCTCGGTTGCTGTCTGCACGGCATTGACCGGGCAAACATAAAAACCGGTGACACTGTCCTTATCATCGGTGGGGGAACCATAGGCTTGATCATGCTCCAACTTTCCCGTCTAGCAGGAGCTTCCAGAATTCTTGTATCAGAACCTGTGCAAAAAAAGCGTGAAAAAGCACTGGAACTTGGTGCTGACTTCGTCATAGATCCAACTACCGAAACGCCCTGGCAAATTGCAGAAGCAAATAACATAAAAGAAATTAATGTAGTGATCGAATGTGTAGGGCGAAAGGAAACCATGATGGATGCTTTCCGTTATTCCAGCCCTTCCAGCCATATTCTCCTCTTCGGCCTGACTCCCCCGGATCTGGAAATCCCAGTAAAACCGTACGAAATTTTCCAGAAAGAACTTACCATCACTGCGTCTTACGTAAATCCATATACACACGGGCGTGCCGCAGAATTGATTAATTCTCGAAAACTCCGTTTAGGTGAATTGATCTCGGATCGTTTTGGCCTCGACAACATTCATCAGGCATTCGAATTAAAAGGACAAAACGGAAAAATGATCATCTTACCTAATGATTCGATTTAAAGCCTTCCATTTTATTTATAAGGCAGTCGGCGGTCAAATAACAATACATCTGGCTGCCTTATAACCTTGTTTTGCCATCTATCATTAATGAGATGACTTACCATATCTTTGACCCTTTTCCTGTCCATTACCATGCCTTTTTCCATGCCCTTCCGTATTTGAAACGTCCGCAGACTGCTCCTCAATCATATCTTTGATTTCACGCATGGTAAGATCACGCACATCATCTATTGTAATTTCTGGATTTATTTCATGCAATTCAAGATATGCCCGATATTTTCCAAAAGATATTCCAGCTGAATGTGCTTTCTTTACTTCATCCTGGTCTGCCAGGCAGTAAATATTTTCCATATCTATACCTGTTTCATCAGAAATGCACTCTCGCATTTTCTCCGCCCTTTTCTCGAAGCCACTTGTCACCGTAATCTCTAAAAGTTCATCTGAAGCAATACAGGATTTTATTTGCTCATTATCCAATATACGATTCACTGCATCTGCATAATTCGAATGATCGACAGACACCTCATTTGCAAGTGCAACGCCATCATCATTATAGCCTTTTACACCAATTACTTTACCATATATATTAACTTGCAATTCAACTGATGGATTAACATCAATGCTAACCGCCGCTACTGGTGTGGTATAAGAAAAAAATCCTCCAATTACCAGTACAAATGTCAGCGCGCAGACTACGGCTGCGGCAAATCGGTGTCCCCTTCTTCGTCGTGTATTTCCAAAGGCTTCCATACGGTAATAAAGTGCAGTTTTTGTTTTTTCTTTCAAAGAATCGTCAGCATGAATCTGTTCCAACGCCGCTTTAACCTTGTTATCCATTTTCATAGCCTCCCAACTTTTCTTTCAGCTTATCTCTGCTCCGTGCCAGAAGTGTATATACTGTATTGACATTCTTTCCAAGCATTTCACTGATTTCCACTGCTGAATATCCTTCATAATAATATAGGTATACTACATCTTTATACTTCTGCGGTAAAGCTAAAACCGCCTCCAATACATCTTTATAATCCTCTTTTTGCTCCTCTGAAAGAGAAACAACATCTTCAAGTGATATCGTTTTCCTCCGAAAAATGCTTTTCATAAAATCCTTACATTGATTAATCGTTACTCGGATCATCCACGCCTTTTCATGTTCCTTACTTTCAAACAAAATAGAGCTAAGAGCATATTTCAAAAAGACCTCCTGAAATATATCCTCAGTATCAGAACTATTTTTCAGATACAATACACAAATTCTCTTTACGGTATCCGCATATAGATCAATGGCCTGATTTACTTCCTGTTCACTCCGCATAGTTCTCTCCTAACTGGTCTCCCTAAAACATCCAACCAAATTTTTGATTTCATACAAATCTCCGCCCATCTAATGTTTTTATTTGCAAATTCAATATTAATACGATGCTGACGTTCAAATCCTTTCATTTTTCAGGAAAATTTTTAACCCCTATCTATTCATTCTACATTTATAAATTCATATGTTTCAACTTCATCATATCTGTAATTATTGTAATAGCGGACTCCTCTCCAATAGAAGAATCCAATGTTAAGTCATAATTATGGGCATGTCCCCATATACGATGCGTATAATAAGCGTAATTATCAGAACGACGTCTATCCATTTTATGAATCTTTCGAAGTGCCTCTTCTTCTGTGAGGTTCTCTAATTTCATAATTCGTTTTTTACGTACTGATTCAGGAGCATGCAAAAAAACTTTTAATGTATTTGGTCGATTACGAAGTACATAATCTGCACAGCGACCGATAATAACACAACGTCCTTTTGCTGCAAGGTCGCGAATCACTTTTCCCTCTGATTCAAAAATCTCATCTCGCGGAGATTCCTTACTGTCAGAATATATGTACATCTGATTCATCAGATCATACAAAAAACTATTGCTCATATTTTCTTCTTTATTCTTAATAAATTCCGGATCATATCCCGTAGTCCCTGCTGCCATCTGGATAATTTCATTATCATAAAAAAGATATCCCAGCTTCTTGGCAAGGGCTTTGCCAATATCATGCCCTCCACTTCCAAACTGGCGACCAATAACAATAACCGGGAGCTCTGCTGCATCGTCTTCTTCCCCGTCGCCGCTTTCGACTTGTTTCTGAGATTTTTCAAACAACCGTATTTCCAGAAACGATAACTTTCTTCCGAACAAACGGGCAATAAAACCTACAAGAAGAGCCGCTATAATTGTGCCCTCTCTGACTCCATCCAAACGATGGGCAAATACAAAAGAAAGGATTGCCGCTATAACTGTAAGAGATACATCAAAGGCTACCTTTGTCGTTCCAAACTCTGTTTTCCATGTAGCAGATACAGCACGGACAAAAGATTCTCCCGGAAGCATAGCCACATTGGCAAGCACTTCTGTATATACACCGAATCCCAGAATCAAGCACCCAATAAGAAGATACATAATGCAGGAGATATAGTTATTGGGTTCCACAAAGAAGAGCATCACCATCGTCAGATCAATAAAGTACCCAAACAAAATAGAAATAGGAATCTGAAGCAGGTGCTCCGCCTTAAAATTCCGGCGCAGAATCAGGAGCTGCAACAAAATAAGCAACAAACTAAATGCAATCGTAAACTGTCCCAAAGTAAACGGAAAATTTAAGCTTAGAACATATGGAATTGAAGAAATTGGTGACGTACCCAGATTGGCCTTCGTAATCAAACTGACGCCTAATGAATTAATAAATAGTCCGATCAAAAATATAATGTAACGCTTTAGCTTTTCCATATTATGCTTCCTTTCCTATAATTGTATTGTTATAAATTTTTATAAAAAGTTCCATAAGTATTGTACGTTCTTCATCAGAAAGTCCGTAAAAGGCTTTCTCCTCCAGTTCCTTAAAGGCATTAGCGACAGCATCGGCCTGTTTTTTCCCTTTTTCCGTCATAAAAACATAAGAACTTCTCCGGTTGCCATTCAACATACACCTTTCAACCAAGCCATTCTCTTCCATGCGATTTAATAAAGTAGTAAGTGTCCCGGGTTCAATGTGACATCCGTGCGCAATGTCTTTTTGTCCTGCACCATCATGAGTCCGTAAATAGTCCAGAATTTTCGGCTGTCCGATCGTCAGCCCCAATCCTTTCAGCTTTATAAGAATCTCCTTTTGGAATATAGAATGTTCTGCCATAATAAGATAGTGGAATGAAAAATCCATGTACTGTTCTCTCCTTTCTCAGCCTGTACAACACAAAAAATAATTTGAATTCAAATTGTTTGAATTCAAATTATTTCCGATATCTATCATATATTATTTTCAAAAAAAATGTCAAGCAAAAAATATTCCTCTTTACTTTTCTACACAGGGGAACAGTAAAATTAACCGAAAGTATCCTTCCTTTTCTTCTACGATACATTTCCCCTCCATTTTTTGCATCATGTTCTTCATATTCTGTACCCCAATACCAGTGCTTTCTGGTTTTTCTTCTAAATTCCGAATCTTATTTTCAAAGGAAAATCCAGCCATACTTCCTTCTTCCACTGAACAAATTATCACTGGATCAAAAGGATCCGCATATTTTTCAATATTCGATGTCACATTATCTAAAATCCGCATAATATAATCTGTTGAAATCCGCAACAGTCCCTCTATCCATTTAACCTGAAATATGACCTGAAACCCTTGCTGTTCCAAATAACTGCAAGTATCAGAAAACAGATCATAAAATAAAACTTCATACTGCTCCAACTCCTCCAGTTCAATTTCCTTCTCCCCTGCAATTATGGAATACTCAAACAGATGATCTGCCAACTGCTTCATTCGTTTTGCTTTTTGTTCTATTTTATTTAAATATGCGAAAAGCTGTTCTTTGCTTTTGTATTTCCCCTGTTTTAAAATTTCTGTATACAACATGATAGAGGTTACAGGCGTTCTTAAATCATGAGACATTTCCGTTACAATTCTCTGATTTTCTCGTGTCATTTCGGCTTCCTGCCGAATAAGATTACGAAAGGAAATCCTCATACTGTCCAATCCTTCCGCTAATGCGGTCAGCTCATCTTTTCCCTTTATCGTAATCTTATATTCCAGACTTCCCCCTTCTAAAAGCTCAATCTCTTCACTAAGTTTTCTTATATAATCTATTTTTTTTCGAATTCCCAGAAGAACAAATACGAGGAAAAATATAAATGAGATACCCAGCTCTGCTATTATAACGTAATTATAAAGCTGATAGGTGTAAGCCCCTGTAATCGTAACTTCTGCAGTTCCATCTGTAAAATCAACCTGATAGTAGCTTTCCCATGCATAGCCTTCTCCTGTAATCTCTTCTTCCCATATTTCCTCGCCCGGATATTCAGAATTATATACCTGTATATCGTCTTTATATACCTGAATAAACAATAACTGCTGTTGTTTTACCCATTCATTCAATTTATCTGTGTCTCTGGTAGCAATCTGCTCTTGCTTTACATATTCCTGAAGATCGTCTACATATTGTTGATTTTTCTTTTCAATATAATCTGTCTCTTTTAAATAACGTTCAATTACATACTCTCCGGTAAAATCAAAAACAAAAAATATCACTACTGCCCCAAATGCTGCAATAAGTAATAAACGTAAAAGCTGTGTATAAATTGAATTTCTCCTATTCGTTTCCCACGTCAAACTTATACCCCTTTCCCCACACAGTTTTAATGTACTTTGGAAACTTTGGATCCTCTTCTACCTTTACCCTGAGTTTTCGAATATGTACCATAACAGTACTGTTACAGGAATAAAAATACGGCTCATTCCACACACTTTCATAGATATTTTGTGCAGAAAATATTTTTTTTGGGTGACGCATCATAAGTAGAAGCATGTTATATTCAATATCTGACATCTCTTTTTCCACACCATTCACATACACCTCATTAAAAGATTCATGAATTTGAATACCTCCTATCTCCAGGTACGGTTCTTCTTTTTCGGTCTTTCCCCCAGTCCTTCCCATGTAAATGTTATAACGTCTCATCAGTGCTTTTACTCTTCCTAGAAGTTCAGCATAAGAAAATGGTTTTGGCAGATAGTCATCGCCTCCTGCCATCAAACCGATTAACTTATCTGATTCTTGTGCCTTTGCAGTAAGAAACAATACTGGAACATTAGAAACCTTGCGAATTTCCTCACAAGTCCTCAATCCTGACATACCAGGCATCATAATATCCAATATCACCAGATCTGTATTCTCGTCCAGAAGTTCCAAGCCTTTTCTTCCGTTTTCAGCCTCTGTAACCTTATAATTTTCACTTTCTAACAGAATACGAATACCTTCCCGAATATCCGCATCATCTTCCACTATCAATACTCGCTCTTTATTCATTTTCTATATTTTCCTCTTCTTCCGGGATTCCTCCTATTTTTTCCCCTGTACGATTTTAACATCCCCTGGATAGTTGTGAATTCTCCCAACGAGAAGTGCCCCTATCTCCATTTGTACCATGCATCCGAAATAATCATATTCCATCAAATTAATTCGGTTCCTCTTTCTTCGATACCTGTGATTCTGTAGGTGTCTTCAGCATCTACCTGCCTGAAATCGTATGTTATAAAAATCGAATCAGTAAGGTGTCCGCCTTCATACTTCCAATCCTAATATTAAAATAACAAATTCTATCATACCCGTAAACAAAATTTCGATTTTTCCCAGCCTTCAATTTGCTTTCTTCTCATTCTTATTCATCTCTTTCAAATATTCCTCTGATTTTGCAGCATAATCTTTTTCTATTTTCTGCCATTCAGCGTATCGTTTCTCATTCCTGCGATTAGGCAGTTCGTACTGTGTACTTAAATATTCTCCAAGATATTGTGATACTTTCCTTGCTCCTGACAGATTCAGATGATCCCCTTTGTCCAGACTGTCGGTTGTCCAATCTGTTCCTAATTCTTCAAGTTTTAAGTTCATATCTAAATATTCCAAATGATGTTCTTTTGCATATGCTTGAATACTATTATGTCTCGAATAATTATAATTTAGTGGGGATGGTGTACTGACAAGAAGCAATTTGGTTCCATTCTTTTCGCACAAATTGATAATACTGTCCATATATTGTATTACTGTATCCGGCATCTGGGCTTTCTGCTTAGTTTCCATCATATACTCACCTTTTTCATATGGTTGAACTGCACAGCGGAAAGCAAATCCTTTGTAATTTTCTTCCGGATACTCTTTATCGATTACAAAAGATTTCCAAATATCATGTCCTCGAAGAATTGAAATATAATGATTTCCCCACTCTTCCAACGTTTCCTTCAGATTCATCAAACCATCTGCCAGCATTCCCCGAAACATCGTATTGGTTTCCAAAATGACCAGTTTCGGAGCCTGCGTTTCAAATGCAGTTTCCAGGACATGATATGTTTCCTGTATTCTCTGCCCGGGCTGACCGCAAACATAAGCAGCAATTCCATGATCCTTCCATAACTCCATAGGCGATATAGAAGAATAGCTTAAACTGTCACCCACTACAATCACATCAATACTATCTTCCGGCTCTCTTAAAATACGAAAAATGCTTTTGTTTCTGCTATGTACGAGGTTATCATTCTTTATAAATGCCTGCTCTATTTTCCCTGATACCCCCATTAAAATTCCAATCAAAATTGCAAAAAACGCTATGGTTTTTGCCACTCTTTTTCCCATACTTTTAAAATCCCGCATAAATCATGTCCACCTGCTGATAGCCAATTCCATAAGCTCCAAAAATTACGATTGCCAAAATAAGTCCATAATATATTGCCCACCTGACCGGAAGATACAATTTGCCAATGCCTTCTTCACCCAGCAGATTCCTTTCTTTTATGATTCCAACTACACCTACAACTACACAGCCTATCAGGATGGCAAGATAATCTGCCTTATCCAGCCCTAAATTTAACAGCGTTCCATCCCATAGTTTCTGCACTTCAAAATTGTGAAACATACTTCGAAACATACGGATTCCTGCTCGCAGACCGTTTGCTCTAAAAAACAATTCCCCTGTAAAAATAATGATCCATGTTTTCATGATCTGTATTGTCCGATAATAAAAAGCCTGTTCCTTAAGATGTAACAACTTGATAGTTTTCCCTCTTACCGGTTCCAGAGCAACCCCTGCAAGAAGGATGGTAAAGTAGTACATTCCATAGAAAATATAACTCCATTTGGCGCCATGCCATAAACCATTGCACAACCAAACCGGAAAAAGACAAAAAGCGGAAACTCCCAGCTTAGTTATGTATTTCCCCAGATGCGCTTTTCCAAATTTGTTCCATTTCTTCACAAATCCTGATACGGACACAGGATAGAAAATGTAGGTTTTAAACCATACCCCCAATGTAATATGCCACCGTCTCCAAAACTCTGCTGCATTTTTAGAAGCAAAAGGCTGACAAAAGTTTTCCGGAAGAGTAATGCCAAACATCTTGCCACTCCCAATAATGATATCCATGCATCCAGAAAATTCCATATAAAGCTGTACCGTATAAGCTACCGCTGCAACTGCAATCATGACACCATGATAATTTTCATAATGTTCAAAGATTGTCTGTACCACCATATAGAGCCGGTCAGCAATTATCATCTTCTTGAACAGCCCCCATAAGATCCTGACACTGCCCCTGGACAGATTTTCTCCTTTCAGAGAATTTCCTTCCCACAGTGCATCTGCTGTCTGAGAATACATGCTGATCGGACCTTCCATAATCTGTGGAAAGAACCCCAGAAATAAGGCTATTTTCCCCGGATGCTGCCGTCCATCGACCTTCCCCCAATAAACATCTGCCATATATCCAATAGCCTGAAGAGTATAGAAAGAAATCCCTATCGGAAGAATCAGTGTTTTGGGCTGCAATGCAAACTGGCTTCCTGCCACCTCAAACACATAATTAGTGTTCTGGACAAAGAAATTATAATATTTCAAGTAGAACAAGGCTGACAAAAGTAGAATAATCCCTCCTGCCAGTATCATCTTCTCTCGTTTTTTATACTGCTTCTTTATTTGGCTGCGCTTCTCTCCAGAGACTTCAGAAACGGCTATACTGCACTCAAGTTTTACCGAAGATATCCATACGCCTATATAATGGGTAATTAATGTTGTCCCCATCAGGTAGATAACCAGCTTTCCACTGATGATCCAGAAAAAAGCGTATCCTGAAAGTACCAGAGTTACCCACCGTACCTTTTTCGGCGTCAGCTGATAAATAAGAAGTACCGCCGGAAGAAAGAGAAATAAGTATATTGACGTATGATATGCCATATTAATTCTCCTTCAATCTCTGAACCATATTCCACATAGCATTTACTGAATTCAGATTTTCAGGACGCATTTCTGACGCTTCTATCTCAATATCAAATGCATCTTCCAATTCCGATATAAGTGAGATTACACCAAATGAGTCCAAAATCTTATCATCAATCAATGCACTTTCATTTTTCCAATCAATAGTTTCATCAATTTCCATTAAAACATTCATTAAAGTTTCCATCATTTTATCTCCTTTTCCATATTCCACTCGTATGTTTCATGTCTGTCCCTTACTAATTTCCAGCCCGTTTTCCCTTCATAAAATGCAATCTGGGGCAATTCATGGCTTAAGAAAAGTGCCATACCTTCCGTCATTGCATAAGCACCTGTCTGTTCAAAAATCAACACATTTCCAACTTGCAAATCGGCAATTTCCACCTTTTGCATCAGTATATCGTTCACCGTACACAATGAACCACATACAACATATTCCTGTTTTGAACCTTCTTCACACCCTGGACTGACTTGAAAATTAGGGCAATACATCCCCCTGATTTGTCCATCATAATTGATCTGATGGATTCCCCCATCCAGGATGCAGTAATTCCTTCCATTATTACACTTTATATCTTTTACACTGGTAAAATAATAGCCACACTTTGCTGCGAGAGCACGTCCCATTTCCAACACAACATTTCCATGCCAGTTCATATTTCGAACAGCACCCGCCATTACAGCAATATCTTCTCCCAATGTATCCTTCTGCCCTTGAAAATATCTGACAGCTATTCCAGGACCATATTCCAACTCTTTAATCCGCAATCCGGATGACTCCGCTTCCAGTAAGAAGTTATCCAGATAGGTCAATTCTTGTTTTATCTTCTCCGTTGTTTTTTTCTGTGTCCCCGAAAAATAATGAATTCCCCGTATTTTCAAAAACGGATACTTACTTTTCTCTGAAAGCATATGTCGTACCATTTTCTCATCCATTCCAAACTGATTGCCGCTGGTCAGTCTAAGATATATGGAAATTTCTTCTTTATGTACATCACACCATTCCACAAAAGTTTGAAATTGATCTGGAGATTCAACTGTATAAAGACAATTCCCCCGGTAATGCATCAAAATTTCATAGATATCTTCTTTTTTCTTAAGTACTCCTGATATCAATATTTTTTTAGCACTAATTCCGAGTTTTCTACAAATTTCAAACTCCCCCATGGAACAAACTTCAATCCTGTCGATTTCTTCTGCCATTTGTCTTGTCAAAAATGGATTGGCTTTCATAGCAAAACAGATATCAGCACTCCCCTCCAACTTTTCACGAAAGAGCGCTACCGTTTCTCTCATTTCATCTATGTTAAATACATAAAGTGGCGTACCATATTTTACAATTCCTTGTTCCAATATTTTTTTATCCATTTCATTCCCCCAATTTCTGCCGGAAAAAGTTCCGGTCTGTTTTTCCATTTTTATTCAAAGGCATCGAATCCGTTTTTATAAGTTTATGAGGAATCATATAAACTGGAAGTTTTTTCTTCATTTTCTCTTTAATCTCATCTGTATTGATATCGCCCAGATAAAATGCCACTAACCGATTTCTTTTTTCATCCATGACGCATACTGCTCTATCCAGTCCACTTACCTGTTCCATCACACACTCAATCTCTTCCAATTCAATCCGATGTCCCATATGTTTAATCTGAAAATCCTTTCGCCCGGAAAAATAAAGCTCACCATCCTTGCCGTAATACCCCAAATCACCCGTTTTATAACAGCGCTTCTGTTGTTCACTATCCTCAGGATAATTGATAAATTTTTTCTTTGTTTCCTCCGTATTACGGTAATATCCTTCTGAAAGGGATTCTCCGGAAACACAGATTTCTCCAGTTCTTCCCGGATCCACAATTTCCTTTTCGCTTTCATCCAAAAGAAATACCTCCCTGCCTGGGAATGCTTTGCCGATAGGAATTTTTTCTCCATCCGGAATCATTTCTTCCACTCGGTAATAGGTACAATTACAGGTAACTTCTGTTGGGCCATACAAATTGACGAATTCCGCCCAAGGCAGAGCTGACTGCCACATTCTCAGCTGCTTCACCGGCATAACTTCTCCACTGAAAAGGATCTTCTTTACTGTATGGGGTATTTTGTAGGATAGCCCCTTTAAGACCGCTACCAGACTAAGCGCGGATACCGCCCATATAAGAACCGTCACTTCTTTTTGGCACAGATAGTCCAACAAAACGGGCGGCGTAGAAAATAGTTCTTTGGGGAGAAGAACCAATGTTGCTCCGGTAAACATGCTCGTATAAATATCTTTTACGGAAACGTCAAAGTCAAATGGCGCCTGATTTCCAATTTTGTCATATACCGTAAAATCAAATATCTGAACAAAATGTGAAATAAAATCTATGGCTGCCCGATGGCTGACTACAATTCCTTTCGGGGTTCCGGTAGAACCGGACGTAAAGATTCCATACAGTATATCTGTATCCTTACTATGTTCCCGGATTTTCCAAAGCAAATCCCAATCTTCCTTTTCCAACATGCCATCCTCTATCCGATAAGTATTTCCCTGATAATCTGTCTGCTTTAATACTTCTCCAGTTTTTTCATTTATGACAACAAGATCCGGCTCCAACACATTTAGAATTTCCTGGATCCTATTTGCTGGCTGTGCGGGATCGATCACAACATAAAATCCCCCTGCATACACGCTGCCAAACATTGCCGCTAATGTAGCGGCTCTTTTTTCCGCAAGAATAGCCACTGGTTTCCCATGTCTGACTTTTTTTACAAATGCCGTGCCCATCTGCCTGGATAGTTCTGCCAGCTCCTTCCATGTAAGAACAAACTTTCCGTCATCTACCGCTGTATGGTGAGGATACATCATCTCTGTTTTTTCTAAATACTCTAGAATATTCCACATATTATAATCCTTTCAAAAGAAATGGACTGCACGTTATCATGCAGTCCATTTATCGTTAATTATTCTTTTTGTCTTTTGTTACTGAACCGCTTTTTTTAGAATTTTTTGTACTGTTGTTACTCTTGGTAGTGCTCTTCTTCGTAGTTTCTTTCTTTGTAGTATCTTTTGTATCTGTATTGTCTTGTTTATCAGAGCCAGCCGGCTTTTTCTGATCCTTTTCCGCTGAATTCTGTGTCTTAGCTGTATCCGTTTTATCTTTCTTTTCTGACTTGGATGTAGCATTCTGATCGGTATCCTTTTTTGTCTTTGTATCCGTCTTGCTATCTGTCGACTGCTCCGTTTTAGAAGCAGCAGAATCTGTTTTCTTATCTTTGCCTTGGCAGGCTACCATTCCAATGGCCATTACGCCAATCGTACAAAACACAACCCCTTTCTTTGCAATTCCTTTCCATGTCTTTTTCTGTGAATTGTTCATTATTTATCTACTCCTTTTTGTAAATTTCAAAAGTTACTTTCTTTTGATAGGCTCATTATGGCAGTCATATCTTAATGGTTCCTAAATGAATTCTAAACAATTCTAAAAGCCTTTCTCTTTCGTCTGGTTTTCTTTCAATATAAAAAGTCCTTCACCGCTTGGTGAAGGACGAAACATTTACAAATAAGTATATGTTATTACTGATTCACTAAATTCTGCCACCTCTTATTGTCTCTTAAAAATCCATAACTTTCTTCATCACGAAAACATTTCTTGAGATTTTCTTTCACATTTGAAATAAAATCTTCTGTTACCTCTTTAAAGTCCAAATGTTCATATAACATCGATTTTCTGAAATCCCCAATTTGTTCTACACTGGAAAGCATTTCTTCCATCACAGCAATAACAGAATCAGCATCTTTTTCAACTGTTGCAATATCAAGTTTACTTGAAATTTCATAGTATTTTCCCATTTCAAAACATCTGGCCAGCTCTTTTTGCTTATCTACTAACCAATGCGCTCTTTTTTTGTCATTATTTTGCATCGCAAGCATATACATTCCATGCAATTCCATGCTTGATCTCTGAAAATCCGAAAACAAAAGTTCCTCATACGCTTTATATGCTTCTCTGATTCGGCCTGTTTCAGCATAAATCTGTGCCTGTTTTCTTTTTCTTTCTGGATTCTGAACGGAAAAATATTCCAAATATTGTTCCGCTTTATCATACTGACTTTTTCTCATATAAAATCCAACCAATGCATCAGCAGCTCTGATTCGAATTGTTTCATCCAAACTATTCAATCCACGGATATACAAAGAACAAATATAGTCTTCATATTCTGCATGTTGTGAAATTCCCTTCATTATACGATGTGCATCCAACATAATCGCAATATTTAAGAATAGCTGTTCACAATTTGGATATTGTTCCAGCGTCTTCTTTGCCCATTGAAATGCTTCCTCATAGGATTGTTCTTTTAATTTCAAATCTGCTTCACAGATCATTTCATTTATCTCTTCTTGTGTCAATTCTTCACGAAATGCCAGCAATGTATCTAAGGAAATTCCTAATAGTCTTGCTATCGGTCCCAAAAGTGTAATATCTGGATAAGAGTTTCCATTTTCCCATTTATTCACTGCTGGAGCTGTCACTCCCAGCCGACCTGCCATTTCTTCTTGTGTCAGATTTTTGATTTTTCTGTATTTTCTAATTACTTTCCCTAAAGACATATGAACATCCCCTTGTATTATTTTGCATCGGCCTTTGCTAATATGATCATATCAGACAAACACACTCCCCACAACTGAACCTCTGTTAAATAAAGTTCATAAAAATTAACCATTATTCACATTTTACTAAATATGGGGCAAAGCCTCAGCCATGCCCCATACTCTGTTCCGGTAATCCGGCTTTATTCAAATTCTATCGTCTGATGACCGGTCACTTCCATTATACCTTACATCTCCCCGAAAAACATCCGAATTGTAACGATTACATCTGTTTTCTTACGACTTTATACTCATCCCCACAGCGATAGTAAGGGCACTCATAATGCCTGTCTGACATTAAACGGATATACTCATCTTCATCCATATTTACATCACAGACATATCTTTCATATTCCTCATCATAAACATAATATGTACAGCTGGTACAACTGTTCTCTGCTCCCATTTTCCAATACCCTTTCTTTTTATGAATGTTACTTTTTATATTTTTGATAACCTGCTACGGTAATAATAAATAAAATAACTGCCAAGCCGCTAATGGGACTAAATATACCAGTAACAAAGTAGAATATTGCACAACCTATCAAAACTACCAACAAAATTATAGACGCAGCTTTCAAAAATATTTTCATACTTACACTTCCTTTTTTATCAAATGAACTGCTTTTTCAAAATCTTTTTTATGCACATAAATCTTGTACTCATATAAATAGGCCGGCTTAACTCCAAAATTGCAGGAGTGCCCTCTCCTGCCATCAAAAATGGAGGCTCCCTGAATGTTAATCGTTTTCAGTTTATAATCAATATTGTTCTGGAAAAGTATGTTGCGAGCATCTGCTTGCCTCTTCATATCCATAGTAATCAACACTTCTCTACGATTAAAAATTGTAATCATATGTCCCTCCCCCCAAGCAGGAATAACTTTATTAAAATTGAAATTCTTTTTTTAATTATACATTATAGGACGGATGCTGTAAAACTAAATAATAGCCGCTGACTATTCTATGGTTCTAATTCCCATTTCATCTATTTTTTTCAAATTATCCAACATATTTTTCAATACTTCTGGAGAGTGACCCTTCCAACCAACCACTTCACCAACTACTCTTAATGGGTATTTTGAACGATAAGATTTTGTAGGATTTCCCGGGAATTTCTTATCTGTCACATTGGGATCATCCTCAAATTCTCCCTGCGGTTCTACAACATAAATCCTCTGTTTTTTATCTCCTGCTGCCAGTTCTGCGCCCCAAACAGCAGCATCTAATGTACCGGTAAAATATATATATTTAGCAACTCTATCTTTTTCATAGTTTGATGGTGCATCTAATATTTTCTTATCATACAGGACTTGTATTGGCAAGGTTATTTAATTTGTGATATCCTTTCAGAAAGGAAGTACTATTCAATCATAAGGAGATTTTAAAATGATTGCCAAAATACACTTAGATAGTCTATCCAAAGAATATCAGAAAAAGCTATCGGAACGAAAACTCACATACGAAACCATATTTGAACTTGCTGTCTCTATCAGCCAAAAATATATGTTACAGAAACGTCTGATCATACGCATCGGTCTTATCTCTACAGTAATGATCTGTGCAATGGGAATTATGGGGATATTCAGTCCTGCCGCTGCAAAGGGAAATCTCACTATTATTCTTCTGTCCTGTGTAGTTGCTTATTTTCTGGATCTCTGCATTTTATTTTTCTTGTATTTTATCGCAATCACCCGCATCCCGAGGCAATTTTCAAGCTGTCTCAGGAAAGGGTATCCAGAGCTTTCCATGGCTTTTGGCTATGAAACAATTGTCAGTGGCAATCTGTCTTCCTCTTCCTGCCAACTTCCTTTCTCATTAATGATTGAAGATATTTTCAATTTGCAAGGCTGCAATGACGTTATTGTGACAGGCTTTGTGCATGGTCTAATCCGCAAAAACTGTTCCGTCTATCTCCTCAGCAAAGACTCTTCCCCGGCCAAACACCTCGTTTCCATTGTCACTAGAATCGAAATAGCGCCTGGAACTACCGCTTGTGAAATTGCTGATTGCCGGGCAGCCCTACAACTCCAAAATGGAAAGGAGCTTAATTTACGGCGGGGGATGTATCTGTATCGACAAGATCCTTTTATTCATTAACAAGCAGAAAAAATTAATATTGAGTGCATATATAATCAAAACAAATCACTTATAAGATTAAATCTCCTCCCTAAGTGAGTAATGATCAGCCACATAAAAAGAAGCATAAGGGCATTACCTGCCCTTATGCTTCTCTTTCTTTTTTTGCTGTTTCAGTTCAAATTTTCGCTCTTTCTCTATTTCCAGTCGCTCCCGTTTCCCAGTTTTACGCTTAATTTTAAACTGCTCCTGTTGTAGTTTTAAAGCCTGCTGAGATTTCGTGCCTATTCCAATATTGTGCATCTGCCTCCGCACTTCTCTTTGTACCCTTTTTGGATTACGCACACCTTCTTTTACAACAGTTGCCACAGCCGGACTAAATTTCAGACGATCATAATTTTTTAAAAGGAATCCATATACCTCATAATCTTTGGGCTCTGCTCCAAATGTCACCTTACACACAGATAGCTTTCCATCCGATATTCGCTCAAAAACTCCTATCCAAAATGGATCTTCAAAAAATACTGTCAGTCTGCCTGATACTTTGTCCATGACAATTCCTCCTTAAATAATTGTAATAAACAAAGAACGGACGACCCAAGGAGGGAGGGCTACTTACCCTGCCAAATCAGGCAGGACGGCCGGGCTACCTACCGGCTCTGGCACATCTGAAAAATGTACGTTGCGTTTTTATCTTTGCCTTTTTATTATATATGAAACACATAACTCCTGCCATATACCATAGAAAAATTTCTCAACTATCTACAGCATATCTGCAGCTTTCAAAATAAACTATTCTTAATTTTTTCTTGACACAGCTCTTTATTTTGATTATACTTTAAATCGTTAAATCGACAATAAGCGAAAATCACGGAAGAGAACAACGCCATATCTGTTACATATTTCAGAGAGTCTGTGTATGGTGCGAGCAGATATATCGACACATATGGATATCATCTCAAAGATGCAGGCTGAACATATAATTAAGTAAGCTGAGCCGGCTTCCACCGTTATCAGGAAAGCGTATGATAGTGCGTAAATAAGAGCTGTGATATACAGAAATCGGGTGGTACCGCGGAAAATTTCGTCCCTTTCAGAATGATGATTCTGGAAGGTTTTTTTATTGTCAAAAAAACATCAGGAGGTAATCATAATGAAAACACTGCAAAAAATAAGTAAATTTCTGTCCAACTATACATCTGCGGTCGTAATCGCCGTAGCTGTAATCACCTTTGTTTTTCCAGCCATAATGGGATGGGTAAACTTCACTCTGTTTGTGGATCCTGTCTCTAATAAATTCACCTGGCAGTCTATTATCATCGGAATCATCATGTTCAGTATGGGACTCACTCTCACAAAAGAGGATTTCCATATACTTGCACAAAGACCTTTTGACATATGTATCGGTGCTATTGCCCAATATCTGATCATGCCTCTGCTTGCCTTTGGTATTTCCCGGATTTTGAATCTTCCGGATGCAATTGCACTTGGACTGATTCTCGTTGGCTGCTGTCCAGGCGGAGTTTCCTCTAACATTATGTCCTATCTGTGTGGAGGAGATGTAGCATTCTCAGTTGGTATGACAACGGTATCCACCCTTCTTTCACCTGTTGCAACGCCGCTCCTTGTATCTTTGCTGGCAAGCGGTACACAAATTACAATCAAAGGAATCCCGATGTTCATATCCATTATCGAAACAGTTATTCTCCCGGTTGCACTCGGTTTTCTTCTGAACTACTTTTTTGGAAAAAAATCTCTGTTCCAGGAACTTCAGAAAATCATGCCCGGCATCGCTGTACTCGGACTTTCCTGCGTAGTAGGCGGAGTTATCTCTTCTCAAGGAGCAAACTTCTTCCAGTCAGGTGTTGTGATCTTTGCCGCTGTACTGCTTCATAACGGTTTAGGATATCTGCTGGGCTACTGTGCCGGAACTATTACCGGAATGAATTATTCCAAACGTAAAACTATTTCCATAGAAGTCGGAATGCAGAATGCAGGACTAGCAACAAACCTGGCCACTACTACAGCACAGTTTGCATCTGCTCCCCAGGCTGCCATCATCTGCGCTGTATCATGTGTATGGCATTCTATATCCGGAACACTCTTAGCTGGATTCTTTGCTTGGAGAGACAAAAACCGTCAGACATCAAAAAAGACTGTAACAGCATAAAAAA
>JAHZAV010000003.1 GCA_019423745.1 Lachnospiraceae bacterium
GCTTGGAGAGACAAAAACCGTCAGACATCAAAAAAGACTGTAACAGCATAAAAAATAAGACTGCCGATCACACGGCAGTCTTATTTTTATATCTTTCTCATAATCTTTAAGGGATGGGGGAATTCTATGCTATTCCTTAACATAAGACATGCCAATCCCCACGGCATGCGGCCCCACATGACAGCCAATACTCAAAGAAAGCGGCTGATAGTAAATCTTACATTGTGGAAATGCCTTACCAAGTGTTTCTTTATATGCACGGATTTCGTCTTCAGAAAGAAGTGTTCCTGCGATGCCTATATGAATATTCTCTGGTTTTGCTTTATCAAACCTATGATTGAAGTCTTTTTGTAATGCTTCTACCATAATTTTAAAGGCTTTTTTCATACCTCTTGATTTCGAAAAAGAATCCAGTTTTTCCCCTTGTATCGTAAGAATAGGCTTAATATTTAATACAGACGCCAGTGCTGCCCCTGCCGGTATAACACGTCCGCCTCTTTTTAAATACTCTAAAGTATCAACCGCTATGTAAATGGAAGCATCATATGCTTCCTTTTCCAGATATTCCTTGATTTCTTTTCCTGTCTTTCCTTGTTTAGAAAGTTCCAACGCAGTAAATACGGATTCCCTCAAGGTTACCGATATTCTATGATTATCTACTACACTAACTTTTCCCGCATAATCCTGTGCAAGAGCAGTAGAAGCTGCACAGGAATTGCTAAGGCCACTGGACATAGGGATATAAACAAGTTCATCATACATACCAGAAAGTATAGAATCCCACAAATCAGTTAAATCTCCTGGCGAAGGCATAGAAGTTGTTACCTGCATATCAGAGCAAAGTGCATCGTAAAATTCTTCTTCTGTTATATTATCCCCTTCAAAATAAATCTGATCATTGATAATTACAGGCATTGGAATCATAAAAATTCCATCTTCCTTCGCTTCTGCCATCCCAATGCCAGAGTTACTATCTGTCACTATAGCTGTTGCCATCATTATTTCCTCCACTTAAAAATAATCAATTCCAAACCATGACACAATAAATGCAGCTAAACAAGAAGCTGTTCCTATAGCAATTTCCCTGCGGCTATGACGCTTAAGTGTCAAGGAAGCCCAATTAATAATTCCATATATGAACCCACAAGGGAATAGCCATTTGATGCCGTTAAAATATATAAGCAAAATAATAGGACCTGTTATAGCTGATGCATGGCCACTGGCTTTTATATGCATTCCTTTATTGATTACAGTAAGAAATACTACTGATAAAAAATATACCCCGTAGATAAGCATCTGTTTTTCGTTTACATTTTTTATAATCCCATAGAGAAATGCTGCAGTATAGCTTACAAGATTAAAAAGGAACGCTATTTTTCTTTGTCCATCACGACCAGTACGATTCAAAGCTGGGATTATTTTCTGAATCAAATACCCTGATACAGGCACAACGCTTAAAAAAATAATAGAAAAAATAACATCTGTAATATCTGTAAAAATATATGTATTTGATTCTTTTAATAAAATAATCAAACAAAGTGCCATCAATGGCGGCGCGCTGATGACTCTGATTATCTTTGCCACTTTCGCTGTTTTAGTCAATTCTCATGCCTCCCCAGAAAAAAAGTGCTACTGTTCCGGGCCCTGTGTGGCTTCCTATTGTTGTACCAACATAATATATTTCAACCTTTCCCTTTAATTTGGGAAAATTCTTTTCTACTAAATCTGCAACCGCTTTTGCATCCTCTATGCATCCGGAATGTGAAATATAACATTTGTCGGCATACTCAGTACCGCCATCTGCATGCTCTTTCATTTTATCTACAATTGCTGTAATAACCTTTCTCTTTGGTCGGATCTTGTACCTCAATGTCAAGTGTCCTTTATCATCCATATTCAGCAACGGACATATATTCAAAATACTTCCGATCGTTCCCGCAGTTTTGGAAATGCGACCACCTTTGACATAAAATGACAAATCCGTTGAGAAAAACCAATGATGCATTTTTAACCTGTTGTCCAAAACAAATTGATATACCTCTTCTATCGTTTTTCCCTCATCTCTAAGATCAGCTAATTTATCCATAAGTAAACCATAACCGGAGGATGCTCCAAGGGAATCTGCAACATATATCTTTCTGTCTGGGAATTCATCTTTCAAATTTTCTGCTGCAATATTTGCAGAATTAATTGTTCCACTAAGTCCTGAGGATAATGTAACATGTAAAATATCATATCCCCTCATCAAGTAAGCTCTAAAATAGTCTTCGTATTCTGCTGCATTAACTTGTGATGTCTTGGTATCTGCCCCATTTGCCATTCTGGCATAGAACTCTTCAAAACTCATAGATTGGCCTAAATCATCAGAATAATTAACACCATCCATTTCATAGTGAAAACAGATATAACTGATATCTCTTTGGTCAAAGTGTTCTTTTGTTAAATCAGCTGTCGAACAACAACTAATCACATAACGTTCCATACCCGATCCCCCTTATAATTGATTAACCGCTTCAATCTTCAAACAATAATTTCCTTGAATCTTCAACTTCTAATATCTATAATATATAGTGTTACAAATTGTAACACTATGTGAAAATTAATTCAATGTACCGGAAGCGAACTGTTACATAAATTCTTCTAATGTAACAGCTAACTTTGCAAAATTTTATGAGGTAAAAAAGATGGAATCAAAAAAAAATATTGCTAATATCATTGCAAGAGAATGCATATTAGAAGCACTTCTGAAATTAATCAAAATCAAGCCTTTATCTTCCATAACAATCACTGAATTAACAAAACTTGCAGGTGTTTCACGAATGACATTTTACAGAAACTATGAATCGAAAGAAGAAGTATTCATTAGTCACTTGGATAATATCCTTGAAATGTATGAACTGGAAGAACAAAACGCTACAGTAAAAGGTACCCATTATTACGATTTAGAGCCGTTAAGACATTGTTTCCAGTATTTTGCAAAATATAGAGAATTTCTTGATGGAATGTTTCAATGTGGTTTTGGCAATATTTTTCTGGAAAAACTGACAGATTATGTATTAAAGAAATGGGGAAATGAAGAGATAAATAATAATTACGAACTTTATTCTTTTGCTGGCTCTCTTTATAATCTCTATATCAAATGGACTTCTGAAATGCCATTGCAACCTATTGATGATGTAATCGTTATTTTAAATCATATTTATGATAAAAAAATATAAGAAAACGAAAAAAGAGAGCAATAAGTAAATATGAGGTTGCTCTCTTTTTTTATTTTTTCACTATTTGTCTATAATTCTATTGTCATTTTTATCCGTGGCATTTTGACTTTTACATGACGAGGATAAACATTTTTGTACCTATATATGCTTAATACGATACCAATCAGTCCATATGACACAACGATATAACTCCCGCCCGCAGATAAAAACGGGAAAAACGTCTCTGTTGGGGGAAGTGCTCCTAAGTTTTCTAATACATTGATCAGAAAACTCACAAGAAAAATCATGCCACATCCACATCCCATCAGCATACCTAATTGATTCTTCTGTTTCACAGCTGCACTAAATATAAATAATATCATAACAGCCAAGACACAACATACAAGTATAGCCGCTATCATTCCGTATGTAGATGACAAATACGTTAATATATAGTCGCCATTAAAAGAAGGCAATGTTTGCGAAATATCTTCCCCATTACTTCCAATAAACTGATTTGACTCCAGAAAAGAACGTAATGTCATCGTCAAAGAATGGGCATCTCCACTGTTAGAAACAAATGCATGGATACGTTCCTTCTGATAGGAAGCCAGAACATTTCCAAAATACATCCCTAAGAAACTGACAACTGGCAGAATCATAAAAATTCCCCATAATCCAGCTATTGTCTTTTTCTTATTTACAACAAACCAATCCTTCTGAATGGCTATTGTCAACATAACAAGCATGGATATCAACATCATGCCAGCAGACATTGTCGCTGGCATCTCCAAAACAAGAAGAATTGGAATAACCATCCATACAACCGATTTGATTAATCCACTATAGCCTGAGCCATGATATTTATACATCACTCCCCCATAAATGGGAACATAGAACAACATCAATGCCTGTATGGATATGGGCCATTTGCCTATAGCCAACCAATATGTCATCCCATTTACGCTAACTCCAAAAAGTAAAGTCAGCAAACATAGCACCATTAATATAATAGCAATCACCTTAGAAACTCTTGCTAGCACTGTATAATCTACAAAATATAATCCCATCATGACTACAATTCCCACCATGACATGAATCACATATTTACCAGAAATAGATGCCTCTGTCACATTGATGTGTCTAGTAATCATCACATGTGTCATAATGCCTGCTATACTAAGCAGCGCAATCATAAACAGTAACTTCCATGCAATCTGAGGCTTATGAATACGGTCAAGAGAAATCCCTGTTTCCACCGGATCCCCCATATCCTTAACCGCCTCTTTTTCCGCACTTTCATAGTCCATACCAGCATGAATATTCTCCTCGATTTGATCTTCTATATGATCCTGTAATTCCTGTCGGATATAAGGTCGTGCTTTCCTACAACGAATCTGTTCCAACAATGTGTTTAAATATTCATTCATAAATTATACCTCCAATGCCAGAACATTCGATACTGCTGCACAATACTCTTTCCACTCTTCTTTTTTCTTTTCCAGAAGCCCTCTGCCTTGTTTGGTCAAACTATAATACTTTCTGGTTTTGCCACTAAACTCTTGTTCATATACTACTAGCAGTCCTTTCTCTTCAAGACTGTGCAGCAATGGATATAGCGTTCCAGCCTTCAATTCAAATACATTCTGAGATTTTTGGCGTAACGTATCTATCATCTCATAACCATACATATCTTTTTCAGATAACAATTTCAAAATAAGCATTGTCATGCTTCCAGAAACTAATGATTTTTCAACTGCCATATGCTCCTCCTTTATTATATAGATTTCCTATATATCGATTACCTATATAATATACCGATGCAAAATGTCTGTCAAGTTTTTACAATGTTTTTTCTTACCTTTCTTCTTTCTATTGTTACCACTATTCCGTGAAACAAAATAGGTAGAAAATGAAAAAATCCACCAAACTAATACAGGGACGGATGATTCCGTCCCTGCAGAGTATAGATCTGTGTTAAGAATTCGCATTTCTTCCACTGGTCTGCGAATTCTCACTTGAGTACTGTAAAATTTCCTATAATAATTCTATCATCAAAATGATCTTCTACCAATTTTTATGAACCGAATCTTTAATATATCGATCATAAATATCAGAAACACCTGCCATTTGTTCCTGTGACAGCGAAGGCAACTTAGCAGCATTTACATTGGACAACAGCTGCTCACGCTTGCTGGCACCAGGAATCACAGCACTAACGGCATCATGCATTAAAATCCAGCGCAGGGCATACGGGATAAGATTATCGGTATGGAACAGCTTTTTCAATTCCTCCACAGCCTGCAACCCCAGCTCATAATCTACGCCAGAAAAAGTTTCGCCCTTGTCAAATGCTTCCCCGTTTCTATTATAGCTGCGATGATCCTCCTTATCAAACACTGTATCTTTTGTGTAACGACCCGTGAGCAGCCCACTGGCCAAAGGCACACGGGCCAGAATACCGATGCCTTTTGCCTTGGTTGTCGGAAACAGCTCTTCAGCAGGCTTCAGACGGAACATATTGAAAATTACCTCAATCGCAGAGATGGGATATTCCATTGCCTGTAAACCTTCCGATACTTTTTCGATACTGACGCCATAATGAGCAATTTTCCCCTTTTGTACCAGCTTGTCCATGCCTGTAAACAGTTCGTCTTTGTGGTAGACAGAAGTTGGAGGGCAATGGAGGAGCACCATATCCAACTGCTCCACTCCCAGACGTTTCAGACTACCATCAATAAACTGTTCCATATTTTCAGCGGTATATCCTTCGGCAGTGTGGGGATTTAACCCTCTGCCACATTTAGTAACAACAAAAAAGTGATTCTTATGCTGTGCAATAAACTTTCCAATAGCCAATTCACTGTTGCCGTCATTGTAAATATCTGCAGTATCAATCAGGTTAATTCCACTTTCGTAGCTAGCCTCTAAAATCCTCAGGGCCTCTGCCTCATTAAATGGAGCGCCCCACTTGGTACCCAACTGCCAGGTACCAAGTCCAATTTCACTGACCATACGATTGGTTTTACCAAATTTTCTTTGATTCATAATTGTTCTCCTTAATTTTTCATTTATAAAAACATTCTAGTATACTTTCTTTTTTATATCTCCAATTCCTATGCTCTCATCCTAAGATAAATCATTGAACCACTCAACTCCCAAACCGATTTTGCTAACCTTCAGGCCAATTTCCCCCTATAATTCATAGCCTATTCTCCATTATGCATTGAAATCAAAGGTTTCTTCGTAGATCATTCTCTTTGTCATGCCACCGTCCACCAAAAGGTTTATACCGTTAACAAAATCATTTGATGTATCACACAGAAACAGACAAGCATTCACAATATCCTGTGGTTTCCCGACACGACCAGATGGATGTTGTCTATGATCAATCTCTTTCAGTTTCTCATATCCTTCCACTTGAATCCAACCTGGACTGACAGCATTGACTGTAATGCCAGTGTTAGTCAGAGACACACACAGACTGTTGGTCAAAGAAACCAGTCCCCCCTTCGATGCGCCATATGCTTCCCAACCTGCTTCATTTTGGTGAAAGCGGGTCGAGGCAATATTGATGATTCTCCCATAAGCACCCTTGGTATGCTGGTCAATAAATTCCTTGCAACACAAAAAAGCTCCTCTCAGATTCGTTTGAATCACCCGATCAAATTCCTGTGAAGTCAATTCAAAGACTGGTTTATGGAACTTGCTGATTGCTCCATTATTAATCAAAATATGGATTTCGCCATATCGTTCTTTAATAGTCTGAAAACTACGGTGAATATGAGATTCGTTTTGTAAATCCATTTGGAAGAAATGAATATTGTTTTCGGAAAATGCAGTATCCAGTTTATCAAACGCAAATACTTCGTAGCCCTGCTTAGCAAATCCAATGGCTAAATACCGTCCGATTCCAGATGCTCCCCCAGTAATTACAGCTCTTTTCATAACTATGAAATCGCCTCCTTAATTGAAATCACTAAATTTTCGTCTCCGCAAATCTCTACTGGTTCATATTCGGAAACGAACAATGGAGAAAAGAACTTCCAACTCCAATCTTTTTATGTGAAATTTTGACCTCAACATCGACCCATACAACATTCTGAATGACTGCGTCCAAGTTGTCAGAGTAAACGTAATATCATATCCCCTGTTCCATTTGCACCCACCATAGCTACAACAAACAATCTGATTTACGGTACACATATCCAAAACTTCTACTATATGATTCTCTGGCAACATATAAAATGTACATACAATCCTCTTGGTATCTCGTTAATTTGTCATAGATTCCACATTTTGTCGGTTAATTCCCTTCCCCAAAATAGAGTTGCAATATCATAAAAATGCGATATACTTGTATCATATATTGTTGCAAATGTTCTTACAAGTACGCACATATTTTTTATAAAGTGAAATAAATTTCACTATTGGAGGAACTCATGGAAAAAATACAAGTAACCTGTGAAATGGAAGTGACATTAAAGATGATTGGCGGAAAATGTAAACCTCTGATCTTAGAGCATCTCATCACCCATGGCACACAGCGGTTCAGTGAGCTTCTAAGAAAAATCACACAAGTATCTCAAAGAACTCTAACAAATCAATTAAGAGAACTGGAAGCAGACGGACTAATACAACGTACTGTTTACGCTGAAGTCCCCCCACGAGTGGAATACAGTATCACAGACAAAGGCCGCTCTTTAGAGCAAATTCTTGAATTGATGTGTGAATGGGGAGAAAAAAATATGGATGATCGATTTGAGCTTACTAATCCGCAATGTACAGAGTAATGTCACTTTATTATTCAAGGTAAGGTGCAGACATTTTCTTAAAATAACTAAGTGGTTAGTCCAAGACTGTATCTCTACCTCCTCTTTCATTAAAAAAACATATGTGGCAAGCAGCAAATTTACCTGCTCAATTATTGTCAAAGAAATACATTAAAATTCCATGACATATAATAAAAAACTGTTGACACTATCGATTGTCACAAGGCATAGAAAAAGCCCACAATCCCGCATAAATGCTGGGATTGTGGGCTTTACTCTCTTATTCGAACTCGGTTCTTTTCTCCAAAACTTAAACAAATTTGTTTAAGTTTTATGAACTCTCTGATTTCATTTATCTCATTTTCATATCGTGCGCTGACTTACTTATCTTCAGTTGCCGTCGCGTTGCCATGTATGTATTATATCAGAGAAGGGGCAAAAAGCGAAGATTTTATTTGAAATTTCAGGCAAAAATTTACTATCTAATAACTGACACTTTCATCCTAGAGCACAAAAGTTTTCATAATACCTTATAGTAAATTAGACTTGAGAATTTCAAACTGTTGTGCATCCAAATTAGTTTTATCAACAATATGTAAACATATTTCAAAATCACTAGTATAAAATTTTGTCGGTATCCTATTTAAGTATGCTTTTAACGCTTCAAACTCCATCATTAAATATTCATTTTTCTTAACAAACCATTTACAAAGGAAATTGCACTTTTCTCCATTACACTTTTCCCCACATTTAAGAGTAAAACCTTTGGACGATACGGACGTTTCATCCATTTTCCCAAATTTACACAATTTATCATCCGTGATTTTTGAAAGTTGAGACATACAAATATCTATATGTAGAATAATTTTTTCTTCTATTTGTCCAGATAATAATGCCGATTTTCCCTCATCAATAATTCTATATTTTGTTTCCAGCTTGTAACCTTTAGTTAACAGATGTGATATCCAATGAAATGCTGATATACTCGACATCTGCTCTATATTATGATTTAGAATAGGCTTTGAAACACGATAGCTACTCATATCTAATAAGTCGGCTATTCGTAACAATATCTTATCAAATTTAGTACTAACCAAACTATTCTTTGCATCAGATTTAATATTATATACATCTTCTACTCTTTGTCCATGAGCCAATGAGATCTCTGCAACTTTTTCCCTTAAACAATCGTCTAAAAAATACAAATCATTCCTTGTTCTTATTTCATCAGCACTTTCTTTTGCATGGTTACTCCTTATCCGATTTTCAAAAAAAACATCTATTTCTTTATAAAACTTAATTAGCAATTGTTTTATTTCCCTATTATCAATAAGACATCTATCTTTAATTTCATCCAGATAATTCCTGCTGATTTGATCAGCTATAGTGCTATCCATCAAGAATTCATCCATAGATGGAATTTTAACCATAGATATATCATGCAAATAACACGAAATAAAGACAATATAATAATCATTCATAGAAATTTGTAAATAGTCCACAGCTTTGATTACCTTAATTACATTCTTTATCAAATCTATTGCATGCTCTTGGTTATGTAAAGTATAAAAATACAAATATTTTGAACCATTTTTCCACACATCACAAGTGTATTGATGCACTAAAATCAAATTATCAATTAAGATAGGATATTTAATAAAAGTCCGAAATATTTCTAGTACTTCCATAATGGAATAATCTATTTTTGATGCATTATCCTCATCCAATAAATTAATACTGTACACTTTATAAATTTCTTTTGAAAACCAGCTATTTCTTAAATACGCTAATATTCTTAACTCGCCATATGAAAGTGCTCTTTTCACTTGCCTTGTTATAAATAAATCATCATTCAATTGTACACTAAAAAGCCGCGAGTAAAGTGCATTCAGTACCATACGTTTCATCTCAGCAGTACTATTATCAACTATACTAACTGTCTTTAAATAATTGTGTGAAAACATTCCTGTTTCTTCTAGTAATGTTTCCCATTGATATTTCCTAATTTCTTTCTCAATTACTTTATTAACAACATCCCTATGTGCAAACATATATCTACCCAATTTTTCATTGGCCAATTCCCCTATTGTTTTATATGGATCTATATTTATTACTTTTTTGTTTTCAGAAATCCGTTTAAAAGAAGTATATATATACGATGATTCCTTGTTATTATATCCACCAAACACTTTTTGATTTACTTTTTCAATATATTTACTAATCTTACCCAAATTCTCTTCTGTTCTATCACTATTGATGCATAATGCAATATATGCTCCCCACACATCTTGTTTATATATATCTAAGAATTTTTCCAAAAAATCTTTGGATTCTACAGGAATGGCTATACTCTCATCATTTATAGATATCTCTTCATCATTTCTTTGTACGTCTAGTTTAAGTTTTCTATATTTAAAAAACTTATAATATCTTGTTAATTTAGTTCTGTATGTCTCTAAACTTTCTTTTTCAGTACTATCCTCAACACTCTCTATTGTTTTATCTAGTTCTTCCTTTTCTTGACAGATTGCTTTTAATAGTATTTCAATTTTTGCATTAAGATTATCATCTTCTTCATCAGAATAAGTTGTATATAAATCAAATCCAATTTGAGAAGCAGCTCTACTTAAAGATTTTAAATAAATTTCACCCTCTTTTGCTTTTCCGATTTCCGTATAAGTGCTTTTCCCACTAACATCATGAACTCTTATAGAAAAATCTCGATTTCTAATAAAAGTAATAAGTTCTTCATTATACATTCTAAAAAAAGAATCATTCTTCTCTTCCTTGTATTGTCTTATAAATTTCTGAATATCCTCATTTATTTTTTTTAATTTATCGCGAAAATCTTCAGAATCTTTTATGTCATTAGAAAAGATTACTGAGTCATCAACATAATACAAACTTTTTCCCTGAAAGTACTTCTCAAATATTTTAGAAATTTCAATCATACATATATTTCCCAGAAAATACGATTGTGGTAAACCCTGTGGTATTCCTAATCCAAAAGGAATTTGTTCAGATTCTGGAATACTACCATAGTATATTTGAGAAGTATGCGAATCTAGATTTGATATTTTACAAACCAACAACTTTATCAATAGTACCTTATATAATTCCAATTCTTTTTTATCAATTATAATAGGAATTAACGATAGCATTAAATTATATAACATTTCCGGATCTACAGATGGAAAGAAATTCTCTAAATCCAAGTCTATTTCATATTTATATTCTCGTGTCGTATGGAATGTTTTAAATAATTCGTTAGCCTTTTTTGTATAAGCTTTATACTGTGTTTTCCATGGTTTAAACAAAATTTCGGGTTTTATTGATACACGATTACCATAAAAATTGCTTGGTATCAATCTACTGATATTTGAAAGAGTTATTTTTTCATTGCCCTCGTTAAATTCATATATAAACAGATTCATAATAGAAACTAGAGCAATTTGACTTATTATATCCGATACATGAAGTGGCCTAAATATTACTTCTTTATCTTGGTACTTTTTAGGATTAAAGTACACTTTTGCTTCCACAAAATACTCCGGGTTTACAACCAATTCTTTTAAACATTCCTGTACTTTTTCAATCACATTATTAATATCTGTTTCATTAAATTTATCCTTCAATTCATTCATTAGTAACTCGTCATTATCATTTAATAACTCTTTATTAAAAACATAAGATTCTAATGAATATATTGACAAAAAAATATTTTCTTTACTAATAAGTTTTTCATACAATTTTGTTTTTTGAAGATCATTTCCTTTTCCCATTACATATATCCTCTATCCATTTCATCAACTCTTCGCTTGCTTTTCCTGTAATCTCTTCCTGTACATTTTTGCTTTGTATATTCCCACTATACGTTCTTAAAAATAAATGTTCCTTATCTTCATAAACTAAAATACATTTTATAGTTATTTTATTTGTACAAATTTGTTTAATATCTATTGGTGTATTTATTCCTAAACCATCATCCTTGGAAGAGTATTTCCAAAATTGATCCATTAAATATTGCAAATCTAAGTCCATTGGAAACAGAAGTAACTTCTTCATAATTCCTACAAATATATTATTTTTATTTCTAACAAATTTTTGAAAATTAATAAGTTCTGAGCAAAAACTCGGTAAATAAGTTTCATTATAATAATATCCCGGATTTGAATAAACTAGATATCTCGATAATAAACTTATTTGATCAGCAAACATTTCTGAATTCAATTCTGTTGTTAATAAACTCTCCAAAAAATCCCTTTCTTTTTCATTATTCATAAAGTATCCCTCAAACAAATCTCTAAAGTAATTCTTATTTCCGTATTTCCTAAGGTTAAAGAAACACGTTTTTAATTAATTATCTATCAGCTACGCTACCTTGGCATTGTCATTTATCTCTTCAATAACCTTTCTTATCCCCATCCATACATTCAAATCAGTAAAGATATCCACAACACTTCCCTGATCTGTGAATGGTGATTCCTGCAGCACAGATAAATCTTTCATCAATCCATTATGTACGATATATTCCACAATCTGGTTCACAAAGTAAATCTGTCTGCTATCCAGATTGGCCTCATTCAGGTATTCAGAAAATGCTTCTTTTGCAGCATTCATATCCAGGCCCACGATTTCACGAACAAATTCTCCCAGAGGCTTGTCCCCATATTCTGCTTCATATTCATCCTTCGTTCCCAGATCACTCCACAGAATTTTTTCCAATGTTTTAATATCATCCTGAGTCATTGGCTTATTCTTTTTCAGTTTCGCGATGACAAGGTCATCCTGGTGCTGACGGACGTAATATTCTGCCTTTGCCTTATAGTTCTTCAGATCATCGTTTTCCAATTCTGACTCTTTCCATTCAATGGACAGAATATCATCCTCGAAATTCGTGTCATAACGCACCTTCTTTTTAGGAAGATACTTCATCAGATCACGAAGACTTTCCCGAATATGTTCAAATTCATTGATTCCGGCACGATCCAGATAATCCGTATGGAGAATCTGATTAATCAGCTCTGCCTGTACCATAATTTCCGGTATATTGGCCACCGTAGAAATAGCGCTGACTTTTTTCAACAGATCACTCCGGGCTTTTCCATATTTCTTTCCGATCAGATATGCCAGCTCTATGCCATACATCAGTGCATCAAACCGAACCGCGCTTGCCTCATCTCCATCCGGTAAGATCAGAGGAGCCAGTTCTTCTCTTACAAGCAGCGTATCCTCATAACTCAGAGTCTGATAGTTGGACTGATCGGAATACAGATCCACATATTTTAAGTGCTGACGGACTGCAAAGTTTTCCCGATTCAGTTCCTGTACTTTTTCACTCATATGCTGTATCAATGCATTCCGGTAGGCAATCAATCGTTCTGTCTGATATTCCATATCCTGCAGTTTGTAAGTGATCTGAAATTCCAGATTAAAAATTGCTCCCTGCAGCGCCATCATATTAGCGGTTGCCTTTCCTTTGTTCATACGGAAAAACTCAAAATTGCCACAAAAATCGAAAATATAAAATTTCTGCTTGTCCTCTCCGTCAAGCAATCCGGGACACAGACGGGTTCCTCGTCCTATCATCTGCCAGAATTTTGCTTTACTCATGACTTTCTTGAAAAAGACAAGATTCAATACTTCCGGCACATCGATTCCTGTGTCCAGCATATCTACGGAAATTGCAATCTGCGGAAGTTTATTTGGTTCTGAGAATTCATCAATAGCACTCTGGGCGTAAGTCATATAATTATCAATGACTTTCGCATATCCCGGAAGATTCGGATATTCCTTTCCGAAGATTTCCAGAATCTTTTCCGCATGGTCGTGATTCTTAGCAAAGATAATCGTCTTTCCCAAAGTTTCTCCATAATTGATACGAATCCCTTTGGTCATAAGAATATGCAGAACCTTCTTTATGGTATCCTCATTGAACAGCCAGGAATTCAATGCAGAAGAACTGATTTTTTCAGGAAGTTCTCCATTCTCATCTTCAAAGGTAGCTTCATAGACTTCCTTGTCTTCTTCTGATAATTCATCGTACACAATTCCCTCTTCAATAAATTTCAAAGAAGATTCTACGGAAAGAAAATCTACCAGATAACCGTCTTTGACGGCCTGTGCCAGTTCATACCCATATGTAGGAACACCATTTTCCAGTTCAAAAATATTATAGGTATTCTTATCAATTTCATCCTTTGGTGTAGCTGTCAAGCCAACCAACGGCGCATCGAAATAGGTAAAAATATCTTTGTATTTGTTATAAATAGACCGATGGGCTTCATCACAAATTACCAGATCGAAATGTCCGCAGGTAAACAGTTTTCCCTCCTCATCCTTTACAGAATCGATGCAATTCATCATGGTCTGATAAGTAGAGAAAACACAATGAGCCTGATAATTATCCTTTTCCTCACACAGATTTGTCACAGATAAATCCGGAAGAAGATTCACAAAACTTCGTTTTGCCTGTGTGACCAAAGAATTTCGATCTGCCAGGAACAGGATATTCTTTATCCAGCCATGCTGCAGCAACACGTCGCACAGGGAAATAACGGTTCTTGTTTTCCCGGAACCCGTCGCCATGACAAGCAATGCTTTCCTACGATTCTTGTTTCCAAAGCTGTCACAGACCGCCTTCACCGCACCTTCCTGGTAATACCGTCCCGCAATATTCTTATCTACAGTAATATTCTTGAGACTTGTCTTCATAGACTGCAGATTGAACCACTTTTCCAAATCCCGTTTGGAATAGATCATGGATACTCTTCGCTCCGGATATTGACCGTCATCAATCCTCGTATCAAATCCATTGGTCAGGAAAATAACCGGTCTTCTGCCGTACTGTTTTTCCAGAATATCTGCATATAGCTTTGCCTGCTGTCGTCCTTTTGCCACGTCTACACAGGTACGTTTTGCCTCAATTACCGCAAGCGGTCTATGCGCATCGTCATAGAGTACATAATCTGCATAACCCACTTCTGATTTATTTGGCATTCCCTGAAGTTCCACTTCATTGATCCAGTTTTTCCCTTCCGTCCATCCTGCATCCATCAGCATGGTATCAATATAAATCTTTCTGGTCTTATACTCGGACAAATCAAGAGGTTTCGGTACATACGTCTGTTGCTGCTCTTCACGCCTTGCAGTCAGTTGCTCCTTCAATGCTTGATTTTCTGCTATGAGAGCTTTCAGATCGATTTCTGAAATTGTCGGTACTTCTTCTAAAACAGGCTGTTTCTGTTCTTCAAGCAGCTCTGCATGAAACTCTCCTTCCGTATAATCTTTGGCATAACAATACGCTACAAAATCCAGAAAGATATACAGATTTTCCAGACATAATTTTGCTTGATCCAGGGTAATCTTCTTGCCATTATGAGCCGCATTGTTTCCCACTCTACGGATAAAATCCAGTCTTCTCCAAAGCTCCGGATCTACAATGTCCCGAAATTCTTCTGTACTCATCAAGCTGACCAACGTATCCTGATACGGCATGACAAGCGAGCCATCTACGGAATACATCCATTTGATGGCGAACTCCATAGCCCGTCGGCAATTGATTACACTGGCTTCCATATCAATATGTAATATTTTCTCAGCCGAAATAGCCACATCTGCGAAAGAATCAAATTGTGGTTCTTTCTTCAGAAAATCAAAGTTGGTCACGAACAACCCCTCCTCACTTCTTCTTTGAAGTATTCATGCCTTGCGTGATTTGTCGTCTTACCTCTGGCATTTTCATAGCCTCTGTAAACATTGTATTAACAAAATTCTCCCCCAATTTATTCTCAAATTCTTTTTGTTGTCTTTCAAGCTCATATTTGTGTTCCAATTCCATCTTTTCTTTTTCCATTGAAAATTTTTCTCGTTCTTTTTCTATATCTAATTTATACTGAGTATTTAACTTTTCCAAATCTGTTTTCATTTGTTTCCTAGATATTAGATAACTGGCAATACCAGATATTAAAGCACATACAATGGAAACTATATACGGTAAATACGTGTCCATAAATTTTCTCCTTTCAGATTATCAATCTGCCATTATACCTTTTAGATAATTAATAAACGCACAACATGATATTAACATGAATTTTGCTTCTTCAAACGTTGACGCTTTCCCTCCTATATCTCCAGCATGTCTTATACCATTGGCATCACTTGTATATCCATACAATATGTTAAACGCTGACTTCAATGCAGAATGAATAACAACACCTTTTTGTTCCAATTTTTTCAACATATTTCCTAGTGTTGCCTCTTTTCCGCGAACGCCTGTAACAATCTCACACATAGCCTCTACACTACTAATGCTTTCTTTAATAGAGTTCTCATAATCAGGATGTTCCCTATTTGCTAACAAGCTATGAGCTTTTGTGATATGCGAAGTTACCGCTGAATACTCACTATCTAAAGATTCTTGAATGGTATCCATTTCTATTTCATTGCTAATTGGAGAAATTAAACCACCAATAAATCTGTATCCCACATACTCCTGTTTAAACAAATTATTAAATTGTTCAAACACGCTATAGTTCTCTTCTTTTGAATAATGCCCATAAGCTCTATATGGATATCTTTCATTTAACTCTTCTTCCCAATATTCACTAATAGCTTCAACTAAAGTTAATACATCATCATAAGAATTGTTCATTATAACTTGATTTATTTCATCAAAAAATTGATCATCGTCTATATATTTTCTCGTATCAATCTTTTGGCAAAACACTTCGCTAGTAACATATCTAAAAAAACATTGTACAGAATCATCACTATAATATCGTCCTCCATATAATAAATAATATTGTTTGCTTAACAAATTAAAAATTTGTATACGGGTTCTATTATCTAAATCTTTTAGCTGGATTTCTGTATTTTCAGATTTGATTCCTTGCCGATCTGAGAATCCTCCTCTTCTACTTACTTTTACCACTCTACCTCATCTCCTAATTAAAAAATTTTGAATTAACCAAAGTATTTCTGCATTAAACTATCAAATAATAACTGTGTCTTATCTAATGCTTTCTGCACAGCAGCTTTTGATTTTTCGACTTGAACGACAAAATCTGCAAAATCTTTTTGAAGTTCTATTGGTGGCAAACAAATTAAAAGTTTACCTAATCTTTCTTTTGAAATATTAGACATGGATTTTGCAGAACCACTCGCAATACTTTGAATCTTTCCTCTAAATAATTCATGGTTAATTAGTTTCCACAAATAAACTTTATTACAACTATCATTTGTATTTAATCTAAAAATCAAATCCGGCATCATCAATTTCTTTGGTGTTGAAAATACATAAGCAGCCATACCTACTAACTCAGGAGTATTTTTTCTCGTAAACAATAAATCATCTTCGTGAACTTCTGCACTTTCTATAAAAAGATTTTCATCTATTATGGCTTTATTTTCGTCTGGTCTATATACTCCATCTGTAACTGCACTTAATTTCAAGATAGCTGGAACATCTCCACTCCTTGCAAAACCATCACAAACAAAGCTTTTTCCATCTTCAATGCTTTTAAGGCAAGCGTTTATTTCAACTTCATCCCATCTCATAGGATTAGTGACTGGATTCCCAAACATCTCGACAAATCGGGCTTTGATGAGATCATCCAGTTTCTGCAATTCCTGCTTACGTGTTTCAATTACCGATTCTACCCGTTCTAAAATCCCTATTATTTCTAATTGTTTTCTTTTTGAAATGTTTGGAATCAATAAATCTTGTAAATCATTTTTATTAAATCCTGATTGTGCCGCACGGCTTCCTACATTCAAAAGAAATCTTTGAAAAACAGGCGACTTTAAATAGTAGTATAAGTATCTTTTTTCCAATACATTGGTATCAGGTATTGTTCGCATAATAGCAACATTATAAGCACCAGCAAGACCTGTGAGTATTTTCCCTAATGAAGCACCGTAACGTGCAATAAGAATATCATCCGCTTCACAAATCTTTGTTGTTTTTGTTATTTTAATATATTCTGGAGTAACTCTTTCACTCTGCGTAAAGTCTCTAATTTGAAGCATTCGTATATATCCAGCTTTCAAATCAAACGACCACTCATTCTTTGGTGGCTGAGATCCTCCCTGAAAGTCACATATATCACATAATTTCATATACTCCATAAATCTCCCTCACCAATCCATATCTATTCTTTATCATCCATTTTCAACATTTCATCCAACTCCACAAGATTCTTTGCGATCTCCATTTCAAGCTCATGAAGATTCGCCATAATCTCCTCTGTAGGCGGATATTCTACCGGAATATATTCCACTTCTTTATACTTGTTAATGGAAAGGTCATACTCATTGTCAACGATATCCTGTTTCTCCACAAAGAAAGACTGTTCCGTCCTTTTTCGTTCTGTCTCTTGATCCCGATTTCGGAATCTCTCTATAATATCCAGTATATCATTTTCATTAATTGGATTCCGTTTATCATCCAGGCTGAATCCATCCGCTTTCATGTCATAGAACCAGACCTTATCCGTTCCGCCATGTCCTGTTTTCGTAAAGATCAGGATAGCAGTGGAGACTCCTGCATAAGGTTTAAACACACCGGAAGGCATGGAGATCACTGCCTCCAGACAATTTTCTTCCACCAGTTCTTTCCGAATTGCTTTATGAGCTTTGGAAGAACCAAACAGAACTCCATCCGGTACAATACAGGCACATCTTCCGCCTGGTTTCAGCATTTTCAAAAACAATACCAAAAACAGAAGTTCCGTTTTCTTCGTCTTTGCAACTTTCAGCAAATCCTGAGATACGATATCGTAATCAAGACTTCCCTTAAACGGTGGATTTGCCAAAATCAGACTATATTTTTCCCTGTCCGGATTCTGATCAGAAAGGCTGTCTCTGTATTCAATATAAGGATTGTCCACTCCATGAGTCATCATATTCATGGCTCCGATACGCAGCATGGTCCGGTCCATATCAAATCCATGGAACATATGATTCATATAATGCTCTTTATTTTTTCGGTCAAAAAATACTTCTTCCTTTTTGTTTTCTTTCAGATATTCACTAGCAGCCACCAGGAAACCAGACGTTCCGCAAGCAGGGTCACAGATGATTTCATTCGGTTTCGGATCCATCAGTTCCACCATCATTTTAATGATATGTCTTGGTGTTCGGAACTGTCCGTTTACTCCTGCTGTTGCTAACTTCGACAAGAGGTATTCATAGACGTCTCCTCTTGTATCTGCATTTTTCAACTGCGCCATCTGATCATATATTTCATCCATGGCAGTCACAATTTTATCCAGCATCAGCGGTGTCGGTATTTTAAAGATTGCGTCACCCATATATTTGGCATAGGCACTTTCTTTATTTCCATGAAGATTTTTAATAAATGGGAACACCCATTCCTGCATAGTACTGTACATTTTCTGAGCCGGGAAATCATGGAATACGCTCCATTTCAACTGATTGCCGGCAATTCGGCGATCTCCGATCAGGACTTCTTCTGCAAAAATACTCTCATATGGAAGACCAAGCATTGCACTTTCTTTAATATGAAGATTATCCGCATCGTCCAGATCACGGATAAACATCAGATATGTCATCTGTTCAATCACATCCAACGGATTGGTAAGTCCTCCGGTCCAGAATATTTCCCATAAGCCGTCAATTTTATTTTTCAATTCACCTGTTATCATACGATTCATTCTCCCTGTTCCATATATAGGCAGTATAACGACCGCCTCCGATTTTTAATATTTCACCTTTTTTCACCATGTCTGTCAAAGCACGTTCCACCGTCACACGGCTGATATCAGGACATTTCTCCATGATCTGCGCTCTTGTCATCTTTCCTATTGATCCACGAACAATCTCACGAATACGCTCCGGTTTCGACATCCCGCTGGTAGCTAGCAGCTGTACTCTGGATGAAAAGTCACGGTAAGCTGCCACAATGACACCCAACATATACCGGACAAATGGTGCGTCATCATTTTCCTCTTCATGCCAGTTATAAGAACTCTCCTGCAGGGTTTCATAATAAGTTTCTTTTGTCTGTTCAATCAGCTTTTCAATACTGATATACATTCCCACAATATATCCTGCCCGGTATAACAAAAGCAGCGTCAGCAAACGACTCATACGGCCATTTCCATCATTAAACGGATGGATACACAAGAAATCCAATATAAACATGGGAATCAGGATCAATGGATCACACTGGGAATCCTTACAGGCATCCTGAAATGCATCACAGATTGCATCGATATATGCCGGCGTTTCCCATGCCGGAACTGGCTGAAATCGTATCGATTTGTTTCCCTGTTCATCCTCCTGTGCAATCACATTATCGGATGACTTAAAACTGCCGCCCGCATTTCCTGCAAATTTATACAAATCCCGATGCAGTTGAAGGAAGATGGATGATTTTACGGGTATATAATCATAATTTTGATGTATCGTATTTAACACATCCCGATAACCCGCAATTTCTTTCTCACTTCTTGTTTTCGGCATCGTCTTATCTCGAACGATTTTTTTTAAACGATCATCCGAAGTATAGATACCTTCGATTTTATTGGACGCCTCCGTACTCTGAATTTTTGCAACTTCCAGCAGCTGGGTAAGCGTATCTGCTTTTGCCTCCACAAACAGCGTCTGCTCCCCTTTATACTCATGAATCTGCGCCACTAAAGCAACAATATCGGGTTGTAATAAACATTCATATCTTTTCTTATAATCAAAAGTTCTCATGAAATCTCCTTACAAAATCTCAAACTTAACTTAGTTTCATCTTATCACAAAACATCGTCATAATCAATTTCAATCTCGTCATTTTCTTCATTTTGACGAGATTAAAGACAAAATGACGAGAATAAAACTAGTATAAGAAATTGTTTCTCAAATCAGTCTTCAAATTACAAATCCCCTCCCGGAAATTCCGGAAGAGGATCTTGCACTTCTAATTTACTGCTTTATTTTGCTACTGATTTACATTTTTTATAACGTCCATCATCAATAACACCCCCACCTGAATCCCAATCTCCATATACACACTGGCAGTTTCACTGGTCACTTCATTGGAAAGATCCAGCAGCTCCGATGTGGGATTCTTATCATATTTTGCTACTGTCTTTTCAAATCTAAGATACGGTTCCTCTAACCGTTCCTCATAACTCCTGTTATCTTCTTCTGGTCCACTCCCAAACAAAAGATAATCCGCTATTCCCCGTATGGTTGCTCTTTCAAATATCTTTTCGATGTACACTCCTAATTCCTCCTCTATCCGCATCAAAACCTAATTCTACAGGCAATCTCTTCCATGACTCCTTTTCCGTTCTTTTTTCTGTTTCTGCTCCACGTCTCGTTTCTTTTCTTCCAGACGTTCATGAATACTTTTCTGCTTTGTCTGCTCTGGAACGTTGGCTTTGATCACCCAGTACTTCTTTTCCGGGATTCCCTTCTGATCCCATTCACTCTGAAGTTTCCGCACACCTTCCAGTTCAGTAACTGCAGCTTTATAGGCTTTCTTTACTTCCAGTGCATTTTTATATCCCTGCATTTTAGGAATCTCGCTTAAAGTCTCCTGGGATTTCTTCAGCTCCTGCCGTTTTCCGGCGATCTTCTGCTCCAGTTCTTTCTTCTCTTTCCCATGAAACCATTTTTTCTGCACTTCTTTCAGATCTTTCTCCAGCCTGATCTTTACTTTCTCAATGGCGTAAATCTTCTGTTCTGCTTTCTTCATCTTCTGCAAAATACGATCCAGTCTCATTACTTCCGCTTCCTGCAGAGCTGAAGATGGCCTTTCTCCTTTTGCCGACTCCGGCAGTGGTGCCGGTGTCACATCAAATTTCAGATCATGACGGATCAGCGGGTTTCCTCTTGCGTCAAATTCTCCGTTCCGGATCTCTTTCATAAACTGAATGAATCCTCTCAGTTTCCCGATGGCCTTCTGCAGGATGCTTCGGAACTGATCCGGCTTCCAGCCTTCCTTAATGATTGATTCTTGAGCAGGCACAGTGATCTCTTTTTTCTTCACCTGGCGCAATTCTTCCTCTGTCACTCCTTCCGTCACTGCCCGGTCCACCATATGATTCCATTCCTGCCGGAGATAATTATCAATTCGGATCTCCTCTGCCTTTGGATTGTTCTTTCCAATCTTTCTGGTAGGCAGATAAGGACTGTTCTTATCAAACACCTTCAGCTTCTCTGCCGGATCTTTTACCAGTTCATTGATAAGATCCGTATAGTAATATTTCATTTCTTCCGTAAACTTCTTGGACTTGAATTCCTGGTTTTTCGGTTTGAAAAGATTAGTTTCATAAACTTCTCCCTTCTTAACGATCCTGCATCCCGGCCGGATCTCTCCACGTTCATCCAGGATCTCTTTCTTCGTCCGTACGTGTCTTCCGCTTTCGTTATAGAACATATTCCTTGCAGCAATCTTTCTTTCCGGAACATCTAATTCCTGTCTTTCGGAAAAGATCAGATGAATATGAAGATTGGTTTTTGCTTTATTATGGTGCAGAGCGCTTGCCACCGCCATATCATATTTCTCCACAAACTTGGCGGAAAAATATTTCAGCAGCATATCCGGATCATATTGGATCAGGCTTGGCGGCAGCATGATGATCAGCTCTCTCGCCTCAATACATTTACCCTCTGTACCGCTTTTTCTGAAATCCTCCTGATTTTCTTTTGAAAGGTAAGTCCAATATTTTGACTCCACATTTGTAAAGGTGGCATATAAATTTTCCTGTCGTTTCGAATCCGAGATATAACGCACCCTGCCTCTGACATTAGGCAGTTTAACCACCTGAAGAAAACTGTTTTTTCCATTTGTCATGTATCTCCTTTCCGGCGGTGGTACGTCAGATCATCCCTCTATTTACACGCCGGTCTGCCCCGCAGGGCCTTCCGGAGGATTCCCTTAAGGAAGCGCCGGTGGCAGTTTCTTAAGGGAAAAGCTCGACGCAGTCGCGAAATACACAGAGTATAAATCGTCAGATTTGTGCGATGGGTGTATTTCGCTCTCAATCGCCGAGGGCTTAATTTCTGGCGTATCCGCCTTTTTCTTTCTGCCCGTATCCGGGCCTTATTTCACTCCTGTGTTTTTAACTTTCAAAGTTTTTTTCTCCCTGTTCACACTTCCCTGTTCACAAACTTGTGAACAAACTTTTGTGAACAAGGCTCAAAACATTTTTAAAGTTAACTTTTACTCAAAAGGTAACTCCTCATTTTCATCCACTTTCATGAATCCATCCGGGTCTTTTTTCGGACGGATCCGTTTCCATGAACGCTGAGTTCCCAGTCCCCCGGAGAACCGGTGATTTCCATGTTTTTCCCATCCGGTGATCTCATTGTCCATCAGATCTCCGATCTCTTTGGACTGCCATTTCGGCACAATGCCTTCCTGATGAAACACTTCCTGGTAGATGATGGTAGAGCAGACATAATCCTCTTCGTAGTTGTCCAGAAAAGCCTGGATCATTCCGGTCTGTGTATCCTCCGGCATAAAATCCTTCTGCAGGGATTTCACATAGTCTTCCATATCCGGAGAGAAAGTCAGCAGGATCTTTTCCGTCTTATAGATCACCATTGCCTCCGCCCATGCCTGGATGATATACTCCCTGGATTCTTTCTCATTTTTATATACCGTCACTTCCGCTTTTTCCGGGCAGACTTTCACCGGACCGAACCGCCGGTTCCCGGTCCTGTCAAAAGGAAGGAATGCCAGGTCATTGGATGTCCCGCAGAATACACACTGGCGGTACCGATCCTCCGCCCGTCTTTCATACGGGATCCGGTAAGTATCCTTCTGCCTACTCAGGAAAGATTTGGTTTCCTCAATACTTTTGGCGTTAGCCACCGCATTCATTTCTGACATTTCCACGATCCAGTGGCCCTGCAGATATTCATAAACTTTCTTGTCATCCAGCCGTTTCATATCATCCGTGAACCACTCATCTTTAATTGCCAGATATTTGAAAAAGGTGGATTTCCCTGTTCCCTGTCCGCCTACCAGGCAGAGCATGATGTCATATTTGGTTCCCGGTTCATACAGTCTGCTGATAGCTGCCATCATGTGCATCTTCATGATTTCTCCGGTATACTCCTGATCTTCAGCTCCGAAAAAATGTGTCAGCATATGGCTGATCCTTGGTGTCCCATCCCAGGTAAGCCCTTCCAGAAAATCGATGATGGGATGAAAGCTGTTATTATTCGCCACAATGTCCACGGCTTTGGTGATCACCCGGTCACTGGTCAGCCCGTAATTCTTTTCCAGATAGAGAGACAGGTTGTTCATATCTGTATCTGTCATCTGAACGCCTCTTCTCTTCCATGGCACCTTTTTCATGATATCGATCTGGCAGGTCATCTCGTTTCTGCAGATGGCGCCTTTCAGGCAGGGATCATGATCCAGAACATACTTGCAGTTCTGAATGGACTGCCGGATCTTTCCTTTGTCCGTCACATCCAGGGATCCGCGGATCTCTTCTGTACTCAGCATTTCATCCTCTACAATCTTTTCTAATTTCTTCAAGGACTCCTCGCTGATATTCATCCATTCTCTGCTCAATATCCGCCACCTCCTTCCTCTTGTCCATAAAGAATTGGGCAATCTCTTCTCCGCTTCCGGCCAGCAGGATATCCAGATAAGCATTGATCTTCCATTCATTACTCAATGCCTCCAGAAAATGTTCCTCCTCAAAAGGATCCTGTCGCGATGAGTAAAATTTCTTCCAGAATCTGATCCACGACAGATAGTCAGTCAAAACCTTTACCGCATGATTTTTCCAGTCCAGGATCTTGTTTTTTACGGGAAAATGATACCGACTTTGTACCATTGCGTATGCCCTGTTCCTGGACTTCCCCGGTGCATGTTTCTTCTTTTCAGACTGAATCGGCAGTCCAAAATCTGTGATCAGCTTCTGTGCCGCCTCGAACTGGGATATCCCAAACAGTCTGGAAGTAAAATCTATAACGTCTCCTTTTGCTCCGCAGGCAAAACAATAGTAGTTTTGGTCAATCTTCATACTGGGATGGTGATCATCATGGAAGGGGCAGCATGCCATCTTATTCCGGTTGATCTTGATCCCATACTGTTCCGCAACCTGCAAAGCAGTAAGATACTCTTTGATTTCTTTAAAAATGTTCATGTCTTTTCCTCCTTTGTCATATTTTTTCTTTCATTCACAGGAGGAATTTGCTATAATGCAAATAGAACTATTTGCATTTAGACAGACTCCTCCCGTAGAAGGAAGGTTTTCTGTTTATGGGGCTTTACCAGAGCCCGCATTAGTTTTGGCTTGATGTGAGAATGTCCTTGTTACCAGCAAGGGCATTTTCTTTTTGTTCAGAAACACTTCCTGATCTCTGCATGCTGTGATTCCTCCTTCATCCCGTTCAGTGTCAGAGCCACCATCTGCAGGGTTGTTAATAAATCTTCATCCGGGCTTTCTCCGGTTTCCAGCCTTTTCAATTCCTGATAGATCTTGTCCATCTGTAGCTTCAGTGCTTTATAGATTCTGGAACTTCCCTGTATAGTTACTTCCCAGTCCATCAGTTTTCTGAGAATATAATCCTGTTTCTGAAGTCCCGACAGCGAAACCATGCAGTCTATCATCTCCCACTCTCTTTGTGAAACACGGAATGCAACTGTCCGGTTTCTCCACCTTCCTTTACTATCTTTGGATTTTTGCATAGAGATCCTCCTTTTCCATGTTCATACGCTCCTGTTCAAGTCTCTCAGCCATCTTATCCTGAACATCCGGAAACAGATGTGCATATTTCAGTGTGATCTTCTCAGCTTCATGCCCCATCCTTTCAGCAATCTCAAATGGAGTAAATCCCATATGGATCATTAAGGACACATGACTGTGACGAAGTGCATGGACTTTAATCCTTTTTAATCCGGCTTCTTTTGCTCCTCTCCGAAGTTCGTGATCCAGATACGATTTGGTAAAAGGAAAGATTCTCTCTTCCGGCTGCAGATTATAGAACATTGCCATATATTCCTTCATGGATTCACACAGGAAAAGCGGCATTTTAATGATTCTGTTGCTTTTCACCGTTTTGGGCGATGTGATAATATCTCTTCCCTTTGAACGGTGAAAGGTCTTGCTGATCTTCACGGTTTTTGCCTCCAGGTCAAAATCTGATGCTGTCAAAGCCAGCAGCTCGCCGGATCGTAACCCGCACCAGTACAGCATCTCAAATGCGTAGAAAGATCTTGGCTTATCCATCATGGTTGCGGAAAATCTCAGATATTCCTCCTGAGTCCAGATCTCCACTTCTTTCGGTTTCTCTGCTTTGAACCCTCCGGCCCTTTTTGCAGGATTATTGGGCAGGTTATAAAAGTTCACCGCATGATTGAAAATAGCGGACAGCTGTGCATGGATTGTTCTCAGATATTCTCCTGAATAAGGCTTGCCCTTCTCGTCTCTGTATTTCAGCAGTTCATTCTGCCATGCAATCACATCCTTGGGTGTAATCTCAGCAATTTTTCTTTGCCCGAAATAAGGCAGAATCTTGGTCCTTACCAGATTGCCTTTGATCTCCCAGGTGCTTTCCTTCACTCTTGCTTTCTTGTTATTCGAATAAATATCGTAAAAGCTCTCAAAGGTCATATCCAGTTTGGCACCCTGTTTTAACAGTTCTTCCCGTTCCCAGGCCTGAGCCTCTCTTTTGGTGCGGAATCCTCTTTTCTGGGTCTGTTTCCTCTCGCCCTTCCAATTGGTATAGCGGTAAATACATCGCCAGGTGCCATTTTTTTCGTCTTTGTATACTGACATATCATCACTCCCTTCTCATCATTCTCTGTAGCATACTTTTTTCAGGAAATAATTCGTATTTACTCTTCCTCCCACAGTCAGATAGCCCATATCATTCAGCTCCTTATTAAGCTGCCTCACTACCTTGTAGGCGTAGGATTTAGATACGCTCATCTCCTTTGCAACATCATCCACTGTCATAAATGTTTTTTCATCCATAGTTTTTCTCCTTTCTTAACTCTTTTTGTTTAAGTTCCTGCGTAATCATAATACTAAACATATTTGTTTAAGTCAATACTTTCAGAAAGAGAAGCTTAAACTTTTTTGTTTAATTTTATTCTTGTTCTTCCATATTGCCCATGTTATACTTTTACTAAACAAATTAATTTAAGGAGGCTTTACCATGGCAACTGGAAAACGAATCCGATTCTTCCGTACCAAAATAGGGCTGACGCAAAAACAGCTCGGAGAGAAACTTGGTTTTACCGGAAGAACATCTGATGTGCGCATGGCACAATATGAATCCGAGGCAAGATCCCCGAAACAAGATCTGATCAACCAGCTGGCACAGATTTTTCATGTGGATTCACGTGCCCTTACCGTGCCTGATATTGATACCTATGTCGGCCTGATGCATACCCTTTTTGCCCTGGAAGATATGTACGGCCTGAAGATCAAAGATATTGACGGGGAACTCTGCCTCTGTCTCGATAAATCCAACACCTCCTTCTCTTCGTTGTTTGATATGTTTTCTTCATGGCAGCAACAGGCGGAGAAACTGGAAAAAGGAGAAATCAGCAAGGATGAATATGATGAGTGGAGATACAGATATCCGGCACTGGACACATACTCCAAATGGGCCAGAATACCATCTCAGGAACTCAGTGATCTGTTTACAAATGAAAATAAATGATCAGAACTAAAAAAACCTTACTGTCTTTCAGCTTTTTAAACTGAAGATCAGTAAGGTTTTAATATGAAATAAGATATGCATTATTCTTTGAATAAGACCCTTAAGTTGCCGATTCGTTGCCGGAACTTAAACAAATTTGCTTGCAAGTACCGGTTTTACTGGCTTTCTGAAGGGGTACCCTTATTCGAACTCTATCGTTCCCGGCGGTTTACTCGTCAAATCATACATAACTCTGTTGACTCCCCGCACCTCATTAATAATTCTGCTCATAACCTTATTAAGTACTTCATAAGGAATCTCCGCTGCCTCGGCTGTCATAAAGTCCACCGTGTTAACAGCTCTAAGTGCCACAGCATAGTCATAAGTTCTTTCATCGCCCATTACACCTACACTGCGCATATTGGTAAGTCCTGCAAAATACTGACCGATACTGCGATCCAGTCCTGCATTTGCAATTTCTTCCCGGTAAATAGCATCTGCATCTTGCACCATGCGAACTTTCTCAGGCGTCACTTCGCCGATAATACGGATACCAAGTCCTGGTCCCGGGAATGGCTGACGGAATACAAGATATTCAGGAATTCCCATCTCCAGTCCTGCCTTACGAACTTCGTCTTTGAAAAGATCTCTAAGAGGCTCGATAATCTCTTTAAAATCTACATAATCCGGAAGTCCCCCTACATTGTGATGAGATTTGATTACTGCTGATTCTCCGCCAAGACCGCTTTCTACTACATCCGGGTAAATAGTTCCCTGTACAAGGAAATCAACTGCTCCGATTTTCTTTGCTTCCTCTTCAAATACACGGATAAATTCTTCTCCGATAATTTTTCGTTTCTTTTCTGGTTCTTCCACACCTGCCAGTTTGCTGTAAAAACGCTCCTGAGCGTTGACACGGATAAAGTTCAGTTCATAAGGTCCTTCCGGGCCAAATACTGCTTCTACCTCGTCTCCCTCATTTTTACGAAGAAGACCATGATCTACAAAGACACATGTCAGCTGATTTCCAATGGCCTTAGAAAGCATGACTGCTGCCACAGATGAATCTACACCGCCGGACAGAGCACACAATACTTTTCCGTCTCCTACTTTTTCGCGAATTGCCTGAATAGAAGTCTCCACAAAAGAATCCATTCTCCAGTCACCGGAACATCCACAGACATTGCGTACAAAATTATAAAGCATTTTTGTTCCTTCCTGAGTATGGAGTACCTCCGGATGGAACTGGATTGCGTACAACTTCTTCTCCTCATTTTCTGCTGCTGCCACCGGACAATCTGCAGTATGTGCAGTAATACGAAATCCTGGGGCAATTTTAGAAATATAGTCAAAATGACTCATCCAGCAAATGGTCTTTTCTGACACATTCTCAAATAATTTTGAACTTTTATCTACGATGACCTCTGTCTTTCCATATTCACGAACAGACGCACGTTCCACTTTACCGCCCAGCACATGCATCATAAGCTGTGCGCCGTAGCAAAGTCCAAGAACCGGGATGCCCAATTCAAATAACTCCTTGCTATATGTGGGCGAATCTTCCAGATAGCAACTATTAGGACCGCCGGTCAAAATGATTCCTTTTGGATTCATTTTCTTAATAGTTTCAATATCCGTTTTATAAGAGTAAATTTCACAATACACATTGCTCTCACGAACACGTCTTGCTACCAGCTGATTGTACTGACCGCCGAAGTCCAATACAATGACTAATTCTCTTCTCACCTGTGTTCCTCCTTATTTCCTCACATATCGACCCGCATATTTTCTGATATGCCGGTGCGTTAGTTCTATTATAATGTAGCCTTATTATATTGGCAATCAAAAATACGAATTCTTTTGCAGATCCAAAAGCTTTCTTACCTTTTATTGCACAAGTGCCTGATGTTTCCATTTGCCGCTGAAGTAACGTATGATGAAACAGATTGCTCTTACAATCCAGTCGATTACCATGGCAACCCATACGCCAAGTACTCCCATTCCCATGTATTTTCCTAAAATGTAACTGAAAACAATACGGAAAATCCACATAGAGATAACAGAAATGATCATACACATTTTTGCGTCCCCTGCTGCCCTAAATGTTGCCGGAAGCGAAAAAGAAACAGGCCACACGATCATACAGGATATGGCGTGGAAAATCAGGATCTCTCTCGCTGCTGCTGCCGTCACATCAGAAAGATGGTAAGCTTTCAAGATGATTGGTATCAGAAGGAAAATCAATGCATTAATTGCCCACATACAAATGTAGGTAACTGCTATTAACTTTTTGGTATAATATCTGACCTGTCCGTAGTCTCCTGCTCCTACACACCTTGCAATTACAGTTGTTATAGCAAGGGAAATTGCCATTCCAGGAAGAATTTGGAAAAGTGCCACTGCATTGGCCACCGCATTAGCGGCAATGGCATACGTACCAAATGTAGACACAAGGCTAAGAACAATAATTTTACCAAGCTGGAACATACTGTTCTCCAGTCCATTAGGCACCCCAATATTCAAAATTTTTCGAATCGTTGACCAATCGGCATGATAACGCCATGTACGTTCAATGCTTACTGTTCTTTTCTGATTGCACAGAAGCACAATAATAATCACTGCTGCTGTAACACGGGAAACCAGGGTAGGGATAGCCACACCTTCTGTTCCCCTGTGGAATCCATAGATCAAAATAGCATTTCCGGAAATATTGATTACATTCATTACAATAGAGACTCTCATGGAAATTTCCGAATTTCCCATTGTTCGGAAAATCGCCGCCCCTCCATTATAAAGTGCAATAAAAGGAATGGATGCTGTTACAATCATAAGATACGTATTCGCATAACCCATAACATCTTCATCAATCTGTCCAAAGACGCCGTGAAGAATCCAATATTTAAATACATAAATTAAGATGGTAATGACAAGTGCGCATATCGTGATAAACCAAACCAGCTGTGTAGCAGCTTTACAAGCTCCCTTCCTGCTTCCTTGCCCCAGATATTGTCCTGCTACCACTGCCCCGCCTGTCGCAAGCGCTGAGAATGCATTAATTAAAAGAACCATAATATTATCCACCAGCGACACTCCGGACACTGCCGCCTCTCCTACGCTGGCCACCATAATACTGTCTGCCATTCCTACAAATACTGCAAGAAGCTGTTCAATGATCAGAGGAATGATCAAAACTGTCAACGCTTTATTATCAAATAAATAACTTTTTTTATCTGTAGTTATTTTTCCCCTCATTTGTTATCCATCCTCCCTTATCGCTTTTCAGACTCTGTTCTACATATTCTTGTTCGGAAAATCCTTGTTTCTACTTTCTGATCTCCCCGATATATGTGCAATTTTCCTTCTCCTTCTGTTCCGTTTGTACATACATAACAACCGGCCATACCACCCTCCATCGCTATACTGGAAGGTCCATTAAGGCATATTGCTCCTTCTGTTTCAAAATGAAGTACATCATTGCAGTAAGGGGCCAGATTTCCATTTTGATCCAAAGCCCGAATCCGCAAAGTAACCATATCCCACGTATCATCCTCACACATCTGGCAAATATCATTTTTTTCAAAAAGTTTCATATCTGCCTTAATTTCCAGATGGAGCTGCTCTGCCGGGGAAATTGTCACGGTTTTCACTACTCTGTTTTCCCGGACTGCCTCAAAACGCCATATGGTTGTCTCATCGCCCCAGCCGCTCATATATTTTTTAAATAATTCTTCTATTTTTTCTTGTCCAATTCCTTTGAAGCATTTAAATACTGCGCATTTTATCCGCATTTTAAATGGAAATTGCTTCTGCGGATTGCTTTCTTTCCACTTCAGACATTCTTTTAAAAAGTCAGACGTCTTCTTATCAAATCCTTCTACTGTCTCCAACTGCTCTCCAACATAATCTGTAATCACAACTGGCGGATGAGCAAGGTTTTTATAAGAGGGATCTGGAAAATACTGCCCAATGAGTCTGTCATTTTTATACATACGTACACTGTCCCCATTTGTCAGGACAACGGTCTCATCAATATAACCTCCCGGCTGTTCTCCGATATTCATCGTACTTCCCACTTCTAAGACCGGCTCTGCATCCTGCTGTGACGCATATACGCCGGCAGCTGGCTTCGGGTTTCGAAACATATCCAATACGCCATGATAGCAAATTCTGTCCCCACTTCCAAACTCTTTATGAGTATTATAATCAAACATACACCATCCAAAACATCCACTGATATTTTCTCCTGCCGCTGCCGCATTTAATACAGTTGCATGGCGAAGCGTATGCTCTCTTCGGTGTGCTTCGCTGTCCCAGCTTTTTGTGGGGAACATATGACCATTAAATTCAGAAATAAGATACGCCTTGTCTCCCTCACCTGTTACTGCACTTCTCGGTTCACATCCCTGATTTGTCCCATTATGCACAAAATCATTATATGTATAGACATCTTCCAGCAAATGACTGTTTTTTATTGCACGGACTCCCCCTGTCGGTCTGGTTGGATCCAGCCGATGTGCTGCTGCGTTTGTTTCCTGATAAAATGCATCATCATCAAGACTTTCATTTATTCTGACACCCCACATAAAAATGCTGGGATGGTTTCTGTACTGCCGAATCATTTCTTCTGTATTTTTAACGGCCTGTGCTTTCCACTGGATACCACCGATATGCTGCCACCCCGGTATTTCCGTAAAAACCAAAAGTCCCAGTTCATCGCAGCGATCGATAAAATCATGACTCTGAGGATAATGGCTTGTACGCACTGCATTACATCCAAGTTCATATTTCAAAATCTCTGCATCCAGCCTCTGCGCTCTCTTAGGTGCCGCATAGCCAAAATAGGGCCAGCATTGATGTCTGTTCAGCCCTCTTATTTCGATACGGCTTCCATTGAGATAACATCCATCCGGCTTCATTTCAACCGTACGGAATCCAAAGCGGACTTCTTCACTGTCCATTACCTGTCCATACTTTAAAATCTCCAGATGAAGAGTATAAAGCTGGGGATGTTCCGTATCCCATAATCTGGCCCGCGGTACATGCATGTGGAAATTCCCCTGGAATTTCTGTTCTTCCAGATTTGCAAAAATCTCACCCTGGCTATCCATCACCCATGCTCGAATCATACAATTATCCGTTATTTCTGCTTCCACCTGAATTCTGGCATGCTTCCTATCATCTGCCTGCACAAAAACATCATTAAAATGAATTTTTTCTCTGACTTCAAGATAGATTGGTCTGTAAATCCCTCCATACGTAAGATAATCAATTACATAACCAAAGGGCGGGATATCAAGACTTTCCCGGCTGTCCAGTCTCACAACAATTCTATTTACTGCCCCATATTTCAAAAAGGAAGATATATCTGCCTTAAATGCTGTATATCCACAGCTATGAACGCCCACACTCTGGCCGTTGCAATACAGCTCCGCCTGATGCGCTGCCCCTTCCATAACCAAAGTAACGGTTTTCCCGGACCATTCTGCTGGGATATTCAGTTCTTTTACATAGCCACTGATCATCTGATAATCTTTTTCATCTAAATATCTTGCCGGCAATTTTTTTACAGTATGGGGAATTCTTACTTTCTCCAGCTCCTCCAGCCTGTCAGCCGGCATACTATTCAAACTGCCTCTATAATGTTCTGTAAAATACCATTCATCGTTGATCGGATAACGCATATTTTTCCTCCTTTGTTTTCTCGCAAAGTCTATCATATCCCAATGTCCGATGGAATACAACAATAACTTACGCTGCAGCTTTTCTTCAAAATCTGCAGCGCATGGTTCTTTTTCAATATTTTTACTGTTTCTCTATTAATTGATATCCTGCCAAATCCGTTTAAGTAATTTCTTATACAGAAGCTTCTTTCTCCATACATTTCCTCACTGAAGTTTATAGCAACCTTTATATGTACCTGAATATCATTCTATTTAAATTATATAAATTAATCTAGCACCTTTCAAGTCAACAATGTAAATGTTTCCCTTTATATTTTTCTCGAGTAGCAAGTCCTCCTCGTATGTGGCGTTCTGATTTGTTCATATCCAGCACCTTACGGGCCTGAGTAGCCAGAGATGGATTAATTTGAATAAGACGTTCGGTTACATCTTTATGTGCGGTCGTGATTATTTTGAGCGTTTTCTGTATCCGGCACTTCTGACCGGTCTTTAACCAGTATGGCTTCGTCCAGGCCCAACTCTCCCATCAGTTTCAGGTAAATGTCCACATTTCCATCCTTGTCCACTTCAATCTTCTCAATGATTTTTTTCAGCTGGGTATTGGTCATCTGGTGCACATCTGTAATGTCCTCGATCGACTGAAACGTTGTGTTCAACAGTTCTTCCAGCTGATCACCCTTTGTGATCTGATAGGTTACCATTTTCAATTCATTTTCCATCCGCTCGATTTCCTGCCTAGCACCGCCGATCCGGTCATTCAGCTCCTGCCGTGTAATCAGGTCATCGGTATACATGTCCATGTATTTCTCCCGCATGGCTTTCAGTTTTGTCAGCTTATCCTTCAGCTCCTTTTCATACTCCACATTTTCATCTTTCGCCTTGTAAACACGCTGAAATTCCTTCACCACATATTGAATGACTTTCTTCTTATTCTTCAGCACATTCGAAAAGTATTTCTGCAGCACTTCAATCAGTTCTTCTTCATCCAGGGTCACTGCATTGGGACAGGAATCAGCACCTTTCCCGTTATGTCCGGAACATACCCAGCGTACGTAAGTATTCTTATACTTTCGCACTGTCCGGCGGAAAGACCATCCGCACTCTTTACACTTAATCAACGTAGAAAACAGGTATTTGTTACTCTGTCGTTCGTGATTCAGGTTAAACGCCTGATTCCGGGAATGAAGAATCTTCTGCGCCTGTTCAAACACTTCATCATCAATGATCCGCAGTTCCGGTCGCTCTGTCACCAGCCATTCCGTTTCATCCTTTTCCTTCCGCTGTCCGGTAAGAAAATCTGCCACTTCCTGTTTCCCGTTAATAATCTTTCCCGTATAAAGTTCATTTGTGAGAATCCGGCTGACAGCATTCTGACTCCACTTACAGTTCCGCTTTGTCCGACTTCCCTGCTCATTCAGTTTGTTGGAAATAGCGGCGCATCCATATCCCTCTTCTGTATACCACCGGTAGATCTGACGTACGACCTTTGCCTCTTTCTCGTTGATTGCCAGATTGAAATAATCGCCGATCGTTTTATCATATCCAAAAACAATATTCGGAACTCGTCCCTTCTCCGCATTCACTTTTTTCCCAAACTTGATACGCTTGGATGTATTGGCACTCTCCTCCTGCGCCAGAGCACCAAAGATAGTAAGAACAAACTCGCTGTTCCCCATGCTGGTCATATTAGCCGTGAGAAACTGCGTCTCGATTCCAAGAGCTTTCAGACGGCGGATGTTCTGAAGAAGATCCACGGTATTCCTTGCAAAACGGGAAATATCTTTTACGACAACCATATCAAAAAGGCCGTGCTCTGCATCGGCCATCATCTGTAAAAATTCTTTTCTATTTTTAATTTTCGTTCCGGAAATCCCCTCATCTGCATATACTTTAACAAGGTGATCTCCGGTACGCTGAACATATTCAGTGAAGAACTGCTTCTGGGTTTCCAGACTGTTCAGCTGGTCGGATTTATCCGTGGAAACACGGCAGTAGGCTGCAATGTTCATAAACGTTTACCTTTCTGTTATAATCACTTCATTCAGTTACATCTTTATTATATTGTAAAAGCAATATTTGTAAACATACAAATGCAGAAGATTCTTAAATATTAATTTAATAATCTCCCGCATTCATACTTAGTTCACTTCTAGCTCATTAGAATTGTATTATTTAACTGACATTATATGTTTTATTTTTCGAGCACCTCAAACACACATTCGTTTTCTTTGGCAAAATCACTAGCAATTCTTATATAACGCTCGTTATCACAAATAAACTCAAACGCAAATTCATATCCCTTAACAAACACCTTCTTATGTACAACTATATCCTCACCAAATTGTTCTACAAATTTTTGCACTTTATCATAATTCATTCCTCGAGGCTTATCTTTAGAAATACAAACCAAACATCGCCCTGTTTGTTTCGCTCCTGTATAATATAATTTTTCTTCTTTCATAAAACTTCTCAACACTGCGCTATATATCAAAGCAGTTTTATCTTTTTGCCATGGATATGCTCCTATATATTCACAAGCTATATAATCAAAAATATCTTCGTAATTTTCATACTCATAAATATCTGTAGTATACAGATCATCGTATTTATTTATGATTGATTTAAGCAATTTACCGCATATCTCAATATTTAAGTTATCTTCACAAATCCTCTTGATAAAATGCTCAGGATTTTCTCTTAAAATTTCTTTTGCCGTAGAAATTCTAATCTGTGCTATTCCAACTGAAATATTCTTTTTTATTGCTAATTCACTAAAAAAAATACAAATAAATTTTTCTAATATTTTATTATACACACGGCCTCTATAGAAAACTTCTAATCGTAAAACTGTTTCTAGTAATAATATACTAATATCATTTTCTCTTGCCACTCTGTCAATATGATATTTGTTTTTTTCTATTTGGGGACATTCCATGTTTAACTGGTGTTCCAAAATATACACTTCTTCAATGAACGTATCTATTGTTTGTACAACTACAACACACGCAAATTTAGATATTATTGCCTCTAATGGAATTGGAAACGCCATCATGATTAAGGAAAACAGAAAAGTTATTGCTTGATTATCTAGCCAATATATCGTTGAATCCCCTTGTAGCACAGGAATAAATAATCTAACAGTCACTACCTCTACAAACCAAGATGTCCCTATAAAAACAATATACCCTACTAAAATCAGCCATTCCGTTCGAGTTTTTTTTAGTTTTAATAATTGGTGTTGTATTATCGCAGGCCATACATTTAAAAAGCATGCCACAATAATGCCTATACCAATTTGTTTCTCGCTAAATCCCAAAAGCATATTAAGAACGCATGTGCCAATAATTAAATATATTATCCTAATTATTGTACTTTGAATTGTTTTTTTAACATCCTCTTCTTCCTTGAACTGTAAAAAGGCACTATATTTGTTAGGTAGAAATACTCTATGTGCCGTAGCTAACATTGAAAATATCAACCCAGAAATTAAAATTGGTACTACATCGCTAACGTAAATCAATCCCATATTTTTCATCCTTTGTACTATAGAAATCGAACTTGTTTTTCCTCCGGCAAATACTTCGCAAGTTCCTCCACCAACTCATACACCTTTGTCCCCGGCGCTATCTCTGCCGGTGTTTTCCCTTGTCCATCTTTTATAATCCTTTTTGCATACCGAATCGCCAGCTTTGGATTTCCCTTTTCCATCAATATCTCAAATATATTTTTCATGTTCTTCTGATACTTCCCGATCCCCAGTTCCCGGAACTTATCGTTCAGAAATGAAATATATTCTGTCCGATGATTATTAGATGTATAGTATGCAAAATGTAGCAGAAACCAGAATTCGATGCACTCATTGCTCCACGCTGCGTGATACTGCAAATCTGGATTTTCCTGACTCAACTGTCTTGCCCGGTGTTCGACTCCATTAAAATCTTTCGCTGGGAAACTATCTTTGTCATATACACACCAGATCTGCCCTTTCTGGATTTTGTTCTTCTTTACATACCGTTCCGCCATACCGATCACCCGCATGGTTTCCGCCTGACAGGGTTCTATCTCGATCAGTACCATATCGCGGTAAATCGGATTTTCTTCGATGTATCTTTTAAATCCTTCAAAGTATGACGGTTCTGTCTGCTGGCCCTCGCAGAAAATATAGTAACGGAATTCTTTCTTTTCCAGATATTCCTTACGGCGCTTTTTCTTCCACGCCTCCATCCCGGCTTTTTTAGGCATTAACCCGCCCCCAATCTATAATCTTCCTGAGGTATGGATCTGCCCCATACTTCCCTTCCAGATACTGCTTGTCAAATTTTGCATCTTTACGCACTGACTCGCCCTTATCATTTTTAAATTCCACCAGAGAATACAATTTCGAATTCTCTTTGTTTCCTTTTGCCACAAACCAGATTTCATCTCTCCTGAACACCTCACTGTTCATTGTTGACAAATCGTGAGATGTAAAGATCAACTGTGCGCCATGCTTATTGATCTTCATATCATTAAACATCATAATAATGTATCTGAGTAGTACAGGATGAATCTTAGCATCTAATTCATCGATGACCAACGTTGTTCCCACGGAAAGGCTCTTCGCAATAAACGGAAGCAGGCCGAACAACTTCTTTGTTCCGCTGGACTCATCAAACAGATTCAACTCTGCCTCGTAATCGTCAACAACATGTTTTGTAAACACTTCAATTCGGTCATGTTCTCTCTCTTCCACCCGGAAGTCCACAATATCCAGATCCATTTCCTGTATCATATCCAGCATCAGTTTCTTTACATCATCCGAATTTGAAACTGCCATACGCAGTTCCTGACGTGGATTTCCGTAATTAAGGAAGTCAATCCTGTCATCAAACCATCCCAATACATCCTGCACCACTTCATTCTTGGCATAGGTAATACCCAGATAAGAAAGCAATGGCAGAGTTTCGGATAAATCTTCACTGGTTTTTAATTTAGAAAAAACACCTTTCAGCGTGATTTCATTTTCATCTCGTTCAAATAGCGCCGATCTGCGCCCCGTTTCCAGCTTTATCCGGTCCAATCTTTCATACTCGATCACGTCTTTTCTGACAGTGAGTTCATAGCGGTATTCTGCCAGTGCAGTCCTGAAAAATAATTCAAACTCTGTCGGAGCATTTGCGGTTTCAGTAGAAAAAGCAAAGGGCTCGATCAGTATTCTCTTTATCCTGATCGCCGCATTTTCATTATCGCTAGTCGCATATAATGGTCTCAGCACTTTGAACACCAGACTGTGCAGCGCCTCCAGCACATTGGATTTGCCACCACCGTTCGGTCCATACACAGCTGATACTGGAAGAAATACTTCTCCATCTCTATCTTTGATTATCCTGTCCTCATGCTCAGAAATGGCGGCTGCCTGCATGTCAAATGTCATCTCGTCACGGATGCTCTTAAAATTCTTTACTGTAAACTGGCATAACATTTGTCTCTACCTCCATTTTATTTCAACACCACAAATTTTTACTATCTCATCTTCTATTATATTCATTTTTTTATTTTTGTAAACGATATTTGAGATAATATCTCATATTTATTCTCGTAATTTCATTTTCGTATTGTATTAAAAAATCATCTGACGCTATTTTGCATCAGATGATCTTTTCTCCATCCTGGAGTTTCTTCAAACCAGGATCCGTATTCCTTCCTCTTTTATGTTTTTATAATAAGGCAGATTCTCCATCCATTCATTAAAATGCTCTGTGTTAACTACCACTGGAGAAATATCAACGGTGTACTCCACCATATAGTCAAATGCCAGATCACTTATTTTTTCTTCTTCCTCTTTTATCTGTTCTGCCGTCAGAGACGTCAGGATTATAATATCTATATCTGACAGTTCCAAATAATCGCCTCTTGCATAGGAACCGTAGAGGATAACATCATCAAGTAATCCTCCCAGAATTTTTCTTACATCTTCTGCAAAATGTTGGATGATTTCCTGTACATCATTTGGCATCGTTATCACGTCCCCTCTTTTCTCAGTATAACATTCCCTTCAAATAATTCCATCTTATTTTTATCGTCCTCTTCCTTATCATCCTTCATCTTCTCAGCCTTCTCTCGCCCTTGTGCACTGGCCTCTCTGATTACCTTCTCTACCTTCTTCTGATTTGCCTCAACAAACACTTTCAATATGTATTCAGCAGCAACCGCCGGATCATTTGGGTCATGAAAGCGATAATTCAGTTTTTGTTTCTTCACGGCGGTCCCACCTCCTTGTCCGTTTTTTACAGGCTATGATTAACATCCTCCAATTAGAATTAATTTCATCCCCTTTTTATAAGCTATCCTCCTCACTGCAGGTATAATCCGGAATGTTTTTTACCGGGGCTGACCGTTCTGCCCATCTTCTCAAGGTAACAGCATGATCAGCATATTGCTTTCCACTGGAATGCATATAACTGGACAGTTCCTCCATCAGCCTGTCTAATTCCCGGATCTCCTGTTTCAATTCTCCATATTCTGTTTCAGAGAGAAGCACATTGTGATATTTTCCATAGGCAGAGCGCGCTTCTCTCTCTTTATTTATTTGACTATATATCATTTGACTATTACTCATTTTATTAGGGGATACTTTTCTATCCATCACAGGGACAGTTTTCTTTCCCTCATAAGTATCTTTTTCTTTCCCTATGGGGGATAGTTTTCTTTCCTTCACAAGGACACTTTTCTTTCCCTCTGCCGGGATTCTTACATACAGCAAATTCGGCTTTGAAAAACCCTGCTTTTGTCTTTCTAAAAGTCCGGCATCTTCCAGTTCGTTCAAGGCTTTCTTAATGGTCATATGACTCTTGTCCAACACTTGTGCCAAATCCATGATTGGGTAAATCACGTAAATATACCCTTTTTCATTCTTCCATCCGTTATTCCTTGAAATCTTGGATCGATCCAGCAACAGGGCATACAGAATCCTGGCTGTCTGCGTCAGTTTCATATTCAACAGAAACCGTGGGTAAGGAATGAAATCTCTGATCAGGGTCCGCTCTGTCAAATATTCCATCTGGTCTCTATTCTTCACATCCATCCTTTTGTTTCTGTCTGATCTTCCGCCGGCGGCTTCGCTTAGATTCATAACAGGGGCAACAGACAATCACAGTTCGAAAACTCTGCTTGCAGTCTCCGACACATTTCCGACAGGTGTCGTTGTGAGCGATCCGCCCTCTTTCGTTGAGAAAAAAGGCAAGTTCCTGTTTCCTTTTCTTGCTCATTCTCGGCACAGACATTCCTCCTCTCTGCCATCCCGCCAGTGTCCGGCACAGGACAGCGAAATATGGTCGCGTTTCGGTATCATTTTTTGCATTTTTTGCCCTTTACAACAGGCTTTTTTGACCTCAAATATATTTGCCTGAGGTTTATCCTATCTAACGGCAGAAAACGCTGTTTGGTCGTATTTCGGTATCATTTTGGAACAATTCATCTGGACTACTTTAACTGCCCCGCTAATCCCGTTCAAAATCTCCTGCCATCTTCAACACTTCTTCCCTGAGTGTAAACAATTCTGCGATGCAGTGACGGATTTCATCTTCCATAGCCAGCGAACGTTCCCCGCCTGAAAACGGGATGTTCGCAATCCGCTTTGCTCCTTGCTCATAACCTCATAGCTGTTAACACAGCTTTTCCGTGTTCGCTTATGCGTCCACGGAAACAAGGAAGTCTGTTTTACTCAATTCAAAAGTCTTTAAATTACGAGACGTCCTTGATGAGGTTAAAGTACCGTGCGATCTGATTCAGGTTCACGCCGATCTTTCCATATGCCCCCAACAGGCTTCGCATTTCTTCCATATCGGCAACCACTTCTACCCGATGCACAATCTCCTTGTCCACCAGAAGTTTCCGCAGGCATTCGGATCTGGACACTCCCAGGATCTCTGCTTTCCTGTCCAGAAGTTCCAGTTCGATATCCGACAGCCGGACTCCGACAAAATGCGGATGGTTCAGTTCCCGTTCCATTCTCTTTTTTCTCATGGCTTCTCCTCCTTTCTTTCTGTTACTTCAGCAACACCACAAATAGGAGAATCGGCAGCCCTGCCGGAATCTTCCTTTTGTGCTGCGTCCCACTTTCCAGTGGACGCCAATATCTGCCAGATCGGCAGATCATCGAGGGTATGGGGAGGCGAAATCCCAAGCAAGAGCCCTACACAGGAAAACACAATAGTGTATTACGGGGTGGATCTTGCCCTATAGAATCTATCCCCCTTCACTTAACCTAACCGGGAGAGGAAATTTTACATGGTCTAAATGAAAATTTACAATGTACCAGAAATAAGATTTAGAAAAACATTATCACTAAAAATAAAAAAAGCACCCAATCCTTTGGATCAGATGCTTCTCTCGCCGATTTTTGATAATATACAATTTATAAGTTATTTAAAGATTGGATCTTTTTAATAAAATATTCTTTCTCCTAAACAACAAAATTAACTGTAACTATATTTCCCGATAAACTACCTTTCCATTCTTTATCTCGGACTTCATAAGTGAGACTTTTTTCACTGTCATCTCTGCTTTGTTCAAATGAACCTGATATGCTTTTTTGCATACTGTCTTTCTAATCAGTGTAATATGAGGAATAAACTTATCATCATCAAAAGGAATTCTCGCTTCTTTCAATGCTTCTCTAAGATTCTTTACATAAGTTTTCAGTTTCTGATTTCCCTTTACTCCGATCCAAAGAAGATTTCCAAAATTTCCTTTTTCGGAAAGACCTAATCGAAACGGAAAAACTGGAACTCCTTCAATAATATTTTTCACCTTCGTCGGATCATCATATTCACCGATAAATGCAAGCGTCAAATGCAGATTTTGAGCTGGCACATAATTTCCTTCCACTCCCTGTTTTTTCAAATCGTGCATACAGGCAACCAGAGCTTTTTTCATTTCATCAGATAACTGAATTGCAATAAATAGTCTCATACTTTCTTATCACCTTACATATAATTAAAAATCAATCTCATATTCTAAATATCTTCTGGCCTCATTTTGTACTTCGCTAACAACAGTTGCATTTCCTGCACATTTCATTCCCTTCAATACTGCATCAATTTTCACAGCCTCACTTTCCTTTAGGCCAGAGGAATTACTTAGCTTTAACATATATTTCTGATGTAACAAAGGCGCTTTCTCATCCATTCTCATGTCAATAAGTGTTTTAATACTTGGGTCATTATTCAAATATTTTAATTGTGGCTTTATTGGACTATGTCCTGGAAATTCCATTTCAGCTGCAACTTCTACTGTTGAGAAATTTCGATCAGTAGAAGAATTTTCTCTTTCGCCTGATGCCACTGGTTTTACATTGGCTTTCGCATTAGTCTTCTTTTCAGTCAGAGACAATTTTTCCTCTTTATATGTCACTCTGAAGTGCTTGGCTCCCAGGTCCTGCGCCAGTTTTTGCAATTCATTTATACGCAAAAGTTTTAAATGGCTAAAATATTCATTCAACGCAATATAACCTTTAGGATCACTCGGATCAACATAATAAAACTCACTTTCCTTATCTGGATAAAACGCAAGTCCAAATTCCTCTACCGAGTCTCGAAAAATATTTACAATACGGAGACCTTTTTGTTCAGAAATAAATCCTATTGATCCTTTACACAATTCACTTTCTGCATGTTTCTTATCTCTCTCTGTCACCCTTATGAACTTAGACATAAAGAAATCCCCATTATTCAAAAATTCTGAAAAAACAGGCTGTAATGCCTTTAATTCTAATGTTCGAGCTGTTTCTTCAGCAGTTTCCCTCACTACCTGTGTTCCCTTTTTTACTGTATTTCCTACAGTCTCCGCTATAACCGAAACATCTTTCAAATCCAGCTTTCCATCATCGTTCTGGTCAGCAATGTGCATTGCTATATTTTTTGATTTTCCAAGTAAATCTTTTGCGTTTTTCCCAACACCGGAAACCAATTCTCCAAATTTTGTTTTTTTCTCCATTTTTCTTCGGACAAACTATTTTTGTCCTTCCCCCTTCTCTAAATACTATCATTAATCAAAACATACCACTTTAATTAAATAAAGTATATCAATCCTTTATCTGTAATTCAATACAGATAAAACAGAAGGCCAAGAGTTTCCCCCAGCCTTCTCCTTATGTGGACTATTATTCTATTTGTCTTTAAAGACAATTTCATACTCATTTAAATCATATACATTTCCAAAAAAACTTGTAAGTATTGTTTCCGCATTACCACGGGCGTTTTCAAATAAACCGTTTTCTATAGCATCTGTCTCCGCCTGCTTCTTTAATTCAACAACAGCATCATTATTCTCTTCTAAAGTAATCTGATTAAATACGCTCTCATCTTCATGATATACTTTGAAAGAATCCTGATCAATTTCGGAACTTAATATTTTTACTTCCGGCAGCTTAACCTCGATAGTATTTCCTTTTTCATTCCATTCTATTTCATTAAAATCAAATCCTGCTTTGATCGTAATCCCATAACTGTATATGTATTTACTATTTGTAAATGGAATGTCAGCGCCAAAAAGTTTCTTTGAAGAGTCTGTAACATTCACTTGTGTGCAGTAAGAAGATTGTGTTGCCAATTCTCCAATATTTTCAAAACCGATTTTTGTAGTCTGACTTTCTGAAAACACAACTTTCTTTACTCCAAAAATTACAGCCACAATCACCGCCACAATCAATAGCCCTGCCAAAACTTTTCCTAAAAGATGTGCTTTTATCAGATAGGAAATGAATCCGTTATTCTTTTTCGTCTCATTCATCCAACTTATTCCCTCCTCATTTGAATAATCCTCACATATGAATTATACCATATGTAACTGCCATCCCCAATTATATGTTTAAAATCCAGTCTGCTCAAGTGCATTATTAATCTGTTCTTCTGTATAACCGTAATATAGCATCAATTCCGTAATTCCACCCCTGGACTGTCCTGAGGAATTTTCTTTTACAAATAATACCGCCTGTTCATCGAAATCCACATCCATATGATCAACAGCAAATGTCGCATCTTCCACACTAAAATAATCAAATTCTACCAATATATCGTGGATCAAATAATCGCGTGATACATGCCAGAAATTTTCTTCTTCATATGCCCGGATAACGGCATTCTTCTGGCTGTTCGTTAACTCTATTGTATATTCTTTTGTCTCCAGTTCTTCTTGACATCCGGTACAACATATTACCTGAGTCCCCGGTGTCACTGTACCATCACGGTTCACTTTATAATTCTTTGTAACTGTCCATTCTCCCGGCGTATGATCTGTCATCGGTATCTTTTCTACAAGACTTTTCCCACATCTTTTACAAACTGCTTCCTTTTCTCCTTCGGCAGTACATGTAGATTTTGTTATCGTCGACCATGATTCCGGATCATGCCCCAATGCTTTTCCTTTTGTCTCATTGCATACTTTACATGTCTGCGGCTTTACACATGTCGCATTACTCCATTTGTGTCCCAATGGTTCTCCTTCTGTTTTGCCACAAATACTGCAATTATTCGGTTCTGTGCACGTCGCGTCATTCCATCTGTGATAACAGGTATAAACTATTATTAATCCTGTAACTATAAATACGACACTAGCTAATATTACTGTTATAATTACTTTTTTCCTGTCTTTCATTTGTTCTCACTCCTTTATTTATAATAACCATTTTTGTTTACCAGAGCAGCAATCATTTGATTCGCTTTCTCAATTAATTTATCTGTTTCTGTCCTCTCATTTTTTAGTTTTTCGACCTGCTTTTCGAGAGCTTCTTTTACCACAATATCAGGGGCATCAATAATAGATGAAATCTCTTTAAGCGAAAATCCCAACTGTTGATAGAACTTTATTTTAGCAATTCTTAACTTTGCAGTTTCATCATAAAGTAAATGTCCATATTTATTCCGACCTGTTGCAGAGACCAGTCCTGCCTTTTCATACCCTTGTAGAGCTCTTCTAGATATCTCCAGTGTTTCACAAATTTCCCGCAATTTCATATTATTCCTACCTTCTCTTTCCAGCCTATAACTGCACGCAACGCACAGTCAAAGACTTTTATTTGTAAGAACCGGTTGTATCTTCCGGCACTCCATAAAAGAAAATGTTTTTTTCGCGAGAAATACTTTTATACTAAAAATAGGTATCTACGATTCATAAAAATGAATGTAAATACCTACAATATTAAATTGCTGATATTTATTTTAGTATGCAACACTTTCAAAAACAGTTTATTTTATCTTTTCAACAATAATCTGACCTTTTCTTTCAATTCTTCACTAAATCCGTCCAGATCATCTATCGTTATTACCTGCAGCCTGATAAGATCTACAATATCAAAAATAGCGTGAGATTTCCGTCTCTCCAGAATGACTCCCGGATGTCGTCTGTCCTTTTTAATTCTTTCATCCAGTTTCCAGAATCGATCAGATGGATTCCCTTCTTCAGAACTCAGCAGGGAAATATACTCTCTGCTCAGCTGATCCATATAGTTTTCCTGCCATCCAGCCAATTTTTCTGCAAATAGTTTCCAGTCACTTTTTGATATTTCCATGTGCATTCTCCTTACGCGATATAAATTCTACATTAATGATAATATCTCAACATCAGATTAATTTCCTCGACCGACCGTTTTCTCGCTTTAGTTGATTTCTCCCACTGCTTCATAAATTCATACTCCTCACAATCCGGATTCGAAATAATTCTCATATATTCTTCAAACCCGCCTGCTCCTCCCACATCTTCCGGCGGTCTTTCTCCCATACTCTCCAACAATACTGGAAAACGGTTACTGCTGTCTTTCACAACTTTCTCCAATCTGATTTCATGTTCCCAGTTATCTCCGAAATCATAAGTATAAATGCAGCTGTCAGTCTCCTGAAAAATCTCTTTCAGCCTTGTCTGCATATCATATTTCACTTCATATTTATCCGGTTCCAGATATTCTTCCACTTCCGGGTCTTCACTGTCAATAATTCTTATTTTCATCGGATACGCATACAAAGGAAGCCTCTCATCCGTCTGCGCTTCCCTATCTATCACATAAAACTCATGCAGATGATAGTCAAACCAGTCAAATGTTTTTTGAATGACCCAGTGAAGATGATGGAACGTGCATCTTGATGGAATAAGGATTCTTCTCCAGATATCATATCCTTCAAGTAACAGTCTGATTTTCAGCTGATAATTATCTATTTTCAGCATCTGTTCCCAATTTTCTTCCGGCATATTTTTCATTCTGCACAGTCTCCTAAACAATTCTTCAGACGGATAAGCTGGGCGTTCCCCATATCTGATTATGTATCGTCCCAATGCTGTGCTGATCCTGCTCTGCACAACAGAATTTTCGTCCAGTAATTCCGTATAATAACAAACGATTTCACAGGTCTTATTCAGATTTGCCACCATACGTCTTCCGGCTGTTGTTGAATACTCTGCAGTGCCGCAGTTTTTAAGATATTCTTCCACAATCTCTTCGGGTACGCCTTCTTCCAGAAACGCTGTCCGGATCCCTGATTTAATCCGTTCCTCAAAATTAGCAATATCCTTTGCTTTTGGACGGTATAATACGATAGGATACCGAATCATATTATTCATACAGACAATTGCTTTTCTCCTGTTGATCGTAATATAATTCACATGCCAGGAATAAAAACCGCCTGCTCCGTCGTCACAGACTTCTGCAGGAACCAGCTGTATTTTAGACCGATCTAATTTATCAAGCATCTTTTTTGTACATTGAAGATACATCTCTCTTCCTCCTTCCAAATGTAATTCATATGATTTTCCTAAAATCCTGCTTTTTTCATTTCATCCATCATGGCTGTCCTTCGGTAATACATGGCCCGCCAGTTCTTAGCAATTTCTTCTGCCTTTCCTTTACCGCCCGGATATCTCCGTATCTTTTTCAGATATTTCATCAATTCTCTGTATTTATTCCTATTGCCTGCGCTTTGTGCCTGACTATGTATATATGAAATGTATATATCCCTTACCTGCTCCGGGAACTTCTCTTTGAGTACTTTTTCATATTTGTCCAAATTATAGATAAAACCTTCTTTTTTCAGACATTCAAGCATACGTTCATACATTCCTTCCGCCTCCATAAATGGATACAGAATCATATAATTTTTACGGCTTTTCAGAATCTGTTCTCTATATTCATTCCACTCCTCATCTGTACTAATCTCTTTTAATTTCTGAATATATACAAGACTATTTTGCTGATATTCAAAAACATAATACAACAACTCTTCTTTGTAAGCCCTTTCATCCGCCTGCTTTTCATAGATTGAGATCAATTGCTCGCTGTACCCGGCAACCAGACCCGGATACTCTTTGTCCAGTATTTTACTTTCCTGCAGAATCGGGATGGCTTTATCCATATTTCCCCATTCAAGATTCTCCTGTATCTCCAATCCTCTCACAACCGAAAAACGCCAGTATTTCCTGCGATATTCTTGTATCTCTTCCTGCGAAAAATTGAGCCGCTCCATAAGTTCCAAGCGCTGTATTATATTATTTTCATAACCATGACGGGCGCTCCATGTACTGCCGCAATCTGTGGAAGAACCCTGCGTTTCTATTTTTTCATCCAGATACTTCAGCCTTTTTTCTAATATTTCATGATCCTCAAACTCATGGATCAGAAAATCCTCCATATAATCTTCCATATAATCAACGACATAATCACATGTCTGATGACTCATAAACCATGAAAATATTTTATTTTTTTCTTCTTTATTGCAATTATGCAGTATTTCTTTCCACTTATCATAACACAGGTTAGCAATCTCTGTTATCCCGCTGTCTGAATCATCTATATCTATATTTCCAATGGTTCTGAACACATAACTGGTCAGTTCGAATGCCCGCATCCACTCCTTTCGCTCTATCAATATATCTGCTTTCTCTTCGAGATAACTCTCCAACGCCCAGATGAAATCCAAGGCATTCCGGTAATCAATATAACCGCCTCGGTCCCCGTACTTCCTTACAAGCTCATCCACTCCCTGTCTGAGCCGGTTCATCTGTTTCTCATCGATCTTCGCTGCATATCTGGTCATAAGCAGATCCCGGATCTCACTGTTTTGTGCGGCAATTTCCTTTATAAGTGAACGCAATTCCTTTTCCGGAACATTTTCAATAATTTCTTCCAACTCTTCTTTCTGACAATCCGGGAAATTTTCTTCTGTCAAAATTCCCGCGTCACTTTGTTCCTCAATCTCATAAAGAACAGCCGCCATATGCTTGCAGTTATTTCCATCTTCCGCGTAGGGACAGGAACAATACATTTCACAAACCCGTCCCTCTTCTATTTCAATATCTACTTCATAGTCCTCTGTCCCCTCTACGATAGCATGATATCCATGTTCCGTTTTATGGAGTTCCAAAACTGCATCTTCATAATAATACATCTCTCCGCGTGCAAGAATATGCTCTCGGAACAAATCTTTCCAGCCACTCATAATAGTTTCCTCCGTTGTAATCAAGTACGCACCATAATTCCAGATTTTACATATAGAATATATATTAAATATAATTATATTTGTATATTTTTATATTAACAACTTTATAATAAATATTTTTGATATTTGTTATATAACTGTCAAGAACGTTGCTTCCCTAATCAATATAACTGAAAAAAGCCTGGCTTAAACCAGGCTCTTCTCACACAAAATACTCTTATTAAATTCCTGCTAAATGCATTCCTAAAACTGCTCTCTAGTCTTCTCATAACCTTATTTTTATAAATATCTCTCCATACCCCTTGCCCCATGGAGAAACCTCCGAACTTCCATCAGCTCTCCTTTCGTCATATATGCAATCTGATTTTGTAATAGACTCTTTCTGCACCCATCATCTCATCACCCACACAAACCGTTCTATATTATTACCTCTATATGTATAGTCGATTTACTTACTCCAAACTTCCCAGCTGCCTGTCGTACAGTTGCCTTATGTTCAATGATATAACATGCGATTTCTACCGCCCTTTCTTCAATATATTCTTTCATAAAAATCCCCTGCATTCATCGTTTTTACAATGTATGCAGGGGATAGCTTTTCTATGCTTTTACTCTTTGGAGATTTTGCTCCTCCAAATTACACTAAAATTTCCTAATAATGTTTGTTCCAGGAATTAATACTCTTCTGCAAATAAAGTACTTGCACCAGCCTGATTACCACCAATATACAGATGAGTCGTTTGTTCAAACCTAAGTGCTTTATCAGATGGTGGGAAAAATCCCCCAGACTCTTTGTTCAGTCGAAGCACATCTCCTCCCACTACGCGGTCCACATCCGGAATTGTAAATGGCTTCTCAATGGAACCTCCGCTGATAACTGCATCTGCTTCCGGAACATCGTCTACGAGCAGGATTCCCTCGGTACCATCTACACCACCAAATTCAAATGTAATGGTAGACGCTTTAATTCCGTGCTTTTCTGCACACTGGATGGTAAGCATTCCATCTACGGCTGCATTTCCGCCGCCTTCCCATGCCATGATCAAACCATCTGCGTCCAGATACTGTGCAATTTTTACTGCCACCTGTGCGCATCTTGTCTTATGCCAGTTAGAAGGATTATGACTTCTTCCAAAGATTACACCACGGAAGTTAATAGTCTTTCCATGCTCTTTATAAAGTTCCAGAAGAATTGGACTATTTACGTATAAATAGGTAGGGACTTTAAATGCAGGCCATACATAGTTTCCACTTACTACACATCCATCCATCAATTCATTGGGATGAAAGAGGGTTGGGACCATATTATCAATTGGATGTCCATAAATAAAAGTATTAGAATATGGTCCCTGGTTCTGTGAATTCCAGACGAATACTACATTTGGCAGATCTGGATTCACTTTATCAATGGAGAAATCTTCTGTGCTGTCCGGTTCCATGTCTTTTGTTACAGCTGCCAGATAAGTGGCTACCTTAATTCCTATATTACGGATGTCTGTATCATATTCGATGGAAGATTTTCCTTCTTCTAATTCATACAGAATCACAAGGTTGATGGTCTTGGAAAATGGTGTCACATCTGCAATCGGCCCTACCATATCCATAATTGCATCACGTGGATACAAAAGACCTGAGCTTGCACTGGAATCATCCCATGGAAGGGCTGCACTTTCCATAACAGCAAATCCCTTTAACAGATTTGTTTTTCCCTCCCCTACCATATGGGGATCACTAAAATAACCAGAATATTGCTGTCCTTCGCCTTCTACTTTAATCATCGGCTGCAATGTATCCAGCAAATGAATAATACGTGTATTTTCGCCCGGCTTTACAATTTCGAAATCTACGGCTTTTACAGCCTTCATAAGAGATTTTACCTCTTCTTGTAACTCTTCCTTGGAGATGGATAACACACCATTTTCTAAAGAAGTATGATCAGCAAACTTTGCATCTTTAATGTCAAAATACTGACGAGTCAGTGTTTTACTCATTTTCTTCATGTTATTCCCCCTCCTTTTCATCATCTACTGTAAATAAGGTTGGTCCTTCTACATCCTGTGTCAGAACCTCCAGACATTTATCAATAATTCTTCTGCGGTATGCTTTTTCACGATCAAGCGGAAGATCTGGATTTCCACTTGGAGATGTGAAATCTCCGCCAAATACGATTCGGTTAGAACCTACACTAAGAGCAATTGACGTAAATGCTGTAATATGAGCAACCGGAATACCGGCTCTGTCAAGCTCTTTTGCCATCGTTGCACAGCAACGAGTACAAGTACCTCAAGTAGAGGTGAAGATTGCGGCCGTAACTCCGGACGCTTTCAAATCTGCGGCCAGTTTCTGTCCCATTTCTTTACTTGTTTCTACGTTTGTGCCTACTCCACAAGTTGTATAGAAATATTCAAATACAGAACCAATCTTTCCTTCTTTCTCCAAATCTCTCATTGCATCTAATGGAATCAGACGATGCGGATCATTACTTGCATCTGTAGTGTCATATCCTCCGTGAATGGATTCATATACACCTTTTTTGAGTTCATCTAATCCTTCGATGCTATATTTTCCGTAGTTTACGGAGAATGCCTGTTTCAATTTATCTGGATTTCCTACTGGTACCAATCCACCTGTAGTAAACAGTGCAATTTTGGTATCTTTAAGATTTTCAATTTTTGCAGCCGGTGGTACTTGCTCAAATCCACGAAGCGGAACTTCTGTCCTGTATGGGCGATGATACAGCTTATCCAGTAAGATGTCTGTTACACGCCTTGCTCCGGTTTTCTCATGATACTCATTATAACGATGTCCGGTTGGAAGATATCCTTCAAATCTTGCTGCTTTAATCTCTTCTTTTTTAGCAAGCTTTAATGCCAGCGCTGCCAGTTTTGGAAGAGATTTTCTCATTCCACTTGCAGTCTCTGTAGTAGAAATAATATAGTTATCTTTTACATACATTCCTACTGCCGGGTTCTCCCACCACATTCCTGTCACGCTTGGAATACCCAGTTCTTTTTTTACATAATCACACATTTTTGCACAGGCTACTCCATAGCGTCCTGCGTTAAACGCTGGCCCTGCAATAAATACATCTGGTTTACTCTCTTCAATTTCTTTTTTAATTGTCGGAAGAATCTCTTCAAATTTTGTATCTGTATTGATGAAGTTATCACCACATACTAATACTTTTACAACTTCCATTTCTCCATTCCACATTGGTTCAATACCAAGTGCAGGACCTTTTTTCTCATTCAGAATATGTAATCCCGTATCAGCCATTTCTTCGCCGCCCATTCCGGCATAGAACTGGTTAATATAATAAACTGCTCTTAATTTAGCCATAATGTGCCTCCCTTTTCTGACTTTCTAATATGGTACACTTCCGTCTTCTGTGTCCACAAAGATTGTCTTAGAAATCATATACTTCTGAATACCGGCTACTCCAAGTCCGCTTTCTCTCCATCCTGTTCCCGGTGATTCAATCATGCCTTTACTGAAGTAAGAATTCACATAAATCTGTCCACTGTCAATGGCTTGTGCTACTCTTAAACCTCTCTTAATATCTTTTGTAAATACTCCTCCCGCAAGACCGTACTTTGTAGAATTAGCAATCGCAATTGCCTCTTCCTCTGTATCAAATGGCGTTACACATACAACAGGTCCAAAGATTTCCTCCTGGAAAATGGTCATATCCGGTGTCACATCTGCAAATACGGTTACTGGAACAAAATTACCTTTCTTTAATGTTTCATCCTCGTAAGGTTCACCTCCGCAGATTAATCTTGCCCCTTCTGCTTTTCCTTTTTCAATGTAATCCCACACTGTTTTTGCGTGATCTTTGTGAATCAAGGTGCTTAAAGTCGTATTTGGATCAAAACCGTCTCCAGGAACCATTTTTTCTGCTTCCACTTTCAGTTTTGCAAGAAATTCTTCGTAAATGCTTCTGTGCACAATCAGTCTTGTACCAGATACACATACCTGTCCAGAATTCAAGGTAAATCCCCATCTTCCCCATTTTGCCGCATCATCAATATCTACATCATCAAACATGATATTAGGGCTCTTTCCTCCAAGCTCTAAAGCGATTTCTTTGACCGTATCTTGAGAAGCACCGATAATACGTCTTCCTGTCTCTGTTCCTCCGGTCATTGCAACCATATCTACATCCGGATTTTCTACCAAAGCATTTCCGATTACTGCACCGGAACCGGACAATACATTAATCACACCTTTCGGGAAACCTGCTTCATCAAACACTTCTGCTAAAAGAAGCATACTTAAGGATGCCCAGGAAGATGGTTTAATAATCGCTGTATTTCCGGCTGCAAGGATTGCACATATTTTCTGGCATCCCATCATAAATGGTCCATTCCATGGAAGAATTTCACCCACAACACCATGTGGATACCACTGAACCATATTAATCGTTTCATGATCAATTGGAACAATCTTTCCCTCAATGCAGCGTGCCTTACCCGCAAAATATTCAAATGCATCTACACACATTGCACCTTCATAATACATGACACTTCCGAACAACTTTCCACATTCCAATGTCTCAATACATGCAAATTCTTCCAGTCTTCTCTCCAAAATCTTTCCGGCTTTCAAAAGCAGTTTGCTTCTGTCTTTTGCAGACATTTTTCCCCACGGACCATTGTCATAAGCTTCTCTTGCTGCTTTCACAGCTTTTTCTACTTCGCCTTTGCCTGCACGATAAGCTTTAGCAAATGGCTCATTATTTACCGGATTGATAATATCAAACGTTTCTCCACCCTCAGGAATTACAAACTCTCCATTAATATAACATTTGTACGGCTCATTTTTTACATATTCTAATGGATTCATATTCATGTCTCCTTCCCCTGCTCAAAAAAAATCAGGAGCCGGAAATGAAATCCTCCGTGCTCCTGAACTGACATACATATTAATATGCTGCTTTATTCTACTACGGACTGAAGCACCTCACGCACTTTCTGGATATCTTTTTGAACTTGCTGCTGTACTTCTTCCAGATTATTAAACTTCTGCACACCTCTCACGAACTGGCGTACACCCAGGATAATTTTCTTTCCGTAAATATCTCTTGCAAAATCCAGAATAAATGCCTCAATTGTCACATAATCAAAGTCATCAACTGATGGTCTTTTTCCAATATTAGTCATAGCTTTGAATACTTCATCATCAATCTGTACACTTGTTGCATACACTCCACTTGGTGGTTTTAATTTATAATCTGCCACCCCAAGGTTTGCAGTCGGCATTCCTACCGTTCTTCCAAGTGCTTTTCCGTGTTCAACCTTACCGATCATAATGTACGGGTGTCCACATAATTTGTAAATCTGATCGAAATCACTTTTATCAAACGCTTCTTTTACCTGTGCTGTCGTAATTGCTTCTCCGTCCTCTTTTACAACATCGCACACTACAAGGTCTACTCCACAAGCTTTTGCTGCTTCTTCTACCTTTTCCATATTAGTATTTGTTGCACCAACCACAATAACCTTAGCGCCAAGCGTTCCAACTAATACATCTTTGATGAATTCTTCTTCTGCTATTTCATCTCCGGAGTAGGTGATTACTTCCTCTACTCCTTCGCCTTTGAACAAATATTCTTTCTCTTCTTCTGTTGAAAGCACCTGTCCTTCTTTGGCCCGGCTTACAATTACAGATGTAAGTCCCTTTTCTTTACCGAGTTCCACTACTTTTTTTGCAACCTCGATGTGTCCCTTATGCACACCATCGAAGTAACCATATGCCACACAGGTGTCTTTCATCTCTTTCATGCTGCCCATAATTTTGCTCCTTTGTCCCTCCGATTAGTTTGTTTTTTGTTTATTCTGTCTTATTTTGTAGTAGATCAGTCCGCAAACATACCATGCTATACTGTATGCCCAGATCTTCCATCCGCCTTTAATAATATCGGGGATGTAGCAGAGAATAATAAGCGCTAATGCTACTACTGGGAGAACATTTCCGCCCGGAGCGTGGAAAGCACCTTCCGGAAGATCAAATTTCTTTCTAGCCACAAGCAGAGAAATGATATTAATGCTGATAGTCATTGCAGCAAACAATGCTCCAAAGCTTACGATAGTTGCTGTAAACTGTGGGAAGCAGGCAATAACTACACATGGAACTGTCACTAATAATGCTGCATTAAACGGAACTCCTGCATTATTGTTCTTTGCAAGACCTTCCGGCATAAGTCCTTTACTTGCTGCTGCCTGGATTGCTCTGGATGTCAGAGACATAACTGTAAGCATTGTTGTTAAAAGTGCAAGTAATGCTGCAATAGAAATCAGTTTAGATACCCATGGCAATGCTGCCAATTTAGTAAATGCTGCTGCGTATAATGGAATGAACTGCATTCCTGGATTTTCAAGCAGGAATCCTGCTGATACCATACCTACTGTTGCAAGGATAATTCCAAGATATAAGCAGAGTACAACGATCATAGCGATCAATACGGATCTTGGTACATTTCTGTTTGGATTTTTCACTTCAGATACCATGAAAGCCATAGCTACGATAGAACCATATCCTGTCATGGCTGTTGGCACCATTGCAAGGAAACCTGTTTTTCCACCGGATCCCTGTGTAAAGAAAGGTACTAAAGTAGAACCGTCCCATGCACCGCTTACAAATGCGATAACGATATAGGCAATCATTGTAAGCGCAAGACCTAATACTAATAAATTGTTAACCTTTCCTGCCAATGCAAATTTCATACTGTTGAGAATCAAAATAAAGATAATGGAACCAACTGCTAAAGGAATCTGCAGTTTTCCAAAAATCGGGAATCCAACGCTTAAATAAGTTCCTACATAAATAGCTGCAAATGAAATTGCAACAATATTTGCATTGATATATCCCCATGTGGAGATCCATCCCCAAAGACGTCCCTGCTCTTCTGTTTTTCCAAGAGCTTTGGATGGGAATACGAATACACCTCCTGATTTTGGAAACCTTGTTGACAATTCTGCACACACTAATCCATAGCACAACATGATTACTGCTGCGATTGCCCATGTAACAATTGCTGATGGACCCGCTGATGTCATTGTGAGTCCTGACAGAGAAAAGATGGAGCTTCCGATCATTCCTCCTGCTATCATGGCCACACATGTCCAAAGTCCTAATGAACCACCTTGATTGTTATTATCTGACATACTTTCTCATTTATTACATTACTGCAAAGGGAACATGCAATATAATCTTCCTCCTTCCTTTTAGGTTAATAACATTTTGGCTGTCTGTAAGTCCGTAATCAGTACGTTGATATATCCGCCTTTAACTGCCGCTGCAATAGCCTCTGTTTTTCCAGATCCGCCGGCAATTCCGATCCTTACTGGAATCTTTTTATAGTCTTCCAGCATGATGGAAATGATCCGGTCACGGAATGGCGGCTCTACTGCATTACCGTTGCGGTCAAAAAAGTGGGTACACACTTCTCCTACAACATCTTTTGCCCATTCTGTCTGTGTTTTATCCTTAATATCATAAAGTGATATCATATGTTTCCACTGACTGGACGCGGTTCCTATACCAACAACTGCAATATTGCATTTTTTAATAATTTCATAGCTTTTTATAAAATATGGCTCATGGGTAAAGGATTCTCTTAGTTTCTCACTGCCAAGAATGATGGGCGCATATAAAATTGCCGCCTTTGCCTGAAGCTTTTCTGAAAATCTATATACGGTCTCATCTACAGGTGCCGTATCTAATGTCTCTGCAATACCTCCCATCAACTGGGTAACTGTAATATCTGATGGATAATCTGCATCTTCTGGCAGCTGTTCCACCAATGCAGAAGTACTTCTTCCACGGCTGACTCCGATAATATCATTCTTTTGCAGGATACTTCTAAGATACCTTCCTCCTTCAATCCCCAATTCTTCTATTTCAAATTCTTTTGCTACTTCATTAATAATTCTAACTTCCTTCAAGCCAAATTTTTGCTCAAGTTTGGTTTCTAATTCGAGATTACTGCTATCCAGACCTTCTATGTTAATTGTCACAATACCCAATTCAATACAACTGCTCACTATCCGATTGACTCTCTGGCGGGACATCTGCATACGCTTTGCAATTTCTTCTTGTGTAAGTCCTTCCTTATAATAATAATAAGCAACTCTTCGGTATTCCTGTTTCTGCTCATCTGTGATACTTTTTCTTCGCATAAATCTATCCCTCCATATCTCATTTAATCAGATTTCTGATAGATTTATTTTACTTCTCAAATCACCCTTTACGCAACCCCACTTGAATAATTTATAATTCTCTGGCCGTTTCACCAAAAAATTACGGTTGAACTACAATTCTATATGTATCTGGCAAAATTGCCTCTTCAAATGCTTTCTCAACTTCAGCAAGCGGAACTCTATCTGAAATCAGTTCTGATACGTCTACGATCTTAGCTGACAACAGTCTTGTTGCTGCTAAAAAGTCTTTCTTCTGCGGATTTACAGTTCCTGTAATAATCTGTTCGGAAGAATGTACTTTATTCGGGCTGATTTCAATCGGTTTGTCCGGATGGAAAGATGTATAGAATACAGTTCTTCCAAGTTTACCTGTCATCTGAACTGCCTGGTCAGCAAGTGCTGCTACAGGAACTGTACAGAATACCGCATCTGCACCTCTTCCCTCTGTCAGTTTCTTCACTTCTTCAACTGCATCTACTTTACCGGAATTAACAAGTACATCTGCACCCATCTTCTTAGCAACTTCCAGTCTCTTTTCATCAAGCTCGCAAGCGATAACTCTTGCACCTTTTAATTTTGCCAGCTGAATATGAAGAGCTCCCATGATACCAACACCAATCACTACTACATCGTTTCCGAGTTCAATCTGTCCGTTTTCAATACTATGAACACAGCATGCCAGTGGCTCTGTCAATGAAACATGTGTAAGATCTGCATCATCTGCTACTTTATATACATCTTCAGCATTTACCATCATATACTCTGCAAGTCCGCCCGGTCCCATTGCACATTCCTGTGTCTCAGCAATAAATGATTTTACACACTGATTTTCATGGCCGTTTCTGCAGTAGTAGCACTCTCCACAAGAATTCAGCAATCTTACTGCAACTTTATCTCCAGGTTTTACACCTGCAACTTTTTTGCCAACTGCTTCAACTACACCAGCTGCTTCATGACCACCTGCAAATGGATAACGATTCATAACTCCCAAATACACTCTCTGCTCCAGTGTACAGATTGCACAGGAATGTACCTTAACAAGTACCTGTTTATCAGCTGGTTCTCTCATCTGTGCATCATGAAATCCGATTTTCTTTTCGCCTTCTAAAACTGCTACTTTAAATGTTCCCATTATCTTATCTCTCCTTTAAAAATCCAAAGTGTAAATCTTAGTAAATTTTGTTCATTTCCTTCATAGCTGCTTCTACACTGCAATCTTCATGGATCAGTTTTGCAATCGCTGCTGTATATCCTACCGGATTCTCATGTCCCCAGATATTTCTTCCCATAGCGATTCCTGCACCGCCAACTTCCAGAGCATCTTTAATTTCCTGAAGAAGTTGCTCTACTGGAACTTTCTTAGCTCCTCCCAAAATAACAACTGGTTTATATGTAGCGTCTACTAATTTTTTAAAGCTGTCCTGATCTCCTGTATATACACTCTTAACAAAGTCTGCGCCAAGTTCTACGCTCTGGCGGCATGCAAATGTGATATTTTCCGGTGTTCTGGAATCTTCTGCAGGTTCGAAACCTCTAGGCAATGCTTCTGCAAGTACCGGAACACCCCATCTGTGCATTTCCATACAAACCTTTGTCAGATTGCTAAGTACTTCATTCTCAAATTTAGATCCCGGAAAGCTCATTGTAATTACCGCATCTGCTCCCATACGTACAATATCTTCTGCTGTTGTCGTGATCTGCATTGGTTTAGATTTATCTCCAAGGAAAGATACTCCTCCGTCTGCTCTTACGATAATTCCTTTTCCAAGGAATGAATCTGTCAGATGCTCTGCCATACCTACTGTTGAAAGGAAAGCATCTGCTCCTGCTGCTGCGATCTCTCTAACTAATTTCTTCGGATTATTCAGTGCAGGCAGTGTATTAAAATTAGCTGCATGATCCATTGCCATAATAAATGTCTTTCCGTCTGAGTTAAAAATGTGATTCATTCTTGCTGTTGTGTTCATTTTCTTACTTCCTTTCTTCCTCTGTATATCATTACATTTGTAACTTTATTTGGTATTTTGTCTGTTACTATTGCTCATTCTATATTCATTTGTAACATTCGTCAATAATTTATAGCAAAAAAAAATACTTTTTGATAATATTGCATAATTTTCATAATTCATTTTTAGTGGTTTTTATACCTGCGGATAATTTCCTTCATAACAATCTGTATATAATGCCACTCCCTTTTCTGCCGTCATTTCCGCTGGAGATACAACTGTGGCAAATGCCGGAAGTGAGATTTCAGCCCACACTTTTGCAGCTTCCATATATTTTTCTCTGTCAATATCAAATTCTTTAAAGCTTGTCTTAAGGTTCAGCCGTTTCATAAGATTGAATAAATGATCTATAAGAGCCTGAGTCAATTCCCTGTCTGTCCCTTTATATCCAAGGCGCCTTGCAATTGTGGCATAGGATGAATGTACGCCCACATATTTCATTGTGTATGGCAACATAAGCCCGCAAATGTTCCCATGCGCAAATGAAAATGTTGGTCCCGGATGATCATAGGAATGAGCCAACCCTGTACATGAATTCGTAATTGCAACCCCTGCAATACCGGAAGCAATATGCATAATTTCCCTTGCTTTTTTCTTTTCTTCTGTCATTTCCCCTTCTTTTGCCGCTGCTTCCAGATTTTCCAAAATATCTACAGCTGCTTCAATTGCCATTGATCGAGTCATTACAGAAGCATTCCGTGCCGTACTAGCCTCAATAGAATGCGTCAGCGCATCCAGCCCTGTTGCTACTGTAATGGATGCAGGCAGCGAATCTGTGGTATCTGCATCCAAAATGGCATAATGTGGAATAATCGTATTATCCAGAAGAAGTTTCTTTGTCTTTGTCTCTGGATCTATAAAAACAGCACAAGAAGTAGTCTCTGAGCCAGTCCCGCTTGTTGTCGAAACAGCTATATGAACTGCCTTTTTACCAAGAGCCGGTAAAGAATATGGTATGGTTGCCTCCTCAAAAGTCATATTTGGATTTTCATAAAACAGGTGAATAGCTTTTGCTGTATCAAGAACACTTCCGCCTCCAATTGCTAAAATCATATCCGGCTCAAATTCCCGAACCTCATCCATATTCTGGAAAATATCTTCAATAAATGGTTCATTACGAATCTGTGCAAGGTAACGAATCTCTGCTCCTGAATCAGCTGCAAGCTTTTCAATTTTTGCTTTCAGCTGGTCATTGAGGCTTCGTCCTCCGCGGACAACGCCAATCCTTTTTTTGCCCAATGTGGCAAAAAACTCAATCGATCCCCGTCCTGTAATAAACTTCGGCATTTGAAGCTGGTGATAATTTGGATTCATAATTCAACTCTCCTTTTTGTTATATTTGTAATGTGCATATTACTTTTGTCTCATCATTACTTTTGCTCATTCTATAATCTTTTGTAACATTTTGCAATAGTTTCTTTTTTTATTTCTATTTTTTGATAAGATTGCACAACTTATCCCTTTCTTTTTTGGCATTTATTTTTCTTGAGTTTTTATACTCCACTGTGCTATGTTGATATTAAACCCTGTAAAATTCTGTAAAGGGGGCCGATAAAATGGGCTATTCAACCATGATTTTTGATATTGATGGAACATTAACGGATAGTGCCGCTATTATTCTGCATGCACTTCGACAGGCGGTATTGGAAACAACTGGTAAAGATTACGATGAAAAAGAGCTATCCTTTGCCCTCGGAGTTCCAAGCCAACTTGCAATTAAACATCTGACCGGTGAAAAATGGAAAGAAGCTGCCTCCATTGGGCAAGCCTATTATGTGGAAGGGTTAAAAAATATACGCCTCTTTGATGGAATTGAAGATACGATTAAAAATCTGCATAAAAAAGGCACGCAGCTTGGAATTGTTACTTCCAAGACACGTGCCGAATTTAATCGCTCATTTTTTAATTATCCCATCCACCCTTACTTTACCCACATCATCTGCCGAGATGATACTCCTTATCACAAACCTGATCCCCATCCCCTCCTTGCCTGTACAGAGCTTTTTCATGTAACTCCTTCTTCTGTTTTGTATGTTGGAGATACCTTAGCAGACAGTTCCTGCGCTCAAAACGCGGGAATTGATTTTGCTCTTGCCGGTTGGGGATGTACCGATCACACCGATATTCCTGCTGAGATAGTTCTGCAATTTCCAAAAGATTTACTAGAATTGGCTGCAAACTAATATTTTTTTACAAAAAAATCCCCTGTACTCATAATATTTATAGTGAATACAGGGGGTTTTTCTTTTTTATCTTTTATTCTGCTGAATCACTCACAACTTGTACGCAATGCTCTGCCAGCCATTCTTTTACTTTATTCTGAAGCACAATATTCTTCAACTCATCCTCACCAGCAGATTCCTTCATTGTATCTACATCCGGATACCCATATTCCTCTGCAAGCTTTTTAAATTCTTTTTCATATTCTTCATCTGTCAGTGAAAGTTTCTCTTCTTCAGCAATAGCTTGTGCCAGATATTTTTGTTTCACGCTGTTCTCTGCTGCCTGGCTTACCTGTTTTTCAAAATCTTTCACTTCCATACCCTGACTGGTAATATAATCCTCATATTCCATACCATAAGCTTCAGCAATACTTTTATAGTTATTGATAATCTGTTGTTCAGTCTCTTTCACTTCATCCTCAGGATAGCTTATCACCTCTGCTTTTTCTAACACAGCATCCCATGCTTCGCTCTCCAGATCATACTGATAATTTTCCTCTGCATTGTCTTGCAGAATTTTCTTTACTTCTTTTTTATACTCAGCTACAGTCTTAGATTTTTCTGAAACTGTCTTGACAAAATCATCCGTCAATTCCGGCATACGCATAACCGAGTTGACTGTAATTGTAAAGGTAACCGGTTTTCCGGCATAATCCGGCTGATTCTCATAAGGATCCGGAAACTGTCCATTCCAGTCAAAGGTTTCTCCTGCCTTATGCCCAATAATGCTGTCTTCGAATCCTTCAATATAGCCGGCTGAACCAATTGTAAGCTCCTGACCCTGTGCAGAACCGCCTTCAAATTCCTGACCATCCATTTTTCCTACAAAGTCAATATTAACGGTATCGCCTTCTTCTGCTGCTACATCCTTGGCTTCTGTCATGTTTTGCTGGCGCACTGAAAGAATATAGTTATCCACATCCTCGTCACTGACTTCCTGTTTGTCGTCTACCTTGTCCACTTCAATTCCTTTATATCCACCGATTTTGACATAATCGTTGGACGCTTCATTTCCAGCGCATCCGCCCAGCATTACAGAACATGCCAGAAGTCCGGCAAATAATAGAACTGTTTTCTTTTTCATATTTACACCTCTGTTTTATCTCTAAATTTTACCCGTTTTTTTATAATAGCACATCTGGGTCTGAAAAAAAACCCTTTTGCCAAACTCTCTTCCATTCACCTTCTCACACAGTTCTCCCTATAAGAGAGGAGACAGAAGTCTGCAGAATTGTTCTTTAAATCGAATGTAAAGATTTCTTGCTTGGTACTTTTTCTTTGTAATCAGCGTACAGTAAGGAATATCATTTTCAAAAGCTTCCTGCAGCTTCATTGTAGTTCTGGCACTGTATATCGTAGCATTGACTTCAAAATTCAAGCTGAAGCTTCGAATATCCATATTAGCAGTTCCCATACAAGTGACCAATCCATCCACACACATACATTTGGAATGTAAAAAACCTCTGTCATAAGTGTAGCATCTGGCTCCTGCTTCTACCATATCCCCCATATAGGAATAAGTCGCCCAATAGACAAAAGGATGGTCTGGTTTACATGGAATCATAATTCTTACATCGATACCTGATTTAGCAGCTATCTTTAATGCCTCGAGAATGTCATCGTCCGGTATAAAATATGGAGTTTGAATATATACACTTTTTTTTGCCAAATGTATCAGTCTGAGATAATTATTACGGATAATTTGACTTTTTGAATCGGGTCCACTGGATATAATCTGCACCGGATCACGACCGTTTCGTATATAAGTAGGAATTTCAAAAATCCGGTCTTCCAGAAACAGATTCTCTCTGGCGGCATAATTCCAATCCAGCACAAATCTTACAGCCAGCGAAGTAACTGCCGATCCCTCAATACAAATATGCGTATCCCGCCAGTATCCAAATTTCTTATCTTTTCCAATGTATTCTCTTCCGATATTAAATCCGCCTACAAATCCAATCCTTCCATCAATTACTACGATCTTTCTGTGATTCCGATAATTAATCCGAAGCTGTAATTTTCCAAGTATAGCAGGGAAGAACTCTGCCACCTGAATTCCGGCATTCTCCAATCTCACCCAGTCATTATTGTGCATTGTTCTGCACCCCATACTGTCAAAAAGAACTCTAACTTCTACCCCCTGTCTGGCTTTTCTAATAAGAACTTCCTCGATTTCCTGCCAAAGTTCATCATTCTTAATAATATAATACTGTAAGTGAATATAATTTCTGGCGTGCTCCATCTCATTCAAAAGTGCCTGAAATTTTTCTCTTCCATCTGTATAAATCTGTATATCGTTATTGTCGGTAAGCACCGCTTCCGCCTCATTCAGATTATAAAGGATCAAGTGCTTAAACCGCTCTTGTTCCGGATCTCTTAATCTTAGCTTTTTCCGGTAAATTGACTCTTCCTGCCTCCGGATCGTATATTTTACCTCTCCTTCAATCTCTTTCATTTTAAACATCCGGTCTTTTCGAAAGTTCTGCCCCAATATCAAATACAGAACAAACCCTAATACCGGTATAAAGTAGAGAATCAAAAGCCAGGCCCATACTGTAGTAGGATTTTTTCTCTGAAAAAATATAATCAGGATAGAAAAAAATATATTAATAAAGAGAAGATGGTCCATAATCCACCAAAATCCCATCTGCGCCCCATCTCCAACAAGTTCTAACATGCTTTCCTATCCTCCCATTCCGGTCTAGGTCTTCCAACACAAATATCCCTTGGAATGACCTCTTTGATTTCTCTATTATAATCATAACTCTTTTTGTTTACAAGGTCTTTTCGCCTTCTAACATCTTTTTCACTTGCGCTCCGTCAGAAACAATGCTACAATAAAATTTGCGAAAATACTTAAGATTGAGGAGGTTCCCCGTGAATACACTGACGATTGTTCTCTTGGTCATACTGGTTGTATTGATCATCGCTTGTATTGTATTATATTTTCTTGGAAAAAGAGCAGAAAAACGGCAGGCTGAACAGCAGGAAAAACTAGATGCTGCTGCACAGACAGTATCTATGCTGATCATTGACAAAAAGAAAATGAAACTGAAAGAAGCTGGACTCCCTTCCATTGTCGTTGAGAATACACCTAAATATCTTCGTCGGTCCAAGGTTCCGATCGTTAAAGCAAAGATCGGTCCAAAGATTATGACCCTTATGTGTGACTCAAGTGTTTATGCTTTAATCCCGGTAAAGAAAGAGGTAAAAGCTACTGTAAGCGGAATTTACATTACTGCTGTAAAAGGACTCCGCGGTCCTCTGGAAATGCCAAAAAAGAAAAAAGGATTTTTGGCAAGACTGAGAAACAAAGAATAAAAATTTTCAAAACTCTAAGCAAATGGAATGACCATTTACTTAGAGTTTTTCTTTTATTCTCATTTTAGGTCTACCATTTGCCCCCTATATGGAAGCAAGAAAAAAGCAAGGTTTGAATCAAACCGGTATAGCGTTTTCTATGTTATAATAAACGCAATACATAATACTGGAGGTGCGACAGATGAAAGACGGCAGTTCAATCCATCACCGAGTTCTTCATTATGCATACACAGGAACAGAGACCTTATACCGTGATTTTTACATTACTGAAGACGGATATGATAAAGAACAAATTCAAAAAAGCCAACAGCAATATGGCAGCAATCAATTAACGGGAAGATCCAAAGATACCGTACTTCATCGCCTGCGCAAGGCTTTTATAAATCCATTTACTATTATCCTGTTTGTTTTGGCAATTATTTCTTTTATCACTGATGTACTGCTTGCTTCAAATTTTAGCCGTGATATGACCACAGTTCTAATTATTCTGAGTATGCTGTTGATAAGTGGAATCATTCGTTTTATTCAGGAAATGCGTTCGAAAAATGTAGCAGATCACCTGACAAATTTGCTGCATTCCAGTGTAACAGTACGCCGAAACGGTCATTGGGAGGAAATTGCATCCTCTGACCTGGTTGTTGGAGATCAAGTCCGGCTTTTTGCCGGTGATCGTGTACCAGCAGATATCCGCCTGACCTCCACAAACGAATTATTTGTTTCACAGTCAATTATCACAGGAGAAAGCTCCATATTGGAAAAACACTCTGAACCTCTAGTTTCCAAAAGACTCCCCTCCTATGGCGCTTATACCAATATCGCTTTTATGGGCTCTTCTGTAACCGGCGGTTCAGGGGAAGGAGTCGTTCTGGCTGTTGGTTCGGATACCGTTTACGGAGGTTTTTCCATACCCGAATCAGACAAAAAAAACCGATTTGACCAAGGGGCTAATTCCATTGCATGGGTGTTGATCCGTTTTATGGCCATATTAATTCCTCTTGTGTTTCTTGCCAGCGGCATAACAAAAGGGAATTGGGTTTCTGCCTTCCTATTTGCCCTATCTGTGGCAGTTGGCCTGACTCCGGAAATGCTGCCTATGGTAATTAATGCCTGCCTGGCTAAAGGCAGTGCAGCTATGAGTCAAAAACAAACGGTAGTAAAAAACATCAGTGCCATGCAGGGATTCGGAAGTATGGATGTACTTTGCGTAGATAAGACAGGCACATTGACAGGGGATACAATCCAGTTGGAATACTATATGGATATTCTTGGAAACGAAAGCAGCAAGGTTCTGGATTTTGCCTATCTAAATAGTTTATATCATACCGGTGTCACTAATCATCTGGACACAGAAATACTAAAATGTCAGGAAATTCCAGAAAAAAAATCTCACTTTTTACAGTTATCCATCCAGCACCCGAAATTAGATGAGCTTCCTTTTGATTATGAACGAAAATTTGCCAGTGTCCTTGTAAAAAATTCCACTGGCAGTCTCTTGCTTGTCAAAGGAAGCATAGATGAAGTATGCCGCCGATGTCGTTATATTGAATATAAGGGAAAACGCAGCCTGATAGAATCGGACCGTTTTTCCAGTGTACATGCCGTTGTAGATGAGATGCTGGAAGACGGTATGAAAGTACTGGCTGTTGCTTATAAACAGATTGATCAGGAACAGTTATGTACCGGAGATGAAAATGAATTATGCCTTCTGGGTTACCTGGCATTTTTTGACGCTCCTAAAAAAACAGCTTCCGATGCCATTCAGAAACTTAAAAATCTTCATGTCCGCATAAAAGTACTAACCGGTGACCAAAAAGATACTGCTATTTCCGTCTGCCGCCGTTTAGGAATCGACACTGAACACATATTAACCGGACAGGAATTAGATACCTTAACACATGATGAACAGCCAATTCGTATTGAAAACACAACTGTTTTTGCGGAACTGTCCCCCAAACAAAAATCAGCGGTTGTTAAAACCCTACAGACAAACGGACATACAGTAGGTTTTTTGGGAGATGGTATGAATGACCTGCCTGCCATCACACAATCAGATGTAGGTATCTCCGTAGATACAGCTACGGAAGCAGTCAAGGAAAGCGCCGACGTCATTCTCTTGAAAAAGGATTTAAATGTACTGGAAGAAGGAATTTTAGAAGGACGAAAAGCATTTTTTAATATGTCCAAATATATTCGTATCACCGCTTCTTCTAATTTTGGTAATATTTTATCTATAGTAATTGCAAGTGTATTTTTACCTTTTTTCCCAATGACTTCTGTGCAGCTCCTGTTATTGAATCTGCTTTACGACACCTTATGTCTTGTCCTTCCATGGGATCATGTAGACAAAGATACCTGTTCCCGACCACTTGAATGGTCTGGACGCACTTTGGGACGATTTATGAGGTTCTTTGGTCCTATCAGTTCCATTTTTGACATTTTGACCTTTACGTTCCTGTTTTTTGTTTTCTGTCCTTGGATATGCGGCAGCAGTTTTTGGTCTTTATCCGGCGCTGCAGCACAGGCTAAATTTATTGCTTTGTTCCAAACCGGTTGGTTTTTAGAATCCATGTGGACACAGATCTTAATTCTGCATCTGCTTCGCACCAGGAAAATACCTCTTTTCCAAAGCAGGCCTTCCTTCCCTGTCATGGCTGTAACGACATTTGGAATTTTATGTTTCACTATTTTAACATTTACACCGATAGGAAAGATCATTGGCCTAACTGACTTGCCCGTTGTCTACTTCGGTTTTCTTATTATCATTGTGATACTGTATCTATTACTGATGACTTTAATGAAACGAATCTATACAAAAAAATATCATGAATTACTATAAGAAAGGAGGAGTCTTCATTGAAAAAAAATATTGGTTTTATTAGTTTGGATTCCTCCCTGGTACAGTGGCTTCATGAAAAGCTTCGCATCTCCGCTCCTGATACCCCGGGGAAAGCAGAATTATTGGAAGGACTTGAGGATTTAATGAATGGAAACGCCGCCTCTCTTATGGTAGAACTTGGAGACGAAGAAACTCCTTCTTTTACAAATGATGCTATTCAATGTGGCGCCCTCTCCATTTCTTCAAAATCCCGCAAAGTAATGCGTGGCGACACAGAAATTCCATTGACACCAAAAGAATTTGAAATTCTATATTTCTTAGCACGTAATCGAGGAGAGGTGTTCACCAAAGAGCAAATTTATCAGGCTGTTTGGGAAGGAGACTATCTTCTTGATGACAGCAATATCATGGCTTTCATTCGAAAACTTCGAAAAAAAATCGAACCAAACCCAGATGCCCCTGAATATATCCTAACCATCTGGGGAATCGGGTATAAGTTCAACGATAAACTTTAATCATATATTCTTGCCAAATCGCAAGGAAATCGCAAGGTTTCAACCATGTGATCTTCCTTGCGTTTTTTTTATACTGTTTTCGAGTCAAGGAAATGACTTTTTGTCTTTTCCAATCATTCTATCTGAAAAGCGAGGTGAAGGATATGGACTCTGGCAGTAGTCCGCGAAGGTATAGCACACGATACAAGAAGCTGGAACTAAGTTCCATGTCCTTCTTGTAATGGTGCTTGCCTCTATTAAATCTAAGGAGGTAAAAACCAATGAACAACAAAGAAAAAAAACGTCTGGCTGTAAAAATGTCTGCAGAAAAAGCAGTTATGCGTGACATGGAAAATCGCCGCATCCAATTTGCAGCCATGAATTCCACCAAAGACGTATTAAAAGAACTCCATACTGCGCTTCTAGGTTTGGATGAAGAAGCGGTATCTTCCAGCCGGACCAAGTATGGTACTAACAAAGTCACACACGAAAAGAAAAAATCTCTGCCAAAACGTTTGGCTGATGCATTTATCAATCCTTTTACCGCTATTTTATTTTTCCTTGCAGTGGTGTCCTGTATTACGGATATGATTTTGCCTTACTTCTCACTGTTTGGAAATACACCGGAAGATTTTGACTGTTTGACAGTCGTCATTATCATAACCATGGTTCTTATTTCCGGTATGCTTCGATTTGTGCAGGAATCCCGCAGTGGAAATGCTGCTGAGAAATTACTGGAAATGATTACCATTACTTGTACCGTCACCCGCAAAAACAGTGAAAGCAGACAAGAAATTCCTATGGACGATCTGGTTGTAGGAGATATCGTCCATTTATCAGTGGGTGATATGGTTCCTGCAGATGTGCGAATCATTGACGCAAAAGATTTGTTTGTAAGCCAGGCAAGTCTGACTGGAGAAAGTGAACCTATAGAAAAAACTCCTCAAATGATTACACAAAAACAGCCTGCAATTACTGATTATAGTAATATTGCTTTCATGGGAAGTAATATCATTTCCGGAAGTGCTACAGCTGTTGTTGTTCGCGTAGGAGATCATACTCTTTTCGGCTCCATGGCCTCTTCTGTTGCTAAGGAAGCGGTAGAAACCAGCTTTACAAAAGGGGTGAATGCTGTCTCTTGGGTTCTGATTCGTTTTATGCTTATCATGGTACCGCTTGTATTCTTTATCAACGGTATTACAAAAGGAGACTGGCTGGAGGCATTTCTGTTTGGCATTTCCATTGCAGTTGGCCTTACTCCTGAAATGCTGCCCATGATCGTAACCACCTGTCTTGCCAAAGGTGCCGTATCTATGAGTAAAAAGAAAACTATTGTCAAGAATCTGAACTCCATTCAGAATTTCGGCGCTATAGATATTCTTTGCACAGATAAGACAGGAACACTGACACAAGATCAGGTTGTACTAGAATACCATTGGAATATAAACGGAACGGATGACCCAAGAGTTCTTCGCCACGCCTATCTCAACAGCTATTTTCAAACCGGTTATAAAAACCTTATGGATCTTGCGATTATCCGAAAAACAGAGGAAGAAGAAGCTGAAAATCCCCAGCTGATCGATCTGTCCGAAAACTATGTAAAAATAGACGAAATTCCCTTTGACTTTAATCGCCGGCGCCTGACCACCGTGGTTCAAGATAAAAACGGAAAAACCCAAATGGTAACAAAAGGTGCGGTAGAAGAAATGCTTTCCATTTGTTCATTTGCTGAATACAACGGAAAAGTATGCCCTTTAACTGAAGATATCCGTCTTCAAATTCTAGATACGGTATCTCTTCTAAACGACAAGGGATTCCGCGTTTTAGCTATTGCACAGAAAAGCAATCCCTCTCCTGTTGATGTGTTTGGCGTGAAAGATGAATGCGACATGGTACTGCTTGGATATCTGGCCTTTTTAGATCCCCCTAAAGAATCTACTGCAGATGCCATCCGTGCCTTGAAAGAATACGGTGTCACTACAAAAATTCTCACTGGCGACAATGACAAAGTAACTCGTACTATCTGTAAGCAAGTTGGTTTAGAAGTCCATAATATGCTTCTGGGAACAGATCTGGATCATATGACAAACGAACAGCTTGCAAAAGCAGCCGAAACTACAGATGTATTTGCAAAACTCACTCCTGATCAGAAGTCCCGTGTAGTGACTGTTCTACGTGAAAATGGACATATTGTAGGCTTTATGGGAGATGGAGTGAACGATGCGGCAGCTATGAAATCCGCTGATATTGGTATTTCCGTAGATTCCGCTGTGGATGTAGCTAAGGAATCAGCAGATATCATCTTACTGGAAAAAGATCTGATGGTTTTGGAACAGGGAATCATAGAAGGCCGCAAAACATATGCTAACATGATTAAATATATCAAAATGACAGCCTCTTCCAACTTTGGCAATATGTTTTCTGTACTGGCAGCCTCAGCACTGCTGCCTTTCCTTCCCATGATGAGCCTGCATCTCATTCTCCTGAACTTAATTTATGATCTGTCCTGCACTGCTATTCCCTGGGACAATGTAGATGATGAATTTCTTCGGGTTCCCCGCAAATGGGACGCATCCTCTGTTGGCAGCTTTATGATCTGGATCGGTCCTACCAGTTCTATCTTTGACTTTATAACTTACATTTTTATGTATTTTGTCTTCTGCCCAATGTTTGTATCAGGCGGTGTATTATATAACGATTTACCAAATCATTTCAGCGGCGCTGCTTTGCAGCATATGCAGACCGCTTACGCTGCTATGTTCCAGGCTGGTTGGTTTGTGGAATCCATGTGGAGTCAGACACTGGTTATCCATATGATTCGCACCCCAAAACTTCCGTTTATTCAGAGCCGTGCATCTGCTCCACTGACATTATTAACCTGTACAGGAATCGCCATACTTACCATTATTCCTTTTACAGCCCTAGGTACTATGCTTGGCTTTGCTGCACTTCCATTAAGCTACTTTGCTTACTTGCTTCCATGCATCCTGCTCTATATGATATTGGCAACCAGTTTGAAAAAAGCATATGTACGCCACTATGGCGAACTGCTTTAAAGAAAGGAGGATAAAAAATGAATTGGACAAAGATTTGGATTGATTTATTTGGAACAACAACTCTGTGGGGGCTTGATATGGGATTCTGGGTTTCAATCAGTGTTGTTATCTTGATTGTAATTTTGATGAATGTGATATTCTGGTGCATAAAACCAAAAAAATCCTCCCATCTTATTTCATAATGAAAGAACAGCAAAGAACCGGCACGGTTTTCTCCGTGCCGGTTCCTGTAATAACTTTTATCCCTTAAATAAATATCATTTTTTATCTCAGTATTTTTTGGAAATCCTAAGAACTTACTATGTCTCTCCCTTCACTTTTGACAGGACAGATCTTCACGTCAATCTCACAGTCAGCCAATGGCTCGTTATTGACGTCTAAAGCATAGGTTATATGAACATCAATCTTTTCTTGCTCCACTTGTGTTGTAATATTCCTTGTATGAATACCTATCATCATTTCTCCAAATGGAGTTTCATAAGATGTCATATTCATTTTTCCCCGTTCAAATACCATATGAGTATTTGCAATACCGGATTTTCTGATTTCAAACATATCACTGTCTGTAATCTTAATCGTATTTTTTATCTTTCCGGGAACGCCTTCCACTACTTCATCATACAGTATATAATGCTTCCCGTTTTTTAGATAATAGGAGGCCGGCGTAATAATTTCCACCGGCTCACCGTTCCCGTTATCTCCTGCCATATCAAAATGGAGACCGGAAATACTAATCAATACATCTTTTGTCATTTACAATGCCAACTCTCTTGCAATCTCATACTGATATGCAGGGATACCTTTCTGCATATTCAAAGCTTCGTCGATATCAAAGTCTACATATTCACCATGTCTGTATCCTACTACGCGGTTGCTCTTGCCTTCCAGAAGAAGATCCACTGCCTTAGCGCCCATAATAGAAGCATATACACGGTCTTTACATGTCGGACTTCCGCCACGCTGCATGTGTCCCAGGATTGTGGCTCTTGTCTCCATACCGGTAGCTTCTTCAATTCTCTTCGCCATTTCGATAGAACCACCAATACCTTCTGCATTGATGATGATATAGTTCTTCTTTCCACGCTTCCGGCATTCCTGAATGTCAGCGATAATTGCTTCTTCATTATAATCATGTTCTTCAGGAAGAAGGATACGTTCTGCTCCATTGGCAATACCGCACCACAGTGCAAGATAACCGGCATCACGGCCCATTACCTCAATGATAGAACATCTCTCATGAGATGTAGAAGTATCTCTGACCTTATCAATCGCTTCCATTGCTGTATTTACTGCTGTATCGAATCCAATTGTGTATTCCGTACATGCAATATCCAAATCAATGGTTCCCGGGAGTCCAATCGTATTAATTCCCAGATTAGCCAGCTTCTGCGCTCCGGCAAAGGAACCGTCTCCTCCGATAACTACCAATCCGTCAATTCCATATTTTTTACAGATTGCTGCTGCTTTTTGCTGACCTTCCTCTGTACGCATCTCTTCACAACGTGCGGTCTGAAGAATGGTTCCGCCTCTTTGAATCGTATCCGAAACATCTCTTGCTGTTAAATCAATAATCTCTTCATCAAGAAGTCCCTGATATCCTTTACGGATTCCTCTTACCTTCAAGCCTTTTCCTAATGCAGTACGAACAACGGCACGGATTGCTGCATTCATTCCAGGTGCATCTCCTCCGCTAGTCAAAACTCCAATTGTACGAATTTCTTTTCCTGCTGCCATGATCTCTCCTCCATCTGTAACTATATTTTCATATTTATTATTTTCACTTTGTTTCTTATTCTACCCTATCTATCTTATGCTTTCAATGGGCTTTTCTACAACTTTTACACAAGATTCACCAAAATAATTCGTCAATCTGCTCAGAATACCAGGTTCAATATAGATATTTCTCCCTGGTGGAAGCCTTTTTATTGCTTTTTCGGCCTTACAATATATAACAACTGTATCATCCCCATCAGACGCCTTCAGCAAATCAAATAGATGCTGTTCATCTTCCATGTAAGCTGCTTTGTCCGGATACTGAATCCACAGCTCTCTTTTGGTTTGTTCAAAAGGAATTACTGTCTCGCAGATTAACTTGCTTGGAGCATCATCCTCTTCCGATACTCTTCCTCGGATAAAGACTTTACTCTCTTCATTCAAAAGGCGCTGATTCTTCTCATAATCTCTTGGAAAAACAACAATTTCTACATTTCCTGCAAGATCTTCCAATGTTAAAAATGCCATCATTTTGTTATTCTTTGTATGCTTAATGGTTTTAGCAGTGATCATGCCGCCCACCGTTTCTTTCGCTCCATCATAGACTCTTGCACGTCCGGTAGAATCATCAATTTGGAAATCTAATGTTGTTTTAGAAATATTTTTCCGCCATTTTTCCTCATAATCTTCCAGAGGATGACCTGTTAAATATACACCAATAACTTCTTTTTCAAAAGCAAGCTTCGTTTCTTTATCATATTCTCCCACATTAGGTAGAGGAATATCAAATTCACTTTTTTCCTCTTCCCCCACCAGGTCAAATAAAGACATCTGCCCTGCCATGGAGGTTTTCCTCTCCTGATTCACCTGATCCAGGATCTGGATATAAATACTCATAAATTGCTTTCTGGTACCTCCAAGTCCGTCAAATGCTCCCGCTTTAATAAAATTTTCTATGCTGCGTTTATTGATATCCTTACCAGACATCCGCTCAATGAAATCCTTCAGGCTTTTAAACTCACCATTATTTGTTCTCTCTTGAATAATTTCCTGGATTACCGGACGTCCAATGCTTTTAATCGCTGCCAGTCCATAACGAATATTTCCTTCGTCCACAGAAAAATTTCCTTCTCCTCTGTTAATATCCGGCGGAAGAATTTCAATACCCATCTGTCGGCAACTATAAATATATTCTGCCACTTTCGATGGATTTTCAATCACAGATGTCATAAGTGCAGCCATAAATTCCACAGGATAGTAATATTTCAGATAGGCAGTCTGATAAGAAACAACGGCATATGCTGCGGCATGAGACTTATTGAAAGCATATTTTGCGAAATCAATCATCTCATCATAAATTTTATTGGCTGTCTTCTCATCAATTCCATTATTAACACAACCGGGTACCCCTTCATCCGCGTTTCCGTATACAAAGTTCTGACGCTCTTTTTGCATTACGTCTCCCTTTTTCTTGGACATAGCCCTTCTTAAAAGGTCACTCCTTCCAAGAGTATATCCTGCCAGATCACGCACAATCTGCATTACCTGTTCCTGATACACAATACAGCCATATGTCGGTGCCAGAATAGGCTCCAGCTGCGGACAGTCATAGGTAATCTCTCCTGTATTGTTTTTTCCTTTAATATACTGGGGAATAAAATCCATAGGTCCTGGTCGGTACAGGGAAATCCCCGCAATAATATCTTCCAGACTTCTGGGCTTTAACTCCTTCATAAAGCTTTTCATCCCAGCACTTTCAAGCTGAAACACCCCATCTGTTCGCCCACTTCCGATGGATTCCAATACTGCCTGATCGTTAAAATCAATTTTATTGATATCTATCTGTTTTCCAGTACTTTTCTCAGCCAGATCCACTGCGTTTTGTATTACCGTCAGTGTCCTAAGACCAAGGAAATCCATTTTAAGAAGTCCAAGTTCCTCCAGCGTAGTCATAGTAAACTGCGTTGTTACTGAACCGTCTGATCCAAGCGAAAGGGGAACATACTCATCTACCTCTTTTTGACTGATCACCACACCCGCTGCATGCATAGATGTATGTCTGGGAAGTCCTTCCAGTCTTTTTGACATATCAATCAATTCCCGTACCTGTGCATCTTCCTCATAGAGTTTCTTTAATTCCGGGTTCATGGAAAGTGACCTGTCCAAAGTAATATTCAGTTCTTTCGGAATCATTTTTGCAATACTGTCTACAAAAGCATAAGGCAGATCCATCACACGTCCCACGTCGCGGATAACTCCTCGTGCAGCCATTGTACCAAACGTAACAATCTGCACTACCCGATCTGAACCATATTTCCTGACAACATAGTCAATCACTTCCTGACGACGCTCAAAGCAAAAGTCCACATCAATATCAGGCATAGATACACGCTCCGGATTAAGGAAACGCTCAAACAGAAGCTGATATCTTATGGGATCAATGCTTGTAATTCCCAGACAATAGGAAACAATGCTGCCCGCTGCCGATCCACGCCCCGGACCTACCATGATTTTATGATCTCTTGCATATTTAATAAAATCCCATACTATCAGAAAGTAATCCACATATCCCATATCATGGATCACAGACAGTTCGTAAACCAGTCGGTCCTTCAGTTCCTGAGACACTTCACCTTTATTTTCTCCGTCTTTGGATCCATATCTTTCTTCCAATCCCTCAAAACAAAGTTTGTTGAGATATTCCCAGGAAGTATAACCGGAGGGCACATCATATTTAGGAAGTTTGGTGACTCCAAACTCAATTTCCACATTACATCTATCCGCAATTTTCTGAGTGTTTTCCAAAGCTTCTAAAGCATATGGAAACAGCTCCTTCATCTCTTCTTCCGATTTAATATAATACTGACCGCCTTCGTACTTCATTCGGTCCTCATCCGCCAGCTTCTTTCCTGTCTGAAGACATAGAAGAATGTCATGGGGCTTCACATCATCTGCATAAGTATAATGAATATCATTTGTAGCTACAAGCTGAATCCCTGTTTCCTGACTCATGCGAAGAAGCGCCTGATTTACCATACCCTGCTGCGCGATCCCGTGATCCTGAAGTTCCAGAAAGAAGTTTCCTTTTCCAAAAATGCGTTCATAGCGAAGTGCCGCTTCCTTGGCCTCTTCATACATTCCGCGAAGAACATTCCTTGACACCTCTCCAGCCAGACATGCACTTAACGCAATAATTCCTTCATGATAGCGCTCCAGAAGTTCCATGTCCACACGGGGCTTATAATAATATCCTTCTGTAAATCCTCTGGATACCAGCTTCATAAGATTGTGATACCCCAGATCATTCTCTGCCAAAAGCACAAGATGATAGTACCTGCTTTCATCCCCTCCTCTGGCTTCCTTATCAAATCTGGAACCCGGCGCCACATAGACTTCACAACCAATAATCGGTTTTATTCCTTCCGCCCTTGCTGCACGATAAAAATCAATAACGCCATACATCACTCCATGATCCGTAATGGCGACACTGTTCATTCCCAGCTCTTTTACCCGCGACACACACTCTTTAATTTTGTTTGATCCGTCCAGAAGGCTGTATTCCGTGTGGACGTGCAGATGTGCAAAACTCATGCTCTTCCCTCTTTCTATGAAAAACGGCGGGAATGCTGCCCCTTATTGACAACATGCCCGCCTGTTCTGGATTACTTTCAATTAGCCGTTCACCATAAAGGATACGAGTTTATCTATATCTTCTTTTTCGTAAGCGATTATCTCCAGCTCTGGAATCTCTCCATTGGAAAAAATGTTTGCCATAGATACATACTGTGACAATTTGGATTTCAGGTTCAATCTGTCTCCTTCTCCTGTTACCAGTTCCACTTTTCCGCTACATGAATCTACTACTTTAAAAAACCTATCGATATCTGTTATGTTCTGTACCTTCATTCTTCTATCATTCCTCTCTTTCCATGATATTTCATTGCACACCCTCATTATACCCAATTTCTACCGGATTGCAATGCTTTTTTCGCGGATTTCTATTTTCCCCTCTTTCAAAAGCCTTCCTACGGCCCGTTTAAAAGCATTTTTACTAAACCCAAATTCTTCCCTAATCTGATCTGGATCTGCTTTATCGGTAAAGGGAATTTCTCCTCCGTTTTTCTCCAACTTCTCCATAATTACCAATGCATCTGCATCCATCTGAATAAATGCTTTCTCCCTTACACTAAGATCCAGTTTACCGTCTGGCTTCACTTCTGTCACTCGGGCAGTTACCGTATCTCCCACTTTGTAACCTCCAGGTGCCTCTCTTTTAGGAATTAATGCACAGTAGCAATTATCTACAGCTACAAAAAGACCGAAATTACTGCTCTTTTCATAGATTATTCCTGCAACTTTATCATCTTTTTTATACGGAGAATCTTTCCTGAGCTTTTCATAAATTTTCATAGTAGCACAAAGCCTTCCACTTTTATCCACATATAAGCTTACCAAACAGGAATCTCCTTTTTTCACTTTGGCTGTCTGTTCCCGGAACGGAAGCAGAAGATCCTTTTCCAGCCCCCAGTCAAGAAATGCTCCTACTTTTCCTGTATCAACCACAGTCAACACACGTAATTCTCCCAACTGTATTTTGGGCTCTTTTGTCGTAGCAATCAGCCGATCCCTTGAATCACGATAGAGAAATACTTCCAGACTATCTCCGATTTGGGTTCCCTCCGGCACCTGCTTGCCAGGCAGTAATACTCTTTCTTCTTCTGTTCCCAGGTAGATACCAAAATCTGTCTTTTTTACTACCTTCAGTATCTGCTTTTTCCCCAAACTATTTTCTAACATCTTTTTTCTCCCATCAGTTCTACAATTGCATAAATTCCTCCCTGAGGTTCACACAATTCCACTACTGTCCTTTCTCCTTCTCTCGCCACCTTGGGCAGTATTTTGTCATGTAATAACGCGGACTTTTTATATTCTGCCCGCATCTGTCTTACCAACAGTTCTTCCTCTGCTGCTTCCATTGCCATCTGTACATATTGACAATTGTTTACATGTTCATTTGTATCAATATGATATTTCCGTACCGGAAATATCTTGCCCTCTAAAACTTCTCCTGGAAGTGAAATCTTCCTTGGCGCATATTCCATCTCAAGAGCATCTTCTGTACCATATTTTTCTACTTCTTCTTTAGATGGCCTTGCAGGTCGTCCTCTTTCCAGATCCATGTAAACCCAGATAGAATTCGCATAGGCTGCTTTCTCTCCTTTTTCATCCCACATGCAAAAATTTCGATAACCATAAAGCCCCTGGAATCCGGTTGCCCATGTGCCAATTCTGATTTTCTCGCCAATACGAGGATACCTCTCTATTATAACCTGCCAGGAAGACAGAACCCACGCTCTTTTCTTTTCCTTGAGATAATCTACTCCCAGTCCAAGATCTTCAGACTGAAAAATACTGCCATCTTGAAAATAATTTATAATCGATGGAAGCGTTATCGTTTCATGATGGTCTACTTCACTAAATCTTACTCTACTTTCATATGTATACATCTTTAGCCTTCCTCTCCCTGTGCTACATAACTTTGTTCTACTGTAATCACGCACTGATACCTGGAATCCTGTTGTGAAAGACTGCTTCTCACCTGACGCTCCAACTGTTTTTGCTCTTCTTTGGAATAGGTAAATGGCACAACCATATCAAAAATAAGATTGATTCTCTCCTTGCCTTCTACTACACGAAAGTCATGGGTCGTTACCTCCGGGTCTATCTCTTTTATACTATCTTCTACCATTTTTTTGATTTCCAGTATTCTTTCGTTCTTTGTCTCTACAGGATCCATATGTATAACAAGAAAAACACCAATTTGCTGAATAGCATCCCTTTCAATTCTATCAATAATCTCATGAGATTCTTCAATATCTACATCATTAGGAACTTCCGCATGTATGGAAGCCATATTGCGACCAGGTCCGTAATTATGAACGATCAGATCGTGACTTCCAACGATTCCATCATAACTCTCCACAAAGCTGCTGATTTTCTCATAATCTGCCGGAGAAGTTGGCTCTCCCAGCAGTGGCTTTAATGTGTCTTTTGCAATTCCGATACCTGCCCATATAACTACCAATGATACACAAACACCAATAACTCCGTCAATATTTATTCCTGTAAAAAAGAAAAATAATAATGAAATCACTGTCGCAGAAGTTGTTATCACATCACCTATTGCATCTGCTGCTGTTGCCAGCATAACTTTTGAATCAATTTTTTTCCCTAACCTGCGATTAAAAATACTCATCCATAATTTCACGCCAATAGATAAAAACAAAATAAGAACTGATATCATATGGAATTCCAGTTTTTGAGGATTCCATATTCGGGCAAATGCATCCTTAAAAAAAGTAAGTCCTACTTCAATAACAAGGAAAGAAACAACGAGTGCTGTAATATACTCCATTCTTCCATGGCCAAAAGGATGCTCTTTATCAGCCGGCTTGCCTGCCATCTTCACACCTACCAGACTAATAATAGAAGAAGCTGCATCAGATAGATTATTAAATGCGTCTGCCGTAACTGAAATACTATGTATGGCGATTCCAATGGCTGCTTTCACAACAAAAAGGAGGGCATTACAAATAATGCCCACAATCCCCGCCAACGTACCATACTGTGTCCGCACAGATAACTCTTCTGTTTTCTGGTAATCCTTTATAAAATGTCTGACTAAAAATTCTGTCATAGATTCTCTGCCTCCACCTTATCTGATTATTTCCCGGATGTATCCTCTCCAAAGAAAAACCATTTTATCTTAAAGTCTGAAAATGCCGTAACCATATCATATGCATCTTCACTTAACACATGTCCCATCTGTTCCTTCCCCTCTTCCGGAACTACACAGTGTACAGCATCCGTAAAACATAGATTAGGATACAGACAGCACCACCAATTATGTCCCTGCCCACTTCCGATCTTTACCCGAAGTGCAGTGTATTCTCCCGCCGGAAAGGTCACATCTCCGTAGTTTTTCTCCGGAAAATAATCTTTCACAACCTCTGCACTAACCTCATCTTCACAGCCTTCTGACTGAAGAACCTCTTGAGCAATATCTTCCATCTTTTCAAGATGCTGTTCTGCCCACTCCACTGTTCCTTCTAAATCAGATGTCTCTGGCATATTTTGTTTCATATAGGAAAGAAGTTCTTCTTTTACATCTATTTTCAGTTGCTGATCCCTGTCTGAGTCACTGTCAGCCAATACATGAAAACGAAGCACCTGATCTGCCAGCTCTTTCTGTGCTTCCTTTGCTCTTGCCTCAACCAGCATTCCTCTTTGCCAAACCAAAAGACCGGTAATTACTGCTGCCGCCACCAATGCTGTCACCAAACAAAAGACTTGTCTTTTCCTGTAATTTTGTATTTCCATACAATATGTACCTCCTGATCACTTCTTACATTTTTAAATCTATCAGGAGTTTTGCCTCACCTTTTCCACTTTATACAAAACTCTGTGGAACTGACAATTATTTTTTTGTTCGGATCGTATCAATCACTGCCTCAACCTGGTTGTCCACATGCTGGCATACTACTTTTGCCGCCTTATCTTTTTGTCCTGTTTCAATTGTATGGATAATTTCTTCATGTTCATCAATCAGCTGCTGATGAAAATCCGAACGTTTTAGATATTCTACCCGATAACGATACATCTGTTCACCAAGATTGCTGAGTAGCTGAATCAACTTCTGGTTATCGGTTGCCAGATAGATGACATCATGAAACTTGACATCCGCTTCTGCAATCTTTGTAATATCCCCACTCTTTAAAGTGGAACAAAAATACTCTGCCGCATCTTTCAGCTCCTGTATCTTGTCTGCACTGATTTTATCACATGCGAGACGCACAGCCAGCTCCTCCAGAGCCCGCCTTACCTCCAATACATCCCTTAAACTTTTCTCCGTAATCTCTGCTACTTCTGCACCTTTTCTCGGTATCATTAATACAAGACCTTCCAGCTCAAGTTTACGGATTGCCTCCCGAATAGGAGTCCTGCTAACCCCCAGCTTATTTGCCAGCTGTATTTCCATCAGTCTTTCTCCCGGCTTAAGTTCTCCACGCAAAATAGCCTGGCGCAAAGTATTAAAAACCACATCCCTAAGTGGAAGATATTCATTCATGCTGACTTCAAAATTCGGTTCCTTCATTTATTTCCTCCTTACATTGTGCACATTCGTCACATAAGCCTGCTTCACCAGACCGGTATTTCTTAATCTTTCTGCAGCAGCTTTTGCTGTGCTCCTGCTCTCATAAATTCCGAATACGGTAGGGCCGCTGCCACTCATCATAGCATTCATAGCCCCTGCCTGCTTCATTGTATCTTTAATTTGATTAAGAACAGGATAGTCTTTCAGCATTACCTGCTCCAGCACATTCCCCATACTACCTGCTATCTTTTCCAAATTTCCTTCATTCAGGCCTGCAAGTATACCATCAATATCTGGATGCCAGAGGATTCCTTCCTCATCTATTTTTTCATATACTGTTTTCGTAGAGGCAGATAATGGCGGTTTTGCAATAAGTACATAGCATTTGGGCATAGCCGGAAGCGGTGTCAGAATTTCTCCAATCCCTTCTGCCAGAACCGTTCCCCTCATAATGCAATAGGGAACATCCGCTCCCAGCGTTACTCCTCTATTCTTCAGCTCTTCTTCAGAAAGCCCCAGAGAAAACATGCGGTTCATACCAAAAAGCACCGCAGCGGCATTAGAGCTCCCTCCTGCCATACCTGCTGCCACTGGGATATGTTTTTCCAAAGTTATGCGTATCCCTTCCTGAATTCCAAATTCCCGAATCATAAGATCTGCCGCTTTATAAGCAATATTATTTTCATTGACTGGTAAAAATCCAAGATTGGTGCAAATTTCTATCCCAGGCTCCCGTGTCTTTTCCAACGTAACTTTATCATACAGATAAACTGTCTGCATTACCATACGCACATCATGATATCCATTTTCTCTACGGCCAAGAATATCCAGCCCCAGATTAATCTTTCCAAGTGCTTTTAACTCTAATTTATCCATTGTTTTCTCCTTGTATCTTGTATACAGTGTCCTTATAGTATACTCATATTCTCTTTAAAAATCAATATACGATCTCCTGCTTTTAGCGTCCTTCCTTCCATCTCATTAACCTTCTGTATTCCTTCTTCTGTCGTATGATATCGCTTCGCAAGATTCCATAGATCATCTCCCTCTTTGACAATATATCCTATAATTCCAGGTGCATTTTGTACCTCTTTTTCGTCCAGCTCCTTTTCTTCTATCTTCTCGATATTTTCTACATTAACAGCTGCGCGAAGAAGAATATGAAAACCAAGCGCCGCCTTAACTTCCGCTTCACCGCCTCCTAAAAGGCTGACATTTAACTGCTCCACTGTTCCGCTGATATCGTAATGCATATTATCCTGAATTTCAGGACATTCGATTGTATGAGAATAAGGAACCATTCCCTGCCATACGTCGAATGGAATTTCATCATCCGCCCTGATGTAAAGCATACCTATATGAATAACCCCTTCTACTTGAATACCCTCCGGAACAATTTTTGTATATTCAATCTGGAGGCGTCCACTGCAGTGACAGATTTGGAGCATTCCATCCTTCAGTTCAGGAAGATTCAGCTGCTCTGATGCTTTGCATCTGGAATGGTTCTGCATAACCAGCCTTTCCAGCATCTTTTCCTGACGAACAGGAACAAGCTCCTTTCTCAAGGAATAGAGATCATCCAGAATTTCTGTCTTCTCTTCCTCATACACACTGCACCGCACTTCCAGAGAGGCTTCCAAACCAAAAATCCTCATTTCTCCATCCTCATCCATTCGAATATCTATATTTTCATCTGTAAGAGATGCTTGTATGTCATGATACATCGTATCTTCTGCTCCAAAACATTCCAGTTTCCCCTCAAAAGGAATATTTTGTTCTACCCACTCCATCTTCTGATCCTGGGATTCATAAAGGCAAAACATCTGTATTTCTCCTCTGACCAGCAATTCGTCTGTACCAAGTCGGGTATCCAGTTTCCGCAAGTCCGCTTCCCCATAGAGAAGCGTACCTATATTCTCTTTTACAGCTGGAATCTTCATCTCTTCCTTAATTCGATATATATCCTTTTTCATAGCATGCAATTTCAATATTTCTTCTGTCCTGAAACGTTTATAGACAGATTCTGATGTTTCGATATCCGTAGTCAGAATTTCTTCATTTTCCCCTTCCGAACCTACCTCCAGATCAACTGCTGCCCGGATATTCAGTTTTCTGGAATGTATTACCGTCACATTAAGTTCTGCCGTAGAAGATCTGATATACAGTTTTCCCACAGGTTCCTCTTCCATATACACCATTTCTTCAAAAGCAATCTTTCCCTGAAGTGCAGATACTTTTTGTATCTCATTTTCTGTTTCGTACAAAATCTGATACTGGATTTTTCCGGTAATCCTGGCATAGTTTTCTGTCATCTTAATATCTTCTATCCGCACACGTCCCGTTGACAAAATGACTTTCGCCACATCTTCCCTGACATCCGGCACATTAACATCTTCATCTGCATAGAACTGATCTGTCACTTTTTTCCCTGTCTGTATACAATGAACTGCCTTTCTGACTTCTTCCACTTTTATTTCCTCCTCTTCCTATCCTTCAAATCGGATCTTTTTTTCATAAAACGGCATCTTTACAACTACATAAGGGTACGTCTTTTTCTTTATAGCATCTGCCTCTGATTCCGGTCCCTTTAAGCTAGTCTGTATGTAAATCGTATGTTTTGTCTCATAAAGCTCATTAACCACCGCCTGGTAGCCATCTGTATCTTTTTCCCCATATCCTCTGACAATATAAAGCATTCCCTGATCTCCATATGAAATCTTCATAGGGGTATCTTTTTGCTCTTCTATCTGCTTTTTGAGTTCCTCTGGCAGTTCTTCTGGTTTTACCACCGTATACTCCAGGTCGCCGATCTTTTCTTTATCCTCCTTTACCACACTGCATCCATCTAAAAACAAAATAAACAGCAGAAGGACGGTGAAGATTATGCCACACTGCTTCCTTTGTCCTTTCATACACTATACCATGTAGTTATTTCTCTTTATCATCATACACGCCACCCCTTTGAAAAATGACAGTTTTGTGGTAAGATGTGGTAAGATGTGTGAAAAATATCTGAAAATAAAAAAAGAGAGGCTGCAGCAATATGATAAGATTTATTTGCATCGTAATTATCCTGTTCCTGTATCTGATTATCGGCATTCCCGTTCTTCTCATAGAAAACGTAATTGGACTTGTCAGTAAAAAGGCAAAAGATTACTCCTGCCTTCGTCTTGTCCAGTGGACATTCCGTCTCATGCTGAAAATTGCAGGAGTAAGCGTTACAGTAATCGGAGAAGAAAACATTCCGGATGAGCCAGTCCTTTATATAGGAAATCACAGAAGCTATTTCGATATTCTGCTGACTTATTCCAGATGCCGCCGACTTACAGGATACATTGCCAAAAAAGAAATGCTCCGTTATCCTCTTCTTCGGGATTGGATGAAAAACCTTTATTGTCTCTTTCTGGACAGAAGCACTCCAAAAGAGGGCCTGAAAACAATTCTGACTGCCATTGAGTACATCAGAAACGGAATTTCCATCTGCATTTTCCCGGAAGGGACAAGAAACACCGGAGAAGAACTCTCCATGCTTCCATTTAAAGACGGAGCTCTGAAAATTGCAGAAAAAACGGGGTGCCCTATCATTCCTATGTCCATGAACAATACACAGGCTATTTTCGAAAAGCATATCCCCTTTGTCAGAAAAACCCATGTTGTTCTGGAATATGGTACGCCAATTTATCCTGACAAACTAGATAAAGAAACCAAACGCCATCTTGGTACGTATTGTCAGAATATCATCCAGGAAACCATCGTGAAAAATCAATCACTTGTATAGTTTTTTTACATTCTTTTTACAACTGTAAAAAAAACATGGTATAATAGCCACAACGTGGTTATTGTACCTTCTATAAAGCGGTTGAAAAGATACCGCTTAAACAATAAACCATGCAGAAACACAGACAGATACGATGAAGGAATTGCTCTTTCACTGTACAATCCATTTGAAACACCATGACTGTATCGACAGACATGTGATAAGAAGTTACAAAAAGGAGTTAAAAAAGAACCATGAACAGACATAACCTTACCTTGCTTACTGACTTCTATGAGCTTACTATGATGCAGGGATATTATGAAAAAGGACAGAACGAAACCGTCATCTTCGACGTGTTCTTCCGCCAGAATCCATGCGGAGGCGGGTATTCTATATGTGCCGGGCTGGATCAGATAATTGAATATGTGAAAAATTTAAATTTTACTTATGAAGATGTAGATTACCTTCGCAGTCTTGGAATCTTCAGCGAAGATTTTCTTCACTATCTTGGTGGCTTTCATTTTACAGGTGATATTTATGCCATTCCGGAGGGAACCGTAATTTTCCCAAAAGAACCACTTATTAAAATCATTGCTCCTATTATGGAAGCTCAACTTGTGGAAACAGCAATTTTAAATATTATTAATCATCAATCCCTTATAGCCACAAAGGCTTCCCGCGTTGTCTTTGCCGCTAACGGTGATGGCGTAATGGAATTTGGTCTTCGCCGTGCACAGGGACCCGATGCCGGCCTTTACGGTGCTCGCGCTGCAATGATCGGCGGCTGTGTTGGTACCTCCAATGTGCTGGCAGGTCAGCTTTTTGATGTTCCGGTTCTTGGTACTCACGCCCACAGCTGGATTATGAGTTTTCCAGATGAATATACTGCTTTCCGTGCTTATGCAGATCTTTATCCGGATAACTGCACCTTACTGGTTGATACTTATGACACTCTGAAATCCGGTGTTCCAAATGCCATTCGGGTATTTCAGGAAATGAGAGACAGCGGAAATCCCTTAAAACGTTACGGTATCCGGCTGGACAGCGGAGATCTTGCTTATCTCTCTAAAGAAGCACGAAAAATGTTAGATGAAGCGGGATTCCCGGATGCAGTAATTGCAGCTTCCAACGATCTGGATGAATATCTGCTCCATGACTTGAAAATGCAGCAGGCGGCTATCACTTCCTGGGGTGTTGGCACAAATCTTATCACATCCAAGGATTGTCCGTCCTTTGGCGGTGTTTACAAATTAGCCGCTATCCAGGATGAAACAGGAGCTTTCGTCCCAAAAATTAAAATTTCTGAAAATACAGAAAAAATTACAAATCCAGGAAATAAAACTATTTTCCGTATTTATGATAAAACCACAGGAAAAGTTCGCGCTGACTTGATCTGCTTTGCAGATGAAACTTTTGATCCAAGTGAAGATCTGCTTCTCTTTGATCCGATTGAAACATGGAAGAAGACAAAACTTCCAGGAGGATCCTATACGATGCGCGAAATTTTGGTACCTATTTTCCGTAAAGGGGAATGTGTATACCAGTCTCCTTCTGTTATGGAGATTGCAGAATATTGCAAGCAGGAAAAGAAAACATTGTGGGATGAAACAAAACGTCTTTTCTACCCTCATCAAGTATACGTTGATTTGTCTGAAAGCTTGTACCAAGTGAAAAAATCCCTTCTTGAGCAGATGGGTATGGACTAGAAATATAAGGAGTGTTGATTTTATGAATATTATTGTACTTGCAGGCGGCTACAGCAACGAAAGAGACGTCTCTTTAAGCTCTGGCGGAAGTATTTGCCGGGCTTTAAGAGAACGAGGTCACAACGCTTACCTTCTTGATTCATTTCTAGGGATTGACTATGATCCTTCCAGATTAGAAGAAGTATTTACTCTTCCAGGCGGCGGACTTGAAATTGCGTCAGAAATTAAAACAGAAGAACCTGACTTAGATGCTCTGTGGGCATCTCGTCCAGGCAATTCAAAAAGCTACCTGGGACCAAACGTGCTGGAACTTTGCAGTATTGCAGATATTACTTTTATTGCACTCCATGGTGGAATTGGTGAAAATGGTAAACTCCAGGCAGCTTTCGATGTACTGGGAATCCGCTATACGGGACCGGATTCTATCGGATGCGCCTTATCCATGAACAAAGGATTGGCAAAAAATCTGTTCCACACACATGGTATCCCCACCCCTTATGGAACTCATATTCCAAAAGCTCGTAAGGATATTACACTGGAAGAACTTCAACTTCCCCTTCCTCTTGTTGTAAAACCCTGTTCCGGAGGATCCAGTATTGGTGTGTATTTCGCTCATACTCCGGAAGAGTTCTACAAAGCAATGGAACGTTCTTTTCGCCGAGAAGATGAAGTAGTAATTGAACCATTTATAGAGGCCCGTGAATATGCTTGCGGTGTTCTGGATGGCAAAGCGCTTCCAATTGTTGAAATCATACCTGCCAATGGTGTATTTGATTATAAAAACAAATATCAGGCAGGAGGCGCTTCCGAAATCTGTCCAGCACTTTCTATCGATCAAGAAACAACAGAAAAAATTCAAGCATATGCTGTAAAAGCATGTGAAGCATTAAGAATTAATGTTTATGCAAGAGCAGATTTCCTTGTAGATGTTAATAATGGAAATGTCTACTGTCTGGAAGTCAACTCTCTTCCAGGTATGACATCTGCCAGCCTTCTTCCTAAAGCGGCAAAAGCAGCCGGTTATGAGTATGGAGAACTATGTGAACAGATCATCCTTAAATCGCTGGATGCCCGTTACATGTAAATCTATCATCATAAGTATTATAAGGAGAAACAAATATGAAAAATCTAACAATAGAAAACATTTCCCGCGCTTGCTGCGGAACATATCATGGTGCTACTTCTCTTCTCCAAAAAGAAGTAAACCATGTTGCTATTGACAGCAGGAAAGTCAAAAACGGCGATCTGTTTGTTGCCATCAAAGGGGAACGAGTAGACGGTCACAGCTTTATTCCAGAAGTGATGGAAAATGGTGCTCTGTGCGCTATCTCTGAACAAGATCTTGGATCACAACCATATCCATATATCCTTGTGGATTCTACGGCTCAGGCGCTTCTTGATATTGCCAAACTTTATCGAGAATCTTTTGATGTAAAAGTAGTGGGGATTTCTGGAAGTGTGGGAAAAACAAGCACCAAAGAAATGATTGCGTCCGTACTCTCTGAAAAATATAATGTTCACAAAACACAAGGAAATTTAAACAGTGAATCGGGGCTTCCGCTGACTATATTTGAGTTAAATGAAGAACATGAAGTATCTGTTTTGGAAATGGGCATCAACCATTTTGGTGAAATGCGCAAATTATCTACGGTTGCTCAACCAGATATCTGTGTGATCACAAATATCGGTGTTGCACATCTGGAATTTTTGAAAACGCAAGAGGGTATTTTAAAAGAAAAAACACAGATGTTCCAAGATATAAAACCGGGCGGATTTATCATTGTAAATGGAGATGATCCTCTTCTTTCTACAGTAGAACCAATCCGCAGCGCTCATCTGATCCGTTACGGAACATCAGCTGAGCACACCATTTATGCTACTGACATAAAACCTTTAGGACTAAGAGGTTCCTCATGCGTCATTCACACGCCGGATGATACGTTTTCCTGCACGATTCCTACTCCAGGAGCACATATGATATCAAATGCTCTTGCGGGAGCAGCATGCGGTTATGCTCTTGGACTTACTCCCGAACAGATCCAGGCCGGAATTGAACATCTTCCGTTCCTCTCTGGCCGAAATAATATCATCCAGACTGATAAAGTAATTATTCTGGATGACTGCTATAATGCAAATCCTGTTTCCATGAAAGCAGCTATAGATGTCCTTGATCTGGGTATTGGACGTAAAGTGGCTATCGTGGGTAACATGGGAGAACTTGGTGTAAACGAAGCAGAACTTCACCGCAGTGTAGGTCTCTATCTGGCTGAAAAAAATATTGATGTAATTTGTGCTGTGGGACAGCTTGCAAAACATATTGTGGAAGCATTCCAAGAGACAAATTCTACTGGTAAAGTTTACTGGTTCGAATCGAAAGATGCCCTAATCTCCCGCTTGAAAGAGATTATCCTTCCTGGTGACAATATTCTGGTGAAAGCATCGAACAGTATGCAATTCTCTGATATTGTAAAAACTCTAAAAGATCTGTAGCACTAACACTGCTGCTGAAATAAAAAACACTTCTGGAAATGTTTGGATTTTTAATCCTTAACACTATTCCAGAAGTGTTTTTTATTAGTTAGTCATCGTTCTACTGTTTCATCACTTTTTTAATCAAATTATGCCAGTTTCTGTAAGCCATACTCTCGATTTCATTTTCATTAAATCCTGCTTTTCTTAGTTCATCTATAAATGCCGGAACATGAGAGGCATCTTCCAGCCCAATTGTATAAGGAAAAGCCTGGCTACTGAATGATTTCAATGTATCTGATATCAGAAATTCAGAAAAATCAAATCCAAATCCTACATGCTCAATTCCGATCAGCTCCACCATATGTACAGCATGCTTTACTAGATTTTTCATAGTCTGCTCACTCTCTACATCATGGACAAATTCGTTAAAGGAATTCAACCCTACTACTCCGCCGGTAGCTGCAAGATGCTTCAGCTGGTCATCCTCAAGATTTCTTTTCTGATTGCAAAGTGCTCTGCAGTTGGAATGGGATGCAACAACCGGTCCTGTCGCTTCATCTATAAGATCCCAGAATGAACGGTCATTTAAATGGGATACATCCAAAATCATTCCCAGTTCCTCGATCTTTCGCACCGCTTTTCTGCCTGCCGGGGTCAATCCCCTGTCCGGATTTCCTCTTGCTCCTGTAGCAAGCAGATTTTCTTCATTCCATGTAAGTGAAGCATGGCGAGCTCCAAAGTTGTAGAATTCCTCAATCATGTCCACATCTTCACCAATACTTTTAATCCCTTCCAAGCCGATAAAAGCATACATTTTTCCTTCTTTTTTTGCCTCCATCATATCCTGGTAGGATCTGGCTACTTTCAGAATGTCTGCACAATCCTGCTCCTCGCTGGCAATAGCTTCCATCATCTGATGCGTTCTTTTTAAAGGATCACTGTCATAAGGTGGATCATTCCATATTACAAAAATACCTCCCTCAATCTGCCCCTTTTTTAACCTCTCATAATGATATTTCCGAAAAATATCTCTTTCTCCGTTTAGATGATGATGGGTTACATCTGTCCAGATATCACAATGTGCATCAAAATTCATGATTCCATCTCCCTTTTCACTCTGATGTCTACAATCCTAGGATTCCCCCTACAATCAGTCCAAAATATGTACCAAGGACATATCCTAATGTACCAACAAGAACAATCGGTCCTACCAGCTTTGTCCAGCCTTTGGAAACTGCCATAGCAGCCGCAGTTGTTGGACCTCCAATATTAGCATTAGAAGCAAGGATAATATCTTCCAGATTAAACTTGAGAAGTTTTCCTGCAACAAGACTAAATACCATGTTCACAAATACAACAATTGCCGCAAACACAAGAAGAAGTGGAGAATTCTTGACAATCATCGGTACAGATGCCGGAACACCTATTACAAAGAAGAACAAATAGATTAAAAATGTTCCCAATTCATTGGAACCTTTGATTTCTCCAAAAAATCCTGGTGCAAAGGTAGCACAGCACATTGAAATTGTAGTAATCCACAGGTACATGTTACCAAACAATGTATTCAGCATTTGCAGCACTGCGTTGGAGGTAGGAATAATAGCTGTAAAAACAGAAGCCAGAATATTGGATATTGCTACAATGGTAAACGCTGTCGCAACAGCCAATGCAATATCTTTCAAAGAAATTTCTTTTCTTCCCCAGAATGCAGCTGCGTTTGTCTGTCCCGCTTTTACATTGGAACTTGCAGACTCTACCTCATCCACATATGGATGTTTAAAGTGTTTTCTAAAGAAAGCGATAGACGGCATAGCAATCAATACAAAGAAATAAATAGCCATCAAAAGATTGTCCGCAACTGTGGCTGCTGAAAGCATCTCTCCTGATACATTAAGCGCATCACCCAAAGCTGCAAAATTAACGGTACCTCCGATATAAGTTCCGGTAAATACGCCAGCAAGCGCATCCAATTCTGGAATAAACTTACCAAGAGCCGCATATCCAAGAAGCGCACCACATGCTGTTCCTACAGAACCAATTAGGAAAATAATAAGAATCCTTCCGGCCTCATTACCAATTTTCTTCATATCACACTGAAGAAGCAGCAACGGAATAGCCAACGGTACAACATAACTCCATACTGCATCCCATACCGGAGCACTCATCGGAATGATACCAAAGTTAGATAATACAATGGCCAAAATGAGGGCTATAATCGCTCCTGTAAGTTTTGCAGCCCACTGATACTTCTGTTCCAAATAAATAGCTGTAGCTGCTCCCAAAGCACAAATTGTCCACAGCATCCATGTGTTGTCCGCACCAATAAGCGGATTATCAATATTAAAAATTTCACCCCACATAGTCTTCTCTCCTTTCGTACTTTAAAAATGTCTTTAGACTAACTTAAATAAAATAGTGGTGCTTAACATATAATATACTGATTTTTTTTAATTTAGTCAATATTGCGCTGGCATTTTTTTTATTTTGTTATATTTTTCAGATTTTTTCTAATATTGCTAAAAATATAACAACAGTATTAATCGCACTTCTGGATTCAGACCATACAAACATTTTTATTTATTTTTCCTATTGCATAGTTTTCTTCCTAATTTCCCCAGATTCTCAACGACAAAACTCAAATACCGGAATACGGGCTCTGATGCAACAGAAAACACAACAAATAACATAATACATCTTGTAGACATACCCGACATAGCAAACAAATCATTAAGGTATATACTGGAAAAAATCAAAGCAATTCCACATCCAACCAAAACAACTGTACGCACAACGTTCATTGGCTGACTGATTTTGTAAAGCACCATAAATCCCACAATAGCCAGAAGAATAGTCGCAGCTGTTGAAATATCCCGGCTTCCCACAGCAAAAGTCTGCCCAAAAATGACCAGGGCCCCTACAATCAATACATCTGTTAATCCGCCTGGCAAAGCTTTCAAAAATACATTAGACAGAAAATGGCCTTCTATTCGGCTTTTGTTTGGCTCCAATGCAAGGAAAAAGGCTGGAACTCCTATGGTAAACATACTAATCAAAGATACCTGTGAAGGTTCCAATGGATAAGTAATCATAAACACCGCTGAAAAGAGCGATAAAAGCAGAGAAAATATATTTTTTACCAGAAACAGACTGGCTGAACGCTGGATGTTGTTAACTACTCTTCGACCTTCCAGCACTACGGAAGGCATCCGTGAAAAATCGGATTCCAGAAGAACTACCTGGGCCGCCTGAGAAGCCGCCTCACTTCCTGATGCCATAGCAATGCTGCAATCCGCATCTTTTAAAGCCAAAATATCATTTACTCCATCACCTGTCATAGCAACTGTATTTCCCTGCTCTTTTAAAACCTGAACAAACTGCCTTTTTTGATTCGGGGTAACTCGGCCAAACACTGTATATTTCTGCATTGCTTCTGCTACCTCATGATCCGATTTAAGACAAGCCGCATCAATATAATTTTCGGCTCCTTGGATGCCTGCCTGCTGTGCAACTTCTGATACAGTCATCGGATTATCCCCAGATATAACCTTTATCTCCACACCTTGCTCTGCAAAATATTGAAAGGTTTCCGGCGCGTTTTCCCGAATTGGATTAGAAAGCATAACATACCCCAAAGGAGTCACCTTTTTCGTCAAGGCTTTTCCGTCAATTTCTCCTTCATATTTTCCAAATACCAGGACACGATATCCTTTCTTTGTATATTGCTCTATTTCTGCTTCGTATAAAACATAATCCTCTCTTAGCACCATTTCTGGAGCTCCAAGAACATAGGCTCCATCATCATATGTCACGCTGCTGTATTTGACTGCCGAAGAAAAAGAAGTCTTACTCACCGGCTTTTTCCCGGTATTTTCCCTGAAATGTTCCTTCAACGCCGCCATCGTAATATTATCCTCGCTCATGGCTGCTGCAAAATCTCCAATCATCTTATCAAGAGGTGGATATTCTTCTTCTCTTTCACGATAATCCAAGGTAGATTCTACCTTATTGACAGTCATTGTATTTTCTGTGATTGTTCCTGTCTTATCTACACAGAGCACATTAACCCGGGCCAATGTCTCTATACTTTTCATATCATGCAGAAGAACTTTCTGTCCTGCAAGTCTCATAGCACTGACAGCGAGTGCAACACTGGCCAGCAGATACAAACCTTCCGGTATCATACCGATTACTGCTGCTACCATCGAAGTAACACTTTGACGAAACCCTTCGTCGTTAAAGAAAAAGCTCTGCGAAAACAAAATCAGTCCAATTGGAATAATAATAATTCCCACCCATTTTACCAGTTTGTCTAAGGAACGTATCATTTCCGACTGTTCCTGATCATCCATTGCTTTCGCTTCTATTGTAAGCTTGGAAATATAGGAATCCTCTCCTACCTTATCAAGCCTTGCATGACACTGACCGGAAACAACAAAACTTCCGGACATGAGGTGATCTCCTTTTTTCTTTGTAATTTCATCAGACTCGCCGGTAAGAAGGGATTCGTTTACCTGGACTTCTCCAGCCGCAACTACTGCATCTGCACAAATCTGATTGCCCGCCTGAAAGATTACAATATCATCAATAACCAGATCTTCGGAATTAACCTGAGATATTTTCCCTTGCCTTACAACTTTGGCATGAGGTGCATTAAGCATATTCATCTTTTCCAGCACATTTTTTGCCCGTACTTCCTGTATAATTCCGATCAACGTATTTAAAATGACAACGGGAAGGAATGTCAGATTTCGAAAAGAACCTACCAGGCATAAAAGTATACCCAGTACAATAAAGATCAAATTGAAATAGGTAAATACATTCTCATGGATAATCTCTTTTGTTGTCTTTGCCGGAGGATCCACTGCCACATTCGTCCACCCGTGAAGCCGGTGTTCCTGGACTTGATTTTCCGTTAATCCCTCCCGATAATCAGGATTATAACGAGTTGTGGGAATACGTTTCCGCCCTGTTTCTTCTATTTCCTGTTCGTACTTCTTATTTCTTCGTCTCATGTATTTCATTTCTCCTTTATATGCACCTTATTATATACCTGGAATTCTATGATTTCTATAAAGGTTATCTTAAATTTTATTAAATCATCCTGCCTTTATTATCACATAACAAAAGGGGCAATACTTACTGTATCCCCCCTGTGCATAGCTATTATCCAAGTGCTACATCCAATATCATCATCAATATAAATCCAGCAGCAAAACCAATTGTTCCAATATTACTGTGTTCCCCCTCACTTGCTTCAGGGATCAGTTCCTCCACCACCACATAAAGCATGGCACCTGCTGCAAAGGCAAGAAGATAAGGAAGCACTGGAACAAAGAATTTTGATAGTAGTATGGTAATCAGTGCCGCCACTGGTTCAACGATTCCTGACAGCATTCCATATAGAAAAGCCTTTCCCCGGCCAAGACCATCCTCGCTTTTCAGCGGCATAGAAATAATCGCTCCTTCCGGGAAATTCTGTATGGCAATTCCAAGCGACAGTGCAAATGCTCCCATCAGCGTAATCTGCGTATTCTTTGCAAGCATTCCAGCGAATACCACTCCAACAGCCATTCCTTCCGGAATGTTATGAAGTGTTACCGCCATAACAAGCATGGTAGAACGTCGCCAACCTTTTTGAATCCCTTCCGGTTCATCATGATCCATATGCTGATGAGGAACAACTTTATCAAGTAAAAGCAGAAATCCCATTCCAACAGCAAAACCCACAGCAGCTGGTAAAAAGGCCAGTTTCCCCATATATTCTGTCATATCCATAGCTGGAATGAGAAGCGACCATACAGAAGCAGCTACCATAACTCCAGAGGCAAATCCCAGCAGCCCCTTTTGTACAAAAGGACGAATGGTATCTCTCATCAAAAATACGCAGGCAGCTCCCAGCGTAGTACCGGCAAATGGAATCAGGATTCCAATTACTGTATTGATATCAGGTATTGCATTCATTTTTGTAATTCCTTTCGGTTTAATTAAAATAGACCATTTCATCTTCCGGAGCCTCAGATGCTTCGACAAATTCCGCTTTTATAACCGGCCCCTTCCTGCGATAAGCTTTTGTATACTCATAGCCCACTGTCCCTCTCACCTTTACCCACTGTCCGGGGGCAAGTTTCGATGCATATGCACTCCGGCAGATATAACCAAGAAAAGTAGTATCATCTGCGCAGCATGTCATTGCCATTCTTCCTGCTACAAATTCTTTTGCAGAAAATCCTCTGGGTTTAAGTACCTTAGCCTTATATTCTACTGTTTTATTCAGGTATCTCTCTGGATGATCCATCATATCCACATACCAGATCCCGTAATCTATATCCTCAATCTGTACTACCGGCGCATCCATATCATACGGCATGGAATCTTCAAAAATATTATCAATCTCCCCTTCTTCATCCTCGAAAATAATCTGTGCGCTCTGATTTACAACCTTCACATTCCTTCGATAAGAAGCAAGCGGCATATCTTTCGTACACCGGTTAAACAAAACAAGTTCCGCATTTTTTACCATATCCATAAAAAGCGGTTTCATATTAGCAATATAAGTATTGAAAGTAGACGCGTCTACCATTGTCAGCTTCTGGACAAGTCCCCAGCCTTTCGGAACATCCAGCGCTTCCATCTTACTGACTGGATACATTCCATTACATTCAAAAATAACCCTTTCAGGTTTATACTTTTTATCTACCTCTTCTAACCATTCCAGCGTAATATCTTCTGGATCTTCAACTGTCAATAATGTAGTACGAGACCGCTTCAGCAAATCTTCTCCATATTCTTCTTCGCCTTCTTCACACAAAATCAAAACTGTGTTTCCATCAATCTCAAAATACTCCTGTCCCAAAGTGTATCTCAAAAACTGTGTTTTCCCACTTTCCAGAAAACCAGTCATCAAATATACCACCACTCTGGCATTATCTACCATCTGCATTTTTTCTCACCTGCACTTTTCTTTCTTCTCAATTACAAACGGAATAACTCACCAAGCGCCTTTTCTTTCAGCTTTGATCCAATGACACAAATTCTTCCGGTATAATCCGGCTTTCCATGACGGATCTCAATTTCACCTGGTACCATATCAAAATAAATCCATTCTCCCCGGTCACCTTCAACCATTCCTTTCGCCCGAAGAACCATTCCATAGGTATCCTCATTTGCAAGCGCTTCTAATTTTACTTTTAAATCATTTTCATTGAACTTTTTCACCGTCTCCATTCCCCAGCTGCCAAACACCTCGTCTGCATGGTGATGATGATGTCCATGATCGTGATGATGCCCGTGTTCATGATGATGTTCATGCTCGTGTTCATGATGGTGCTCATGTTCGTGTTCATGATGGTGCTCATGTTCGTGTTCATGATGGTGCTCATGTTCGTGTCCAGGAAGATGATGGCATCCGCATACTTCACATACGCTTTCTTCCAGCATTTCTTTTTCAAGGGAGGGTGCGTGTTGTTCCATAATCTCAAACAACTTCTTTCCATCCATTTTATCTGCTGGTGTTGTAATAATCGGTGCTTCGCTGTTCATTGTTCTTAAAAGCAAAGCGGCCTGTTCTACTTTTTCATTATCTGCAACATCTGTTCTGCTTAATATGATAGCTCCGGCTGACTCTATCTGATTACGATAAAATTCCCCAAAGTTTTTCAGATACATTTTACACTTCTTCACATCCACTACTGTAGTTGCACTGTTCAGAACAATATCTGCCTCTTCCTTTACCCCTTCTACTGCTCGTTTCACATCGGATAGTTTTCCTACACCAGATGGTTCAATCAGAATACGATCTGGATGATACTTATCAATCACTTCTCTTAAAGAAGCACCAAAATCTCCTACCAGAGAGCAGCAGATACATCCGGAATTCATTTCCCGGATCTCAATCCCCGCTTCTTTCAGAAATCCTCCATCAATACCAATCTCTCCAAATTCATTTTCTATCAACACCACCTGTTCTCCCAAAAAAGCTTCTTTCAAAAGTTTTTGAATCAGTGTCGTCTTTCCTGCTCCCAGGAATCCTGATATGATATCTATTTTTGTCATTTTTATCACTCCTATTCTTATATTTCTTGGTTTATACATTTCGCCCATGAAAATATTTTGTCACAAATGAGAACAGATTTCAAGCATAGCATCATCATATAGAATAAATATACTCAACAGGGCTTTGCCTTGAGCATAGATGCATATTCCAATACTATTTTAGGAAAAATACTGTTTTGTAACATTTGTTACGGAAATATTTTATGTATTGCACTATGATATAAACATAGCAAATAATGAATACATCAGAACTGACATAAAAGGAGGATTTATCATGGCTGAATTTTATAAAGACAAAAAAACAAATAATATTTTTCAAAATTTTATTACTTTCGCCAATCAGGATTCAACCCCTGACCTTGACAAACTAAATGCTAACACTACTGACGCAGCTACAGAAAAGCATGTTCCTTGTGTAACAATAAATGGGAATAAAATAGATGTTACCGTTGGTTCTGTTCCGCACCCCATGATGGAAGAACACTATATCGCCGGAATTTATATTGAAACCCGATTAGGCGGACAGTTCCGTGCGCTGAATCCCGGTGACGCACCATCTGCTTCTTTCATTCTGGCTGAAGGTGATGAATTTGTTGCAGCATATGAATACTGTAACTTGCATGGATTATGGAAAAAATCTGCCGAATAATTTATAATAAAAAAGAGCATAAAAAATCAGCATACAATGATGCTGTTAAAGGAGGAAAAAACAATGAAAAAATATGTTTGTGAACCATGTGGATATGTATATGACCCAGAAGTAGGTGATCCAGATAACGGAATCGCTGCTGGTACTGCATTTGAAGATCTCCCGGAAGATTGGGTATGTCCTATCTGCGGCATGGGCAAAGAAGTATTTGCAGAGGAGGAGTAGTTTTCTACTCCTCCCCTTCCATTATTTTTTGCAGCATTTCAAAAGAAAGAATTCGGATGCTCTGACGGCCATTTCGTTCTATTATGCCGTTTTCCTGCATCCAGGATAATTCTCTGGAAAGAGAGGGCCTTGTCGTATTAAGATAAACGGCAAGTTCCTCTCTTTTCATTGATGTTACAACTTCCGCTCTTCCCTCGCTTTTTTCCAGAAGATATCCGGCAATCCTCTGTCTTAAATTTCCGCTTGTCAAAAGATATATTTTTCTTAAATTTTTATCTGCTTCTCCTGCAAATATTCGGAGCATATTAAAGATAATTCTGCTATGATGTACACAATTCTTTCCACAGGTCCCATAAAAGAAATGTCTGGACACACTTAGCAGCTTTACCTCTGTCTTTGTTACAGCAAAATAGTCATAAACATCATGTTCCAGAAAAAGATCAATCTCGCCAAATCCCTGTCCTTCCCCAAGATATTCTATAAAATTCTGTCTTCCCAGAGCATTGACCTGTCCCAAAAGCACTGTGCCCGACAAAATAAAATATAATCTGGACGGCTGGTCTTCTTGTCTGAAAATATAAGTATTCTGGGCATAGGTCTCTACCTTGGCATTAGAACAGACTATACTCTTTTTTGTCTCTTCCTCGGACAAACCGTGAAATAGCATCAGATTCTCAATCCGCATGAACGTCCTTCTCTCTAATCCATTCAATCACCTGGGAAAGATCATCCAGCGTTGCTGTTACTTTATTCCGGATTTCATCCGACACTTTAGCAATATCGGGAATATATATAGCATAGCACTCTGCCGCCATAGCAGCCTGAAGCCCTACTGTGCTATCCTCAAGAACAATACATTCCTTCGGATTTTGTCCTATCTTTGCAGCCGCTTCCAGGAAGATATCCGGTTTTGGTTTGCTCGCCTGAATCAAATCCCCATAAACAAAGTCTGTGAAATATTCATACACTCCGGCTCGTTTAATAATTGCTTCCGCTCTCACACGCTCTGTAGACGTGGCGACAACTGCCGGAATATTTTTTCCCTTCAAATATTTCAACAGATCCACTAAACCTTTTTTCACCGGGATCCCTTCTTTTGTCATTTCCTCAAAATATTCATGCTTTACTCTTCGGGCCCCGTCATAATCCAAATCCTCTCCGAATCTATCCATAAAAACTTTTCTGATAGCCGCCGGATTTCTTCCCTGAATCTTATCCATCAACTCATCTTGTATATCCAGATGAAGCCTTTCCCCCGCTTTCTTCCAACAAACTGCTGAGAGACGTTCCGTGTCAAACATGGTTCCGTCCATATCGAATATTACACCTTTAATCATGCTGTTCCCTCTTTATATCTTTCCCTGACGTTATCCGATTTTTTCTATGGTAATCTGCGGATAAATCTTCTCCATATCTTCTGGCACAAAGTATCCTGTCTCTTCTCTCATCGCTGCTGCTGCCGATATGGCGCTTGCCTTTTTAAGTGCTTCTACAGGTGTCTGACCTGCTTCAAATCCAAGAGCAAAACCTGCTATCATGGAATCACCACATCCGACTGTATTTACTGCATTAATCTTTGGCACAACTGCCCGGAAAACCCCCTCATCACATACGCATAGGGAACCGTCGCTTCCCAGTGAAACGACAACAACTTCTATACCTCTTTCATGTATTTCCTTTGCTGCCTGTATCATCTCCTGCATATCATTACAGGGCTTATTTGTCAGCATACGGATCTCATCAATATTGGGCTTAATCATTGTGGGGCACGCTTTAATTCCTTCTTCCAGCAGCTTGCCGCTTGTATCAAGAATGACCTTTTTCCCTGCTTTTTTTACCGTATCAATCAAGATTGGATATGCCTTTTCATCTAACCCCCGGGGTACACTACCAGACATTGCCACTACATCTGCTTTTTTTACAAGCTCTGAAAATTTTTCCACAAAGCCCTGAAATTCTTCTTCCTTCACTGTAAATCCAGGTTCCAAAAATTCTGTCTGAACTTTATTTTTTTCATCCCAGATATTGATGCAGGAACGGCTCTCCTCTGCAAGATGATAAAATGCACTTTTAATATGAAAATCCTTTAAAGACTCCTCAATGTATTTCCCTGCATGACCTCCCACAAATCCGGTTGCCACTACTTCTGCACCTGCAATGGCTGATGGCTTGGATACATTCAGTCCTTTCCCGCCCGGCGTGTAGGCACATTCTTTCATTCGATTCACTTCTCCTACACGAAATTCTTCCACTACATATCGTTTATCGATTGCCGCATTCAGCGTAACTGTCAGAATCATGGTTTCCTCCTAATCTTCATTCATAAGCAGAATCTTACCTTGTACAAGCCCTGGTGTCTTATACATCTGGAATGCTTCCTGTGCCTGACTCATTGGCATTTTTTTGAAGATAAATCCAGGATCAAATTTCAACTGTCCTGTTGCAAAATAATGGGCGGTAAGCTCCCATTCTTTTCCCGGGAACGGTGAGCTGTAAGACATCCAGGATCCTGTCAGATAGAACTCTTTTCGATTCATTTTTTCCCACAATGCCGGTGTAAAAGTAATTTCTTTATGAGGTGTTCCAATGCAGCATACATTTGCCTTATTTGCTGCAACATCAAACGCCATTTTAAGAGTTGGAACTTGGCCAGCTGTCTCAAAGACAAAACCATAACCTTTACCGCCTGTAATAGCCATTGCTTTATCCATGAAATCCTCTTCTGTTGTATTGATCACATCATCAGCGCCAAGACGTTTCGCAAGCTCTAATCTCTCATCGCTGATATCAAATACAACTACTTTTTTGGAGCCAAATATTTTTGTCCACTGCATTGTGAACATTCCAATGGTTCCTCCTCCTAAAACCGCTACATATTCTCCACCTTTATAGTTGTTTTGAATTACTCCATGCAGCGCAACAGTAGATGGTTCAAACATAGCTCCCTGCTCATAAGAAATAGATTTATCAAATACCACTGCATTTTGCTCTGGAATAACAACATAATCTGCATTGCTTCCCTGTTGTCTGGAACCAATAAAACTGTAATGTTTGCAAAGGGAAAAGTTTCCATTCTGACAATCATCGCATTTCATACATGGTAAAAGCGGCGCCCCTGAAACTCTGTCACCTACTTTTACTTTTGTTACTCCTTCTCCTACTTCTACCACATCTCCTGCAAACTCATGACCTAATACAATAGGATAAAAATGCACGCCATTGTGAAGCACGCGGGGAATATCAGATCCACATATACCAGAAGCCTTTACTTTAATCTTTACGGTTCCCGGCATAACCTGAGGTTCCTCATAATCCATATAACGTACATCTTCATTTGCGCATACAACAGCAGCTTTCATGTTATTCTTCACCCTTTCTTTTCATTGTTTCTTTCAAATCTTCGTATAACTCCAGATAAAGTCTGTAGTTCTTGTCATACACCTCTTTCACTTCTGGATTAGGCGTATGATGTCTCTTAATCACAACTGTCTTTTTCACAGCCTCTTCAAAATCTTTGTACATACCTACTCCCACACCTGCCAGAATAACGGCTCCCAGTGTAGTTGCTGTATCAGAGGACGGCACGATTATTTCTTTTCCTGTCACATCCGCTTTTATTTGTGTCCATAGAAGGGAATTTGCAGAACCTCCCATCGCTCGAAGCTCACTTGCCACAGCGCCTGCTTCCTTGGCTGTTTCCAGATTATGACGCAGCGAAAAAGCAACGCCCTCCATTGCTGCTCTCACAAAATGGCCCTTTGTCTTGCTGAAATCCAATCCATAGAAAACCCCTTTTGCATATGGATCCCAGATCGGAGAGCGTTCTCCTGACATATACGGAAGGAATACCATTCCGTCACTTCCCGCCGGAACTTTACCAGCTATTTCATTAAAAAGCTCCAGAGAGCTTTTCCCCGTTTCTTTTCCGATCAACCTTTCGTAGTCTGCAAACTCCTGTTCCATCCAGCGCATAACGCCGCCTCCACCGACTGTCCCTCCCTGAAGGATCCACTGATTCGGTGCAGCATGATAGCTAAGAATTAATCTTTCATCTGCTTTGTATGTATCAATACAGATGCTCATTCCGCCAGCCTGACCGCCTTGCTCCTGAGTTTCTCCTGGATGGATTACACCTGCTCCCAGCGTTCCGCAAGCCGCGTCCAATGCTCCTGCCACAACAGGGATTCCCGCTACCAGTCCACATTCCCGGGCCGCTTTTTCCGTAACTGTTCCTATAACATCATGGCTGGCATAAATGTCCGGCAGAAAAGATGGATCTACCCCCAATTCCCGGCACATATCATTATCCCATTCTCCAGTTCTCATTCGAAAACAATGGAGTCCATACCCTTGCGTCAACTCCTGGCTTACTTTTCCTGTCAAACGAAAACCAATGAAGCTGTTGGATTGAAGTACTTTGTATGTATGTTTGTAAACCTCCGGAAGGTTTTCTTTATACCAGAGAATTTTAGGAGTCGTGTAGGATGGCTTAAATGGATTACCGCACACTTCAAAAATCCGGTCTTCACCTACTTGTTTTCCAACTTTCTCACATATATCTGCTGCTCTTGTATCCATCCAAATAGGCGTATTGGTAAGAACATTTCCTTCTTTGTCAATTGGGATTGCTGACCAGCTCTGTCCGTCGATTCCAATTCCTGCAATTTCTGACGGGTTTACTTTTCCTTTCTCTAATGCTGCTTTTATAGCAGATGACACAGCTTTCCACCATTCATCCGGGTTCTGTTCCGCCCATCCTGGATGGGGATAATAGACATTATAAGCGCCGCTTGTACTTGCCTTCACCTGACCTTCTTGGTCGAATATTGCAATTTTACAGGCACTTGTTCCGATATCAATTCCTAATAAATACTGTCCCATAGCACCACTCATTCTTTCCTTCTATGCTTTGCCGTTACATCCGCATACGCACATACGCTCTTTCACAAGTTCCTTTACTGCTTCCATTCCTACTGTTCCAAGTTTTTTAGGATCAAATGTTTCCGGTTTTTCCTGAAGCAGCTTCTTTCCTGCATCTGTATATGCCACACGGAGTTCTGTTGCAAAATTCACTTTACACATTCCTCGTCTGACGCATTCCTTTACATCCTCGTCACTAAGTCCAGAAGCCCCATGAAGTACAAGCGGTACAGAAACCAATTCTTTTACTTCGGATACTCTTTCTTTATCCAGCACAGGAGTTCCTGCGTAAAATCCATGCGCAGTTCCAATAGCAATTGCAAGAGAGGATACTCCTGTACGCTCTACGAATTCTTTTGCTTCCTGCGGATCTGTATTTCCATCCTGTTCCGCCTCCAGATCATCTTCCTTTCCACCTACTTTTCCAAGTTCTGCCTCTACTGGAATACCACATGCTTTTGCCACGTCTACAACCTTTTTTGTAAGCTCTACATTGTGCTCAAAATCCTCATGAGAACCGTCAATCATAACAGACGTATATCCTGCTTTAATAGCCTGTACAGCCAGTTCAAAGCTGCTGCCATGATCCAGGTGCAGACACACCGGAACAGATGCTTTCTTCGCCTCTGCTGCTACCATTGCAAAGTATGTCTCCAGTGTACCGTATTTTACTGTTGATGGGGTTGTCTGCAGCATAACCGGTGCTTTCAATTCCTCTGCTGCTGCAATAACTGCTTTTACCATTTCCATGTTTTCTACATTGAACGCTCCAACGGCATATCCGCCCTCTCTAGCGTCTGTCAGCATTTTTTCAGATGTTACTAATGGCATTTTTTCTTCTCCTTTTTCTTTCATTATTTATTTGGAAAGACACAGTCTATCCTATGCTTTTTTAATTTTTGAAGCCATTTTTCTTCCGGCTTCTTGTCAGTTACAAATTTTGTAATATCGGCCCACTCTGCTACTTTTGTAAAAGCCGTATTGCCAAGCTTGCTGTGATCAACAGCCAGGATCCGCTCCTTCGCAGAATAGAGCATCTTACGCTTACTGTTAGCATCCTGCTCATCGGAATCGGTAAATCCGTTTTCCAAATCTACTCCCTTACAGGAAATAATTGCCTTGTCCACATGATAAGAAGAGATTATCTCATCCGTTCGAGGACCTACAAGGGCAAAAGATTTTTCTCTGGAAACGCCGCCTGTGGAAATGACAGTCCACTCTGGAACATCAAAAAGCTCCACGATTACTTCTACAGAATTTGTAATGACTGTCAGTTTTTTCTTCTCTTTCAGTGCACGGGCAATATATACATCCGTGGAACTTGCATCCAGCATAATTGCTTCGCCATCTCTTACCATATCAGCAATTAACCTTGCAATTTTTTGCTTCTCTGCCACTCTTTGTTTCTTTCGAATGTTGAAGGGAAGGTCAAAGAAACTTTGCTCCTTCAGAACAGCTCCTCCGTAACTTTTTACTACAAGCCCGTCATTTTCCAATTTTTCCAAATCACGGCGTATCGTTTCTTCAGATACATTATAAGCAGTGCTCAATTCACTGACTACGACTCTTTTTTCTTCCTGAAGCCTCTCCAGTATATCATTTCGTCTCTCTATCGCCAGCATTTGATTCCTCTTAATTTTATTCTTTTATTCACAAATTAATCTAATTCCATCCAATCTGCCGGATGCCTTCCCGTCAATCCATACTGTTTACGCATTCCATAAAGCCTTTTTACCTGCTCTTTATCCAGCACCTTTGGTCCTCCCAGCATCATGGACTGATATAGAAGTCTTGCATAAAATTCCAAAGATTCCATTTTATGATATGCACCAAGAAGGCTGTCCCCATAAGTTAAAGCGCCATGATTTTCCAAAAGTACTGCATCGTAATAGGGAAGATATTCTGATACTGCATCCGGAATTTCCATAGTAGATGGTGTACCATATTTTGCTAAAGGCACTTCACCAAGACCCAGCACCGCTTCCGGCATAATCGGCTTTTTCAACGGCATACCACACACAGCAAAAGTTGTCGCATACATCGGATGTGCATGCACTACCGCTTTCACGTCCTCTCTCTCCTCATAAACTCTCATATGCATTTTGATTTCAGAAGAGGGACGGAAATCTCCATTTGCCTCCAGCACATTTCCTTTTGCATCTACCTTGCAAATGTACTCCGGCGTCATAAAGCCCTTGCTCACCCCTGTAGGTGTGCACAGGAACTCATTATCACTCAATTTCACAGAAAAATTACCGTCATTAGCCGCAACCATGCCACGATTGTACACCCTTTTTCCGATTTCGCACATCTCTCTTTTTATATCCATTTCACTTTGCACCATTATCGCCTCCTTTTTTGTTTTTTGTATGTTCTGATTTGATAATATCACATAATCCCTCGCAAATCAAATATTTTATATGTTGTTTTATGTTGTTTTTTTAACACTTTTGCAAAAAAACCCAGGGCTAAATGCAAATTAGGACGTAACACTTTTAAAAAATGTTACGTCCCAATCTGCACTTATTTCTCTTCTGCCTTTGTAAGATCTTTCATATCTTCTTTCAAGTGATTGTAAATATTTTTGTAAAGACGGAAGTATTCGTTATATTTTTTATGATTTTCTTCATTAGGCATGATTTTTTTGTCCAAAACCTGCCATTTCTTTACTTCTTCGTATGTAAGAATTCCTGTTCCGATTCCAGCCAGCATAATATCTCCCATATTTGCCTCTACATCGTAAATAGGACATACAACCGGATATCCTGTTACATCAGCAAAAATTTGGCGCCATACTTTTGATTTCGTTACGCCTCCTGCAATCAGAATGTATTCTCCTAAGTCTTCACCTGTTGCTTCCATAGCATCCCGCAGACAGTATGCCACTGCCTCAAGAAAAGCGCGGTATAGATGGCCTTTTGTATGTGTAAGTGACAATCCAACAATAGTTCCTTTTGCATCAGAATCCCATACCGGGCTTCTCTCTCCCATGAAATACGGAAGTACTACCAGTCCTTCGCTTCCTGCCGGAATTTTTTCTGCCTGTCCATTCAGCACATCATATACACTTGGCCCGCCGTTCTTCTGATTTTCAATTTCCCACTGACACAAGGTATTGCGGAACCATTTTACGATTGCACCTGCTGTATTTCCTCCTGCAAAATAGTAGGATAAATTTTTTGCGTCATAGAGATATGGCCATATAATCAAACCTTTTCCTTTTACTGGCTTATCTGAAATTAAAGCTGCACACATAGATGTTCCAATAGCAGCTGCATAAACACCCGATTCAAATACTCCAAGTCCGATATTTGCTGCACCGCAGTCAATTCCGCTGGCTATCACCGGCATTCCTTCACATAATCCCAGTTCTTCAGCAATCTCTGCTGTCAGACCTCCCACAATGTCTGTAGATTCAACGATTCTCTGTGGCATCATAGACTTCGGAATGCCCATAGCATCAAGAAGCTCATCTGACCAGGTACGAGTATTCATATCAAAAATACCACCGATATTTCCAGCAGAAGAATAATCAATTGCAACTTCCCCAGTCATTTTATAAATCACATAATCATTAGGAGGAAGGAATAGTTTTGTACGTGCCCAATTTTCTGGCTCATGATTTTTCATCCACAATATTTTTGTATAACCATAATATGGATCTGCTCCATTATGTGTAATTTCAAGAAGTTTTTCTTCCCCGATATGTTCCAGAACCCATTCTGTTTCATCTTTAGCACGTCTATCCATCCATATCATACAGGGACGAACTGGTTTCATCTCTTCATCCAGTGGAATGCCTGATCCGCCATACAAACCGCTGATAGCAATGCCTTTGATATCTTCTTTCTTTACGCCCTGCTTTGCAGCCTCTTCTACTGTACGGCGAATGGACTCTTTTGTAGCCTCATACCACACATCCGGCCACTGCTCTGCCCACAACGGCTTTGGAGTTAATACATCATACTCCTCCAGATCCTGTGAAATCAGTTTTCCATTCGTATCCATCAAAATAGTTTTTGTTCCTGATGTACCAATGTCTGTTCCCAATAAATACTGCATCACTTTTCCTCCTCTTTTCTTTGAAAATCATCTGATGTTCCGCTTATTTTCCAAAAAGAAGGGTTTATTCATCCTCTCTGTCCCAGATATCTCGCCAGTCTTTTGCCCCTTCCCACAAAAATACTTTCCCTTTAATCAGCCGAAAATTACGGTCTGCCTTGGACAATATGTCCATTTCATCCTCTGTAAGAAAATCTTCTGTCGTACATTTTAAATTTCCAACATATTCCTTTTCATAAATCGAAAATGGGATTGGAATATGCCCCCTTTGTACTGCCCATTTTACACAGATCTCTGCCGGATGGCAGTTATGCTTTTTAGCGATTTCCTTCAATTCCGGCATTTCAAAAGTAACAACATCCCCCGGTTCCGTATCTCTTACCGGACGGCAAGGGGAACCCATAGGGCTGTATGCAACTGGAAGGATGTCGTGGTCCATACAATAGCGGAAGAGTTTAGGCTGCTGAAAAGTAGGGTTCATCTCTACTTCCAAAACGGCTGGTTTTATCCTGCAGAGAGGCAAAACCTGCTCCAGTTTAGTGATTGTCATATTAGACATCCCAATTCCTTTTACCAGTCCCAAGTCTACCAGTCGCTCCATTTGCCTCCACACTGACATGTATTCTTCCTTGGAAAAGGGAACAGCATCCGGGTTCCTTCCATGCAGCTTGGCTCCCGGAGCATGGTAATTGGGGAACGGCCAGTGTACCATATAAATGTCTAAATAATCCAATCGAAGATCCCGAAGGCTCTTGGCACACGCTACCAGGACATCTCCCTCCCCGTGCATGTCATTCCACACCTTCGTCATAATGGTTAACTCCTGCCTCTGGACAATCCCGTCCGCAAAAGCTTTTGCAAAAACCGCTCCTATTTCTGCCTCATTTCCATATGCAGCGGCACAGTCAAATAATCTATAACCCACCTTTATCGCTCCATACACGGCATCAGCTACTTGTTTTGATGTATATCGGTCATTACCGAAAGTCCCCATTCCTATTCCTGGAATCACCATCTGATTATTCAATTTTCTCTGGGGAACCAGTGCGGGATTTATCTGCTCCATTTTACCCACTCCTCTCCCCCTGTTTCGTTATATAAAGTTCTTTTATAAAACCTATTTACAGAATAAATTATAACAGGGGTTTTGTCAATACATTTCTAGCCTTCAAACATATATCTCTCAAAAGTAACTGCATCTGCCGCATCTCTATCAAGCTGTTCTTCTGAAGCCCCATTACTGATATCTCTCCATACCTTAATATCTGATCCTACTTGACCTCCCATACGCACAAAAGGTTCCATCACAACTGTCCCATCATAATGAATATCCCGGAGTGCCTCTCCAATCTCTCTCCAAGGCATACGTCCCTTTCCTGGAACCATACGATTGCACTCACCGGTATGGAAATGACCAAGAAGACTTCCCGCCTCACGAATTGCTGCACCCATACTTACTTCTTCAATATTCATATGGAACGTATCCAGCATTACTTTTACATTATCCATTCCGATTTCTTTTACAAATTTCACGCCTTCCTTAGCCGTGTTCAAAATATGGCTTTCAAAGCGATTGAGAACCTCCATTCCCAGCATAATATCATACTGTTCTGCTTCTTTGGCAAGAAGACGCATTCCCTCTACACTCCGCTTCCAATCCTCTTCTTTATTAGCCGTTGAAAAATCTACCGGCCAATAGGAGTAAAGAGCTCCGCCGATCTTGTGGATATTCAGTTTTGCCATTACCTCAAACAGCCTCTTATACCATTCCATTGCTCCTGTCCGAACTTCGATTTCTGCAGCCCCGATATTATGCTCATATGTTGGTCCATATCCGGCTGTCAGTACAATCCCATTATCTTCTGTACACTTTTTCAGCTCACTAATTTCCTGCTCTGTATAATCTGGCAACGGCGCAGCACCCACTTCCAGAATATCAAATCCCAGCCTGGCTACTTTTTCCACATATTTTTTGTAATCAGCTGCCCATTCTTTTTCCCAGTACGCATAGTAAATTCCGTATTGCATTTTCATCTCTCCTTTTTATTTTTATTATAACTATTCAGCTGTACCTCACTAAATCAGGATCCCATTACTGAATAATTGAATTAACCGTAAGTCTTAATATCAAATGAACGATAAATCGTATTTCTTGCTTCTGTTTTATCCGAAAACTCTCCAGATCTTATCATCTGTGCCGCAATATTTCCAAGGGCAGTTCCCTCCGTTGGCCCCACATGAACTTCCTTGCCTGTTGCTTCAGCGGTCAACTGATTCAAATAACCGGCATTTCCTCCTCCTCCTACAATGTGAATTCTTTTGTACGTTCTTCCGGTAGACTTCTCAATTCCGCGTATAGTATCCGCATAACACCTGGCCAAACCCGCATAAATACAGGAAGCTATCTCTCCTAAAGTTTTGGGCACTTTCTGACCTGTTTGCCTGCAGTATTCCTGTATGGCTTCTGTCATATTGTCTGGAGCCATAAAACATTGGGCTGTCACATCGATTTGAGAGGGGAAGCCTTTTTCTTTCTCTGCTTCCTCACAAATCTGCGAAAAACTAAACGCATCTCCCAATTCATGACGCACTGACTGAATCATCCAAAGCCCCATGATATTTCTGTGATAACATATCCTGGAATCAAATCCACCCTCGTTGGTAAAATGATTCTGTCTGCTGACTTCGGAACAATCCGGTTCACCCCGCTCTATTCCAAGCAAAGACCATGTACCAGAACTAATAAAAACATAATCATCATCGTTGGACGGTATTGCCAGAATTGCTGACGCTGTATCATGTGTACACGGGAGAACAACTTCCATATTAAACCCAAATTCTTCTGCCAACTCTTTTTTTATATTCCCCAGACTCTCACCAGGCATCGCAATTCTTTGAAAAATATCCCCAGGAATCCCCAAACGGGAAAGAAGTTCTTCATCCCAGCATTTATCCGCTGCATTCATCAACTGCGAAGTCGTTGCTTCTGTATACTCATTTACCTTCTTTCCTGTCAGAAGAAAATGAAAATAATCTGGAACAAATAAAAGCGTTTTTGCTTGATCCAGTTCTTCAGGATGCTCTTTTTTTAAAGCAATCAGTTGATAGAGCGTATTAAATGCCATCTTCTCAATCCCTGTTCTTCCGTACAATTCTTTCTCCGGGATAATTTTGTCCACTTCTTCATCCATTCCATCTGTACGCCTGTCACGATATCCGTATGTTTCTCCGATAACTGTATCATTTTTATCAAGAAGAACATAGTCTACTCCCCATGTATCTATCCCCATACTTTTGGGGATTTTCCCTATTTGGGCACATCGTTTTATTCCTTCCTTTATATGTCCAAACAGCTTATCATAATCCCAGCATAGATGGCCATTTCTCTTAACCATTCCATTATCAAAGCGATAAATTTCCTCTAAAATCAGACGTCCATCCCGGAGACTGCCCAGGATATGCCGCCCACTGGATGCGCCAATATCTACAGCCAGATAGTAATCTCCCATGATCCGCCTCCTTTTCCCTTATTTTCTTGTTTCAGTATACCATAGTAATGAGAAATTGTAAACTTACGAAATATATTTTCTTTCGTACGAAACTCATCTTCTTGACATACATAATTTATAGTGTTACGATATAATTAACCGAAATTCCCGAATACAGGAGGTAATGCTTATGAAAGAACGTCATACTGCACTTCTTGAATATATTGCAGAACACGGAAAAACGGAGGTTTCTTTGCTTGCAGACGTCTTAAACACCTCCCAAGTAACTATTCGAAAAGATCTGGAATATCTGTCAGAAAAAGGGATGCTGAAACGTGAACGAGGATATGCCCTTCCAAATGATGCAGGAGATATCCACTACCGAATCGCATTTCACATTGCACAAAAGCAAAAGATTGCCCGGCTTGCTGCTGATTGTATTCAGGATGGCGAAATGCTGATGATCGAATCAGGATCCACTTGTGCACTATTCGCTGAACAACTGGCAAAAACAAAGAAAAACATAACCATTATTACAAATTCTGTTTTTCTCGCAGATTATGTCAAAGGATATCCCAATATTGAATTAGTATTGCTGGGCGGCACACTACAGCCTCACAGTCAATCTCTGGTAGGATTGCTTACAAAAAATTCAGCCGCCTCCTTCCATGTTGACAAGCTTTTCGCCGGAACCGATGGTTACTCCCGTGATTTTGGATTCACTGGTGATGATTTAGCTCGATCTGATACACTATCTGCCATGACGGAATGCGCGGACCATGTATATATCCTAACTGATTCAGGGAAATTTTCTCATCCAGGTGCTGTATCCTTTCTTCCTCTTAAGGATGTTTACGAAGTCATCACTGATGATGGTCTTCCAAAAGAGGAACAGGACTTTCTTTTAAGCCAGGGAATCCGTGTATCTATTGCATAAAAATCATACTAAAAAATTACAAATCAGGAGGTTACTATGAAATATCTGTTAGACACCGCCAATCTCAAAAACATTCAATCCTGCCTTAATATTTTTCCCATTGCAGGAGTGACATCTAATCCATCCATCGTCAAAAGGGAAGGAAAAGTGAATTTCTTCGAACACATGCGTCAGATCCGTTCCCTAATAGGTATGGATCTTGCTCTTCACATTCAGGTAACCGCTCGTGATACGGAAGGTATGATAAAGGATGCGCACCGAATTCTCACAGAAATTGATAAAAATGTATTTATCAAAATTCCAGTCACTATGGAAGGGCTTCCTGCTATTAGCCATTTAAAAAAAGAAGGCATCCGTGTCACCGGAACAGCCATATACAGCAGCCAACAAGGTTTTCTTGCTATGGAAGCCGGCGCTGACTGTATTGCCCCTTACTTTAACCGCATGGAAAATATGGGTATCAATCCCGATCAGGTTATCTCTTCACTGGCCGATATGATCCAACTATATCACTATCCAACAGAAATTCTGGCAGCAAGTTTTAAAAATGCCGGCCAGGTAGATCGTGCTTTTCTGGCAGGGGCACAGACTGCCACTTTAGATCCTTCCATTCTGACAGGTACATTAACTATGTCTCATATCATAAGTGCTGTAGATACTTTTGATCACGATTGGAACTCTGTTTACGGACAAAAAACAATTGCAGAATTATAGTTTTGCACACCATCCTTGCAAATCAAACCAGACTTTCTCATTTTGGTTTAACTCGTATAGGAAAGAGGATGCCGAATCAAAATTCGGACATCCTCTTTTTCTATACTACTACAATAATATTTCTTACATCTGTCCTACCAGCTGTCCCTCCATCAAATACATATCTGCTTTCCAACTGTTTTGAAGACTGCATTGTTCTTCCAGACAGGTAAAAATCTGTTCTACAGTTTTTTTCATATCTTGGCGGTACATGACCGCGCCAGAAGATGGCGAAGGTAATTCATCCACAGAAGCCACTATAAGATCCAGATTATTTTCCGCCACAATTTCTGTAACAAGTACACCGCATTCCCGATCACAACAAATGACCGCCGTATCTGTCGATTTTCCGTCTCTCACACTTTGTTCCAGAATATTTTTGACAATCTTTCGTCCTTCTTCTTCTTTCTTCCAAGGAATTCTTAAGATGGCAGAATGCTTCCCCCCGTGTAGACGACAGGCTTCTTCACGCATCCGAATACTGTATATATCCGTCATATCCCATCCCACATAAGTAATTTCCGTATACCCTCTGTCTTTAAGTGTACGGCAAAGGGTTCCTACTGCCTGATCATTATTAAGAGCCACACAATCTGCATAGGGAAGTCCACGGTCCGAATCAAAGAACACAAGGTTCATACCTATTGCCCGCAGTCTTTGAAGTTTCTCCTCATCTACCGTCAGATCTTCCAGCCAGACTACCACATTTCTAAGTCCTCTTTTATAAAGTCTGTAAAGACTTTTTTCCAGCCCTTCTGAGCGAGGTTTTTCCACATAAAGTACCAAGGTTCCTCTTGTCTCAGCATAAGCCTGAAATCTTCCAATAAACTCCGAAAAGAAAGGATTTCTGGCTGGGGCCACCAATACAATCATATCCAACTCTGCTGGATTTCCATTGTTGTGAAAAGTCACTTTTGTCCCTCTTCCGACTTCCCGCACAATCAGACCGTCTTCTTCCAGCATTTGCAGAGATCTTCGCACTGTAACACGGCTGACTTCCAAAATCCGCTCCAGCTCCCGTTCCGATGGCAGCATATCTCCATCGTTATAGTGCCCTGCATATATTTCATCACATATTTTATTTTTTACTGTTTGATACAGATTTTCGTTATCCATATACCATTTCCTGTTTCTGATTTCTATAAAACTAATTCTTTCGCTTTTATGAATGACCACTACAAACGAGTAGATTCCATATCTAACCTCTTAATAATATCTTCCTGAATATCTGGAGATAAATCAAGAAAGTTAACAAAAGTTCCATGAATTCTCATAATATAAACCCCGCTCGGAGCGTACTTCTTTGGTTCTGCCAACACTTTACGCAGCATTTCAGGTGTTGTTACATTGACATAAAGATAAAACGGTGAAACGCCTTCTTTCATAGGATTATAAAACAAAGGCTCCATAATCTTCTTCTGGAACTCGATTCCTTTTTCTTCAAAAGTTTCTGATTTGAAATAGCCAGGATTAATTCCCAGATGAGACGCACAGCCACCATTCATCTTCTCAAACGGAAGTTTCATATTAGACATTACACGGAATCCAAGGCCCGAATGAGCTTCACCATACAACGGATCAATTCCATATCCCAGCTGTTCCCTTGCTTTTCTTCCGTCTGGAGTTGCACCTACCCAGTAGCCATATAAAAGATGAGTAGACGGAGAAGCCCAGTCCGCACGGAATGGATTGCCAAGATAGTTCTTCTCTGCTGTAACCATATCACTGGCTCTGGAAGCGATATCTGCTGCCTCATCATCTACAATACCGATATTATTGCCATATTTTTTTGCCTTCATAAGATACTGATGCAGCTCTGGATCATTTTCAAAATTGTTCCGAAGTGCCTCCAGCATTCTTCCTGCATCCTGGGGGCGTTCCCTGAGCAATGTATCAATAGCAATAAAGGAGTCTGCCACAACAGACAATCCATGAATCAAACAGCCACTTCCATTGTACTTTGTCCCTTGTACTTTTGTATCTCTGACATCAACGCCTGTTTCTATTCCTCCCATCAAAGTTGACAAAAACGGGACCTGAAGAATAGAGATTGCTTCTGAAGCTGCATTCGCACACTTTACCATCTCATCTGTATAGTTCTGGAGGTTCTTATAAAAAATCTCACGAATATTTTCAAGCACTTCTCTATCTGTATGATAGCCAAATTCCTCTCGGCTCTTACCGAACTTTTTGCCGGAAATTGTAGAAATTCCATCATTTAAAGACAGTTCAAGGACCTTAGCCATATTGAGCCAGCTGTTTGTTGTATTTCCATTATCCTTTCCCATAATCAGTGGTTCCTGGCATCCGGCCACAGAATAATCCTCCAAATCACAAGGTTCCACATGATTCTTATCTTTTAAGATTTCAAATACCGAATCATCGTTGAAGAAAGACGGCGTCAGACAACCTGGCGTAAACAAAAAGCGTCCCAGACTTTCATACAACTCCTTCGGCGTATTTTTATGAAGCTTTACAGACAAAATTGGCTGCGGCAGATTCATATCATAATAAGCATCCAAAAGTGCATAAGAAGTTGGATTGGTCATATCTTCGCCCGTATTGGATTTTCCACCAATAATTAGGTTCTGAGATATTGCCCAGCTTCTGTCTGCTACATTGTAAAACACAAGAAGATGTTTCAATAATGCCGCTGTCATATCTCGGTCTGTATCTTCTATTTTACGATATACTTCAAAAATTCTGTCTGCATTTCCTACAGAAAAAGCATAAGGATTCGGAGTCTGTTCCAGACACATTACCTGCCACATCAAAAGAAAGGATTGAATGGCCTCATAAAGATTCGTGGCACCATTTTCCGGTACTTTTCTCAAAGTATCCGCCATTAGCTGAAATCGGTCTCTATCTTTTCCTACCGTTTCTTTCGCTTTTTGCTCTGCCAGCTTTGCATATCTTTCAGCGATAACAAGAACCGCATTAAGAGAAATATCCATCGCCTCATAGTAGGTCTTTTTCTTTGAATCCTTCTCTTTTTCCCTATGTTCTTTAATCTGCGCTTTCAGACCGACCACTCCATCTTTTAAAACGCCTCTCATATCCGGAATTAGATGACCCGTTACCTGCTCGATAAAATAAATAGCCTCACTTGTACTGTCACCTGCCAAGTCATAGGCACTGCACAGTGCTTTTGCAAATTCTGTATTCTCATTATACCGCTTCAGATCATCTATTCTTTCTTGCGTAATATCCCCAATGGGAGTAATGTCCCCAAAAACCGCAACGGGATCGCAGTAACCAGTAAAAGAATCTACAGAAAAGGCAGGATTAATAAGAGCATACGATCTGGCAAACGCATCATCTTGCGTCCCTGCAAAAACATGATAATCGCTAAGCCAAAGGGGAATCCTTTTTGCCACCTCTACCAAAGTTTTAGCAATTCGGATACAATCTGCTTCTTCCCCAAATTTTTCATCACATTCTCGCATAATTTCTTTAGCAAGAAACCAGCCTTCCAGATGATCAGTATCCCTCTCTTCCTGAAATCTCTTCTTCGCCAACTTTGTAATTTCTTCTGCATTCAGTATTGTCTCTATTTTCATTTTAAACGCTCCTTTCTGTCATTTTCCACATATATTATGTCCGTTTATATGTACATCCCGCTTCTGCAATCTTCCTTCTGAAGTTTTTCAGATTTTCCTCATCTACTTTCGCCTTTTCTGTCATCTTATATTCCCAGCCGCATTCTTCCCACTTTTTCTTACCAAATTCATGGTACGCCAACACTTCAAATGTAACATGATCTCCTTTGATCTGCTGGAAGAAAGAAAGAAAAGCCTCCTGATCTGCGGCACTATCATTCACCCCTCCGATCAATGGTACTCTTATATGTAAATTAGGATGATATTTTGCCGCTTTCCTTATATTATCAAACACAATATCACAAGAAAGCCCTGTATACTCCTTATGTTTGGTAGAATCACAAACCTTACAGTCCATAATAAGCTGATCAATATAAGGAAACAACTCCTCCAACTTAGGATGAGCGCCGTTTGTCTCTAAAGCAGTATGTATTCCCGCTTTCTTCAGCCTGGTCAACGCTTCCTTCAGCTCCGCAAACTGCACAGTCGCCTCTCCACCTGTAAAAGTGACTCCTCCCCCATCATAAAACATCATCGCATTGTTCTTTGCTTCTTCCAAAATTTCTTTTACTGTTTGTTCTTCGTAGGAAAGATACATCCCTTTTGTGCTGTGTTTTGTAATACATTCTTTTTCGCTGCAGCTTTTGCAAATATTTCTGTCTATCTTTTTCCCACTGATCGCATGGTGAGGACAAATAGATTCCAGCAGCCATTCTTCATCTGCTATGATTACACCTTCCTTTTTCATACCTTCTGGATTTGCACACCACGGACATTTCATGTTACAACCCTGCAGATGATATACCAGACGGTTTCCATCACCATCCTGGGAATAATTAAATCCTTTCTGAAAAATTTTCATATCTTATCCCTTCACATTTCTATGGAATAAATCTTTATTGTGTCCATACAGCTCCCGATAAATTGCGAACTGTTCCTCATAATATTTCTGATTTTCTCTATCAGGCTCGACCACTTCTTGACTCAACTGCACAAAATGATGGCAGGCCTCTTCATATCCAGAATACTCTCCTGCTGCCACAGCCGCTGTTATAGCTGCACCTACACAGGCCTGTTCATTATTCTCATTCGTATAAATCTGTCCATCCAAAATATCTGCCTGCATCTGAAGAAACAGACGACTTCTGGCTCCACCACCTGATGCAATAATTTTATGATACTCCACGCCTAACGTTTTAAAAATCTCCAACGATGTTCGCAGACCAAATACAATACCTTCCATAGTACTTCGTATCATATGAGCTTTCGAATGTCTAAGCGTCATCCCAAAATAGATGCCTTTTGCATCTGGATCATTATAGGGGGTTCTCTCCCCGCTTAAGTAAGGAAGAAATACCAGTCCTTCACTTCCTGCCGGAATGCTCTGTGCTAAAGCAGTCATATCATCATAGGATTTCATTTCAAGCATCTGATTCATCAGCCATTTTAAAGCCACCCCTCCGCTCAAATGCGCTCCCATCAAAAGCCACAGATTGTCTTTTACATGGCAGAATGTGTTCGTACGGAACTGTGAATCATAAACCGGACGGTCAAATGCACCCGATATCTGACAGGCTGTTCCTATATTGGATGCCAGAATGCCTGGGACAATAATTCCATTTCCAACTCCCATCATAAGAGTGTCGCCTCCGCCATAGGCAATCCGCGTTCCCTCTTTCAGTCCTGTCTGCTCTGCACATTCTTTAGATACTTTTCCTGCAATATCACAGGACTCATGACTTTCCGGAAAAATTTCCTTTCTAAGCCCTAGTTTTTCAATAAGTGCCCAGGCCCACTGTCTCTTTTTGGTATCAAAAATGGCTCCACTAGAAGCATCAGACATTTCAGTTCCGACCTCACCACACATGCGATAACGTATATAATCCTTAGGAAACATCACGTATCTGATCTTCTCATAATTTTCCGGCTCATTTTCCTTTACCCACATCAACGAAGACGCAAGAAAACCTGTACTCAATGAATTCAAAATAATATTTCTGTAATTATCTTTCCCAACAATTTCATAAATTTTAGAAATTTCATCTCCCGATCTTTGGTCAGCCCAGATAATCGCATTGCGAATCAATTTACCTGCCGCATCCACCATGACCAAGCCGTGCATCTGTCCTGAATAGCTAATACACTCAACCCGTCCTGCTTCCTCTGGAAAACGTCTCACCAAAGCTGCAATTGTCTGACGCGCTGCCTGCCACAACTCTTCCATATCCTGTTCTGCATGAGAAAGTCTCTCCTTTATGATATTGTATCCCACTTGTTCTGTTCCGACTACTTTTCCATTCCCGCTAATTAACATAGATTTTACGCTTGATGTACCAATATCAATACCCATATAATAACTCATAATCCGTCCTCCTCTTTCTATTGGTATTATATTATAATACCAATTTTCTGTCAACGAATTTCATATAAAATGCAATTTTACACAGGGCTATATGCAACTGGGGACGTAGCAAAGTTTAACTTTGTTACGTCCCCAGTTATTTTTTTATCAAATAAATTCAAAAAATTCATCTATAAAGTGGATAGCTGCCCCAGCTGCTGCTGCTTCCACTTTATATTTACATGGAACAAGATACCCACTGGCTGGATCTCCAAAAGGATTTCTCGCATCAATCCTGCCACATAAGTCTTCCATGTATTTTTCAATGTAAGCTCCTACATATCCTCCCAAAATAATATCAGAATCAAATAACATGCGAAGGTTATGAATGCCCAGCGAAAGATGATTCAGATATTTATCCCACAACTGGGAGGCCTCTGTATCTCCGCCTTCTAAAAGTTCAAAAAACCGTTCTAAATTTCCGTCTGTATACTGATCTAAAATAGTAGAACGACACACGGTATCGAAGCAGCCTTTCTGTCCGCAGTAACACAGTTTTCCGCCTTCCGGAACAACTGTCATATGGCCTACTTCGCCTCCTTTTTGGCAGTTGCCCTCATAGATTTTTTTATCAAACAGGGCAGCTCCTCCAACACTATTGCTCAGGCTTAAGTAAAAGGCATTTCGTATTTCATTTTCCTGCCATACTTCTGCGTAACCTGCTGCTATGGAATCGTGAAACAGTTTACTCCTGTAAGGAATATATTTTGCAATATGTTCCCTTGTCATTCCTCCAAAATTCAGTGTCATTCCATAGGTAACCGTTTCTCCATCCTCTGAAACCAGTCCAGGAACCGATATCCCAACTCCAAGAAAATTGCAATCTTTAATTTTTGATTTGCCTTTTACTTCCTCAACAATTTCACCAATCTGTTTTAAATATTCGTCATCATCCAAATTAAAATCCAACTTTTTTCGCACGGTTTGAATTACATCACCAGACAAATCTACGGACACACAGTTAATATGATGCGCTGTCAAATAGATACCAATCGCCGATCTCGCATTTTTCACATAAGAATAGGCAGTGGCATTTCTTCCTCCGGTATTTCGAATCTTATCCGATGTATCAATCAGATGAAGCTCCTCAAGATATTGGAGATTCCGGGTAATTGTTGGAAGGCTAAGCTTCAGTCCTAAAACAATATCTTGTTTTGAGACAGACTGCTGCTCTCTTATATAATGATATATCAACTGACTCTTTTTCAAAATTCAATCCCCTTAATGCCCACAAATCTATTTTATATTTTATCTTTTTGCACTATATATGTCAATCTTTATCATTTAGCAGTACAAAAAGCTACTATTATTAGAAAATCCCAGCAACATAACGTTGCCGGGATCTTCTTGGCCTATATAGAATCTTAGTTGGACTGTCTCTTTTTCTGGATGCAGTCAAATCCAACTGCAAGTGCAAGTACAATACCCATAACGATATTCTGTGTATAGCTGTCAATATTCATAAGAACCATACCATTTGTCAAAGCACCGATAATACAAGTACCTGCTACAACGCCTGACATCTTACCGGAACCACCGGCTACGGATACACCACCTAATACAACACAGGTGATAACCTTGAATTCATATCCTGTTCCTGCATTCGGTGCACCGGAAGCGGTACGGGACAGAAGTACAATACCAGCCAAGCCTGAAAAGAATCCGGAAAGTGCAAATACAAGATATTTTACTCTTCCTACACGGATACCGGAAAGTTTAGCTGCTTCCGGGTTACCTCCAACTGCATAGAAGTAACGGCCAAAATATGTTTTATTCAGGATAAAAGATCCAAGTGCAAAACAAATGATCATAATAACAACCGGTACCGGAACAGGTCCGATGTACATCTGACCAAACACATTAAATGATTCTGTAAATCCGTAAATTGGCATACCATTACAGATAATGTAAGTCAGACCTGAAAATGCAGTCTGTGTAGCAAATGTTGCAATCAAGGCTGGAATACCGATGGTAGAAACCATAAAACCATTGAGCACACCTACCAATGTAGATAACACTAAAGTAATAATGGTTGCTAAAATCCAGTTCACTCCTGCATTTACCATCAGATATGCACAAACAATATTTACAAAAGACATAATCGAACCAATGGAAAGGTCGATATCCGCCAACAGAATGACAAATGTCATACCGATGGAAGCAATACCAAACACGGCTACCTGACGAAGCAGTGTAAATATGTTACTCGGATTTACAAATCTTGGGTTTGCTACTGTAAATCCAATGACAAGAACTACTAATACAAGCCATATGGCATGTTCTTTTAATTGATATCCTACTTTATTTTTCATATGGTTTAACCCTCCTCCATTCTCGCTGCGGATGCATATGCCATGATCGTCTCCTGACTGAACTCACCTTTGTCCAGAGAACCGGTCATATTTCCTTCTGACAGAACAACAATACGGTCAGACATACCCATCAATTCTTCCATTTCAGAAGAAATCATGATGATGGCCTTGCCTTCTTTTTCCACCAGCTCATTCATCAGTTTATAGATTTCATATTTCGCACCTACGTCAATACCTCTTGTAGGCTCGTCAACAATAATCAATTCTGCGTCAGCAGCCAGCCATTTTCCTAAAATAACTTTCTGCTGATTTCCACCACTTAAATTCTTCACAAGCTGATTCAGCGACGGAGTTTTAATAGCCATACTCTTCTCGTATTTCTCTGCAGTTTCTTTCTCTACTTTGGAATTAATTACACTCAAAGTTGAGTTTCTCTGATAAATAGGCATGTTAATATTATCTTTAATTGATACTCCCAAAAGTGCTCCATGACGTTTTCTGTCTTCTGGCACCAGAGCAATTCCAATATCAATTGCCTCTCTTGGACTCTTAGGATCAATCTCTTTTCCTTTAAAATACATCTGTCCAGACTGTTTCCGCACTGCACCGAAAATCATCTGTGCTAATTCTGTACGTCCAGCTCCTACCAGACCGCCAAGTCCAAGAATTTCACCTTTGTGCACTTTCAGACTAATATTTTTATCACCGTTTCCAGTAACATTTTTCAATTCCAGTACAACTTCATTTTCATCTATGCAGTCGCCTCTCGGCGGATAAGACTGTGTCAGCTCACGTCCCACCATGAGTTTAATCAGTTCTTGTACATGGCTGTCTTTTGTGATTAAAGTTTTAATATACTCGCCGTCTCTTAAAACAACGATTCTGTCTGATAAGCGGTAAATCTCTTCCAGACGATGGGAAATATAAATAATAGAAACTCCCTCTTTCCGAAGTCTTTCCACTACTTCAAACATACTTTCAACTTCCGCACTTGTCAAAGGTGCAGAAGGTTCATCCATGATCAGTATTTTTGCATTCTGCTGGATTGCCTTAGCAATTTCCACCATCTGCTGATATCCTACGGTCAGATTTTTCATCAATGCCTTCGGATCAATTTTAATATGTAACTGTTCAAATGCTTTGGCCGCCTCACGTTCCATGGCTGCCTTATCAATCATAATTCCTTTTCTAATAGGCCTTCCTAAAAATAAATTTTCTGCTGCTGACAGTTCCTTTACGTTATTGAATTCCTGATAGATAATAGCAATACCGTTTTCTGCTGCCAGCTGAGGTGTCATACTTGTAAATTCTTTTCCGTTGACTACGATCTTACCGGAGGTGGGGATAACTGCTCCGGAGCAACATTTAATCAGAGTAGATTTTCCAGCTCCGTTTTCGCCGATCAGTGCCAGAATTTCCCCCTGTTTCAGCTCCAATGTAACATCCTTCAACGCAACAACACCCGGGTATTCTTTTCTTATATGCTGTAATTGCAATACATATTCTTCACTCATGTTCGTCCCCCTGTGGCTTATATTATTTAGAGGCGGTTAGAAACCGCCTCTATATCATTATCTTCCTTGTTACCGAAGGTTGTAATTACATTCCTGCAATGATATCATCGATGTTTTCATCGTTGATAACTGACAACTGTCTGAATACATTGTGGTCATCGCCCTGGAATCCTGTACCGTCATCAGCTGCAACCTTTTCGATCATTTCCAGACAAGCAGATGCTGTATCTGTATTGGATCCTTCGAATCCTACGATAGCTCTTGCTGCTTCGTCGCCTGCTTTGATAGAATCTAACTGCTGCATTGTAACGTCAGTTGTGAAAACACCTACATTTTCAGGAATTTTACCAGCTCCGCCGTAGTGCTGAAGAAGTGCCTGATTTGCACCGTTCATTGGGCCAGCACCTGTTCCAACAAATACCTGGCAATCCGGATGTGCCTGAAGAACTGTTTCAACATTTGTCTGAGATTCCGGTGCTTCCAGACCTTCTGTTGTTGCTACGATTTCATAATTGTCTTCACAGTATTCTTCCAATCCAGCTTCAATACCATTCTGTCTCTCTAACAGAACCTTTGTGGACGGATAACCGATAACGCAAACCTGTGCTTTATTATCCGGTGTGAATTTCTCGTTGATAAAGTCAGCAGCCAATTTTGCGATTTCTTTTCCAAGTTCTGTGTTGTCAAGTACCCAGTTAGCTGTTGTGTTTTCCATTTCATCATCCCAGCACATAACCTTGATACCAGCATCAAGAGCTTCTTTACAAGCTGTTTCAACTGCATCAGGATCAGATGGATGAACCATGATTACGTCCACACCTGTTGTAACAAAGTTTTCGATCTGTCCAACCTGTGTTGCAGCGTTGTCTTCACAGTCGATCAGTGTGTACTCATATCCTTTGTCTTTCATGAGCTCTTCCAATTTGCCCATAACACCTGCCCAGTAGTCGTTCTTCAGGGACTGGATGGTGATACCGATTTTCAGCGAACCATCGTCACTTCCGCTGTCATCGCTGCTTCCGCTGTCGCTTGCTGGTGCTTCTGATGAGCATCCCATTGCCATTGCTGAAACCATAGCTGCGCAAAGCAAAATACTTACCACTTTCTTTTTCATACATTTTCCTCCTTGAAAATAAATATTTTATAGCCTCTGCTATTAGCTATCATAATAAAATGTTCGGACTTCTCTGCTTTTAGAAGCAGGTGAATGCGCCGTCTACTACAATGTCAGATCCGGTTGTAAATGTGCTTGTGTCTCCTGCAAGATATACAAGGATTGACTGAAGTTCTTCCGGTTTTCCGACTCTTCCCATCGGAGCCATGTCATTCCACTGAGCAATCAACGGTTTCAGATGATCTGCATTCATGATCAATTCAGTTCCGATATATCCCGGGCTAATGCAGTTTACACGAACTCCTTTTTTAGCCCATTCTACTGCAAGAGATTTAGTTAAAAGAATAACTCCTGCTTTGGATGCATTGTATGCACACTGTGGTTGTGGAACATTTACAATATGTCCTGACATAGATGCCGTATTAATGATGGAACCATATCCCTGCTTCAGCATCTGTCTTCCTGCTGCTGTTGCACACAAGAACACACCATTCAGGTTGATATCAGTAACTTTTCTCCACTGCTCATATGTCATTTCTTCTGCTGGAACATTGATGCAAATTCCGGCGTTATTAAAAGCAGCATCCAGTTTTCCATATGTTTCCACAACCTTTGCAACCATCGCCTCAACCTGTTCCTGATTTGTCACATCAGCCTGAATTGCGATTGTTTTTGAACCAGTTGCATCAGCTATTTCTTTTGCAACTTTCTCAGCGCCATCCAAATTGATATCTACGATTGCCACATCTGCTCCCGCTTCTGCAAAAGCCATTGCTGCACATCTTCCGATTCCGCTTGCAGCGCCTGTTACATAGATTGCTTTTCCGTCAAGTCTCATGCTTTCAATAATTCCCATTTTCTCTGCTCCTTTCAGCCTTTCCATCAAAAGAGTCTTTTGTATACCCCTTTGATAAAACGGTTTTACAAATCTACTTTATGCAACTTATTATATACCAACCGATACATCTTGTACAATATGCAATATTTCACAATTATTTTTTCAACATTTTATACAAATTGCATAATGTTATTTATTTGGCAATCTCGTAATTATTTGGCAATTTTCACAACAGCCTTCACAATCTCTGCCTTTTCATTTATGCTCCGATCCATGGCATTCTGAATATCATCAAAATCAAAAATATGGGTTGCAATTCCTTTCAAATTGACTTTTCCCTGTGCTACCGCATCAATAGCCATCGGATAAATGTGACGATAACGGAACACAGTCTTGAACGTAATTTCTTTGTCCAATGCCAAACTCATCATCATATTCATCATTCCTGTCTTCCCATAACCAACAAGAACAATATTAGAACCTTTTCTTACAACCTGAATTGCCTGATTTGTAGTAATCTCAGTTCCAGCTGTCTCAATAGCAAGATCAAAGCCTTCTCCATCTGTCAACTCTTTTGCTTTTTCCAGTACATCCACTTCTTTACTGTTAATTACTCCATCTGCCCCCAGTTCCATTGCTTTGTCCAGACGTTTCTGCATAATATCCACTACATATACTTTAGATACACCGCTCGCTTTCAAAGCCATCATGGAAACAAGCCCTATACATCCTGCTCCAAATACAACTGCTGTCTGTCCAATGTGTGCACCTCCCTGGTTCGCCGCATGGAATCCAACTGCCAAAGGTTCAATCAAAGCCCCCTCTAATGTACTTACATTATCCGGAAGTTTAAAGCAAAGCCCTGCTTCATGGGCTACATACTCCTGGAAAACACCATCTACCGGAGGTGTAGCAAAAAACACAACATCCGGGCAAAGATTATACTTGCCCTCCCTGCAGAACTTGCACTTTCCGCATGTTTTGCCGGGTTCCAGAGCAACGCGGTCACCAACTTTCAAATGTGTAACATTTTTTCCAACCTCAACAACAGTTCCTCCTGGTTCATGTCCTAATACAAATGGCGGTTCTACAACATAATCTCCAATTCTTCCCATTTCGTAGTAATGCATATCACTGCCGCAGATACCTACATATTCCAATTTCACCAGTACTTCGTTATCCTTCGGAACAGGAATCGGTCTTTCTACATAGCCCATCTTCCCTATCCCGTTCATTACAGCAACTTTCATGTTTCCTTCCATAATACCTTTCCTCCTGGTCTTTTTATTTTATACTTTAATAATGTGTCTAATAAAGTTTTGAAAGTAAAAGACACTTTTATATCGTGTCTATATACCTTTCGATCTGCAGGATAGCTGCCCCAAGGGCAGAAGCTTCTTTTTGATACCTGCATGCATCAATATAACTTCCATCCCTGTCAAAAATATTTTTCTCTGCTGCCATTTTCCGAATTCTGTCTATATAAGGAGAAATATTACTTCCCACGTAACCTCCAAGAACAATTCTGCAGTCAAAACACATTCTAAGATTATCAACAGCAATCACAAGGTTTTTCAGATATTCCTCCCAGACTGCCTGAAATTCTTCGTTACCCGCTTCCATTTCCAAAAAAAATCTTTCCAGATTTCCCTCAGTTTTGTCAGCCAACTTAAGTGCGGAACAATATGCATCCACACAACCTTCTTTTCCGCAATAACATTTTGATCCTCCTGGATGAATTACCATATGACCAAATTCACAGCTTCTCCAGTTGTCCCCCTCATAAAGGCTGAAAGTATCCCCCTGCCAAGGTGACCAAAATTTAATTCTCCCAACATCATCACGCAAAAGAACCGCCCCTCCAACCGTATTGCTAAGAGAAAAATATACCATATTCCCCGGTATTCTCCTCCCGCTAATCTCTGTCACTGCCGCTGCATTCGCATCGTTGACAAGTTCACATGGATAAGGCATTTTCTCAATCCATTCCCTGCAGGATATACCATAGACACCCAATGCATGAGAATTCGTAATAATTTGATCTCGGTTGTTAATGATCGCCGGTATAGAGATTCCCATTCCTTCGATTCTCTCCGACGGGATATTGCATTCTTTTACAAACTCTTCTGTTAACCGAGCAATCTCCTCAAAATAAACATCCGAATAAGCAAACGACCGTCGTATCCTTTTATGTGCCAATGCACGTCCCGAAAGATCTGTGTATGTAATTCCTACATGATTTCTTGTAATATCAAGTCCCACTGCATATCGAATATCTCTTACTGCAGTAAGAACCTTTGCTTTTCTTCCGCCAGTAGATTCAAACTCACCGTTTACCTCTATCATCTGTTTTTTTTCCAATTCATTCACAATAGAAAGCACGGTTGGCGTACTAATATTCAACGCCATCGAAATCTCCGGCATGCTCGTTCTTTCTCGGCTGTTAATATAGCGAAACACCCGATTCCTGTTCATCTGTTTGACTTGAATATTGCTTGCATTCCGTCTCATTTTCTTATTTTCACCGTTCCCCTACTGTTAAGGCATGTTTATTATAACACCTCATTTGTGTAAATTCAATAATTTTTTCTCTTTATTTCGCTTTTAGATTGTCCAACATACATGAAACACGCATAAAATCAGGAAAATCATCCTTTGTTATTTTAAATTTTAAATAAAAAAATTACCATCTTAACGAAATTATTAAGATGGTAATTTGTGAATTTTTACACAAGGCTCTTTTCTAAATTGGAAGTTCTAAATAGATATCTTTTCCTTCCTTTATGGATATTACAACTTTTCCACCTTTTACAGTGGCAACCGCTCCCTGTACGCTTGCAGCCACTTCCACTGCTGCTGGTGTTTTAGGCTCTTCCTTGTCCGGTTCTTCTTCTGATTCTACACTATCTTTGAATCCCTCTACATTATCAGGCGTCAGCGGTGAAAGGGAATCACTTGTTTTTGTAAGCTTTGCCCCCAATACCTGACCAATTTTCAGACATCCATCCAAAGATAATAAGCCGGAGTCCACCAGTTCATCAAAAATTGCCGGATCTTCCAGATTTGCTGCTTCAATTGTAATACCTGCTTCTGCCCTGCAACACAATACTGCCGGATCATTTGCATGTTGTTTTGCTGTTTCAGCCGTAATAGACATGATTCTCTACCTCCTAATTCTTTTCTTCCAAAGAATATTCTCTACCAATAAGTATAGTAATCTTGTCCCTGAAAAGCCAATTGTTTTTCCGTATATATTTATAGGCTGATTCTATAACCTTTCTGTATTGCAGAAATCTGGCCCAGATATCTAATTAGGATACAACCAAAATATCTGCAACACTCAAACTGCCATACTCCGTTTCCACATCAGAACATGGCCAATCTTTTGTTCTAGTCAATATTTCAATCTGATCTCCAGACAAATATGTGGTTTCCTCACATTTTGTTCCCTCTATCGTGGGATTCCAGGCATAAGCCTGTCCTTCCAAAAGAACACCTTCTGTATCAGGCGTAACCACAAATTCTCTGCATCCGTACCCTGTAGGCCCTCCTTGATGGTGCATCTTCCATTCTTCAGGCCACCCTACTTTGGCATAAAGTTCTTGTATTTTTTTGAAATATTCGCTATAACGCATTCCGTCCCGCATTATTTTCTGCATAGCTGCAAAAATGTACTGAGTCTTTTTCATTCTTTCTACGATCTCTTTATCCGGTTCTCCATAGCTGACGATTCTCGTCATACTAATATTTAATCCATACTTTTCTCCGCCAAGCACGACCATCACAGATTTCTCAATCTTCTTATCTGACGGAACCGGATGACGGTATTTCAGTATCCTTTCATCACTACCCACCAGCACACAGTCCGGGCTGATTCCTTTTTCAATGCATCGACATTTCAGCATAGCTGCAACTTCATTTTCTGTCTGTCCGGGTCTTGCCTGTCTGGCCACTCCTTCAACAATTTGTGCACATTCCTGTCCAATCTGACGGTAACGCTCCAGTTCTTTCTCGTTAAGCTGCATCCGAAGATCAATCAATTTTCTCTGAACGGCTTCCGTTCCTGGAATACCTGTATCAGAAGCATAATTTTTCCCTTCACAGTAACGCACCAAAAAACCGTCTAATGTTTCATACCAGGGCGCAAGAATACACTCTGCCTGCAGAAAATTCTGTTCCTCTCTCATTCTCGGGCAATCACTACTGTCAGCAATCATCTTTACTTTTCCGTTTTTTTCAATCACAAGAAAGGCAATACCTACTTCAGCATTTGTCACAACTGCATTTGCGTTTTCTTCTGTTACCCATTTAAAATTGTCTCTTCTTCCGAGAACGACTCCCTCATAAGGAGTCGTTCCCAGCCATTTTACAATCTTGTCTAAATTACTCATTCTCTATTCCATCTCCATATTTACACACACTTTTCCAGTCTTTCCCGTGGCAAATACACGATAAGCTTCCTCTGTCTGGCTAAGTGGATAACGATGTGTAATAATCTGACTTGGATGAATCTTTTTACGGTCCAGAAATTCAACAAGGCGCTCCATGTTTGCCACAGAAGTTACCCAGGATCCATGAAGTGTCAGATTCTTATGCAGAAGCAATGGGCTTGGCTCAAAGGATACCGTTCCCTGTTCTCCTAAAAATACAACCTGTCCCCACATTCTTGCAACTTCCAAACATCTGTGACGTCCAATAGCACTTCCTGAACAGTCAACTGCTACTTCTACACCTTTTCCTCCCGTATATTCCATCACATTTTTTACTGCATTATCATCACCTAAAAATACCTGATCTGCTCCAATCTTCTTTGCCATTTCAAGCCGTTCTTCTGAAATATCAACACCAATTGTTTCTGCTCCCATTGCTTTTGCCAAAATAAGCGCTGCCTGTCCTACCGGGCCAAGTCCCATAACAAGTACACGGTCAAGTCCAGATACATTTGCTCTCAAAAGCCCCTGATATGCTGTACCAAATCCACAGGCAATCATAGCTCCATCCTCATATGTAAGGAACTCCGGCAAATGAATACATGTGGATACATCTGCTACCATATACTCTGCAAGAGCACCATCTCTTTGCCATCCATAAGCGCGTCTTTCAGGCTGCTGACAATTAATGAAGAATCCTTTCCGACATTCATCACAATATCCACATCCTTGAATATGATAAACAACAACTCTGTCTCCTTCCTTGAAGTCAAGAACACCTTCTCCCACTTGTACAACCTGTCCGCTTGGCTCATGACCTGCAATCACATTGTCATATCTTGCGCCTCCGGTCTTGTCTGTATGTTCATGATAAATATACTTCAGGTCACTTCCACAAAGGCTGGCTGCTTTCATTTTAAGAAGTACCTGTCCATATCCCGGCTTCGGAACATCCTGCTCTACCTGCTCTACTCTGTCTCCTCCCGGAAGCTTCATACCTATCATTTTTTTTGGTAATTCATAACTCATATCCGTTGTCCTCCTTAAATAAATACTTATGAATGCGGTTCTTCTAAATAATGAGCCACCGCAGATCACTTAGTTATCTGTTACCCTTATCTTAATACTTTCAGTCCGCTTCCAAAATTAATTATCCTTCAAATTGATGGACTATATTACTTTATGGCTGAATAAATTCTTGCTCCCGATACTCCTTAGGGGAGACTCCCATCATTTTTTTGAAAATACGGGAAAAATAATAAGGATCATTATATCCCAGTCTCTGTCCGATATCGATAATATATAGATTAGTGGACTTTAAAAGTTTACAGGCCTCCTGCATCTTCAAATTAATAAAGAAGTCAACCGGAGCGCGCCCGGTATATTTTTTAAAGGCTGCATTGATATAGCTTTTGGAGAGTTTCAACTCATCGGCTATATCCTGCAGCTTAAGATTCTCATGGAGGTGTTTGTACATATATCTGATAGCAGCTGTTACATGCCGATTCTGTTCACTGGCCTCATCCACCTTCTCTCGAAAATAAATCTCTGAAAGAATAAGCATAAGCACCTGCGAAATATAAATAAAGTTTCCCAATGTATAGTTACGTTCCAATACCTGAAATAATAAGTCAAACAAAGTTATAATCCGGCTCTGGGCATGCCGGGAATTAATCTCCACAATCCGCTTTTCCTCCAATGGGAAATATCCCACACTGTCTCCTTTAAAATGAACCCCAAAAATACTCCAGGGATTTTTTTCATCCGCATAATACCGATGTCCTTGACCACCAGGGATACAGAATGCTTCCCTCTCATGAAGCACATATTTTTCTCCTCCCACATGAATGTACCCTTCGCCTTCCACACAATAAATAAGAATATACTCCGGTGTACCCTCCTCCCTTTCTCTGTAATGGTGGCGTGCTCTTGGAAAAAAACCAATATCTGTCAGATACATTCCTCTGATCAGCGGATGCCCCGCATAGTTTCCAAAGGATTCTGTAGGAATGATAAAATATTGTTCATCTACAAAACCATCTTTCTTCTTTCTTTCATTTTTTTCCATCATATTATGATAATAGCAACTTTATGGAATATTGTCCATCATTACAAGCGATATGATATTTTTCCCAGACCACGAATATGGTACTTTAATGACAACGAATCACGTGTATTTCAAAAAAGGAGTGAATATTATGAACACAGCAGTTAATGTGTGGGAAGAAAGTGTTGTGATTCCCACTTATAAGGTTTATCCACCTGAAAAAGGCCCATTATTTATCGAAAACCGCGCATACCAGGGCAGCAGCGGAAAAGTATATCCCTTACCAGTTACCGAAAAAATTTCTGACGAAAAGGAAGATGTAAGTTATCATGCCATTTTCCTTGAAAACGATTTCCTCAAAGTCATGGTATTTCCTGAGCTTGGCGGAAGAATCCAGAGAGCTTATGATAAAACAAACGACTATGATTTTGTATATTACAACCATGTTATTAAGCCAGCACTTGTAGGCCTCACCGGTCCATGGATTTCCGGTGGAATTGAATTTAACTGGCCGCAGCATCATCGTCCCAGTACCTATTGCCCGGTAGACTATTCCTTCTGTAAAAACGAGGATGGATCCGCCACTATCTTTGTCAGTGAAACAGATAAAATGTACGGTACAAAAGGCATGGCTTCTTTTACGCTTTATCCAGATAAGGCGTACATCGAAATTAAAGGCCGGCTATTCAATGGTACAGATACCCCGCAGACATTTTTATGGTGGGCAAACCCGGCTGTTCCTGTAAACGATCATACATACTCTGTTTTCCCGCCAGATGTACATGCAGTTATGGATCACGGAAAACGAGCTGTTTCTACTTTCCCGATTGCAACAGGGGAATACTACAAGTATGATTATTCTGCCGGAGTTGATATCTCCATGTATAAAAACATCAAAGTACCAACTTCTTACATGGCAGCTCATTCTGACTTTGACTTTATCGGAAACTATGACGAAGAAAAAAGAGCCGGTCTTCTTCATGTAGCAGATCACCATATTTCTCCAGGTAAAAAACAATGGACATGGGGGAATGCCGACTTTGGACGTGCCTGGGATCGTAACCTTACCGATGCAGACGGACCGTATATCGAACTTATGACCGGTGTCTTTGCAGATAATCAACCAGATTTTACATGGTTGAAGCCTTATGAAGAAAAAACCTTTGTTCAGTATTTTATGCCTTACAAAGGTGTCGGACGGGTAAAGAATGCCACAAAAGATGCTATGATCAATTTTATAGTGGAAAATGGCACTGCCAATATCCTTCTCTATACATCAGGATGCTTCGAAAATCTTCATATGACAGTTACAAAGGACGGAAAACTGCTTTATGAAAAGGTGTTAAATGCTGATCCATGTGAATATTTTGAAGATTCTTTTGCTACCGATCTTGTATCTGCTGAAGGATGTGAAGTAACTGTAACTTCTCAGAACAACGAAATCCTGGTAAATTATCAGGCAGTAAAAGAAGAACTGGAACCTACGCCAGATCCGGCAATTCCTCTGTCTGCTCCATCAGAATTAAAATCTACAGAAGAACTTTTCTTAGGTGCACAACATCTGGAACAGTATCGTCATGCAACTTATGAACCTGCAGACTACTATGAAGAAGGACTTCGTCGCGATCCTACCGACATCCGTCTGAATAACGGCTATGGACTTCTCCTTCTCAAGAGAGGGAATTTTGCAAAAGCAAAAGAACATTTTGAGAAAGCTATTGAAAAGCAAACATGGAAAAATCCAAATCCATACTATGGAGAAAGCTACTTTAACCTTGGACTTGCTCTTAGATTCTTAGGCGAAGACGAAAAAGCTTTCGACGCTTTCTATAAATCAACCTGGAGCATGGAAACACAGAGCAGCGGATTCTATCAGCTTGCTGCTTTAAGCTGCAAAAAGAATCTGTACCGCCAGGCATTAGAATTTATTGATAAATCTCTTATTTACAATTGGCACAACATGAATGCACGCACATTGAAAGCTGCTATTTTGCGAGCTCTTGGCAGAGATAACAAGAGTTTCCTGGCAGAAAGCCTTGAAATCGACCCGCTTTCCATGGGCTGTCTGTACGAAAATGCTAAAGCAGAAAACGACATGGATTCCTGGGTGAATGCAATGCGTGCGCCTTCTCACAATTACCTGGAGCTGTCCCTTCTTTATATGAAGGCCGGATTCTACAAAGACGCAATAGATATTTTAGACGCTTGTCCGGAAAAGACTCCTATGGTTTACTACTATCAAGGATTTGTATTCAATAAAATGCAAGACCATGAAAACGCTGCTGCTGCTTTCGCAAAAGCAGAAAAGACAAATCCAGACTATTGTTTCCCAAACAAAGCCGAAGAAATCGTGATTCTTCAGTGTGCTGTAAAAGTACTGGGATGCGCACCATATGCACATTACTATCTTGGCCTTTTGTTCTATGATAAAAAACAGTATGATGTTGCTGTTACAGAATGGGAAACTTCCATTAAAGAGGATGGATCCTACGCTATGGCTTACCGGAATCTTGCTATTGCTTATTACAACAAACAAAAAGATCCTGCCAAAGCTCTTAAAGTAATGAAAACGGCTCTTGATCTGGATTCCTCCTATCCTCGTTTCCTGCAGGAATATGACCAGCTTCTTGCTAAAAATAACGTTTCTGTAAAAGATCGTCTTGCAAACCTTGAGCAATATCCAGACATATTGGAAGAAAGAGATGTTCTTTACCTGGAATACATTACATTGCTGAATAAAACTGGTCAGTACGATAAAGCCCTTGCTTGCTTGAAAGACCATGTCTTCCATCCATGGGAAGGTGGAGAAGGCAAGGTAAGTGGACAGTACCGTTACGCACTTACAGAAAAAGCCATTCAGGCAATGGATGCCGGTAATTATACGGATGCTATCCAACTTCTTACTGATACCTTTACTTACCCGGCTAACCTTGGTGAAGGAAAACTGCCAAATGTTCAGGATAACATGGCAGAGTACTACATTGGCCGTTGTTATGAAGCACTGGGCGAAAAAGATAAAGCAGAGGAATTCTTTACCCGTGCATCTGTTGGATTGGATGAACCTTCTGTAGCATTGTACTATAACGAGCAGCCATCTGATACCATTCTATATCAGGGACTTGCAAAAGATGCTCTTGGTAAATCCGACAAAGCAAAACGAGATTACCACCAGCTGAAAGCATTTGGAGAAAAACATATTTTTGATGAAGTTTCTTATGACTACTTTGCTGTTTCTCTTCCGGAACTCGAAGTATTCCCCAATAATATCCAGACAAGAAATACGATCTACTGTCGCTATCTCATGGCTCTTGGTGAAATTGGACTTAAAAATTACGACAGCGCTTCAGCTATGTTGGATATGGTGCTTCAGATGCAGGCAGACCACCAGGGAGCACTTCAGCATAAAGAACTCTTAAAACGTCTTCAGGCATAAAATTTTACATCATATGACACAAGGGATCGTGCAACATACCATAGTTGCGCGGTCCCTTTCCTTTTATCTTACACTGTTAGTTCGTCCTTTCTAACTCCCATTTGACATTTCCCATAAAACTTGCTACTATTTTAAGATAATGTCAATTTCAATACAAAAGGAGTTTATATGGAATTACTGGAACATGTTTTTCTACACACTGCAAGTGACACTGTCCGTATGCTGCCTTTCTTATTTGTTGCTTTCCTTGTTTTAGAAGCACTGGAGCATTATTCCAGTTCATGGATCCGACAAACACTTATAAAACTAGAAAAGGCTGGCCCTATTGTAGGAGCCTTATTTGGCTGTATCCCACAATGTGGTTTTTCTGTTATGGCATCTAACCTCTATGCCGGAGGTGTTCTCTCTCTTGGTACACTTCTGGCCGTGTTTCTTGCCACATCAGATGAAGCACTTCTGATCCTTATGGGCCACCCCGGTCATGAGCAGGATATTCTTTCTCTACTTATTATAAAGGTAATCATTGCTATTGTTGCCGGTTATCTTGCAGATATTTTCTTTTCACGTTTGATTTGTACCAAAAAGGACATCGGTGATCTATGTCACCATTGCGGTTGCCATGACCATCATGGCATTGTCCGGCCAGCTTTAAATCATACAGTAAAACTATTTGGCTATATATTCATACTTACCGGAATTCTCACCTTTATTATTGAAGCTGCCGGCCTGGAATCCGTTTCTTCCTTTCTACTGCAAGGAAGCATTCTGCAGCCGTTTCTGGCCGCACTGCTTGGATTTATTCCTAACTGTGCTGCCTCTGTTCTTCTGACAGAGCTCTATCTGGGCGGCGCCCTTTCTTTTGCTTCAGTCATTTCTGGTCTTTGTACGAACGCAGGGATTGGACTGATTGTTCTTTTTAAGGTAAACGAAAACAAAAAAGAATGTCTTAAATTCACTGTCCTCCTATATGGAGCTGCAGTGATCTCAGGCATTCTGCTGCATTTGATAGGATTGTAAAATATTTCTTATGTTTACACCTCTATTTATAAAATCCCGACCTCTTTACAGATGTCGGGATTCTTTCTTTTGTTTCTCATAATCTTTTAAAGATTGTACTGCTTCTTTTGCCAGAGGAACAAGGGCAATCATATTGAATATGGTCATCAGACCGATTCCTGTATCTCCCAGATCCCATACAAAAGTATAAGCTGCAAGTCCACCTACAAACAGCATTACAAGAGCTAAAATCTTGTACAATGTCTGTGATCTCCATCCATCTCCAAATAAATATGCCACATTGGAGCGAGCATAGAACAGGATTCCTATAAAGGTTGAAAAACTAAACAGCCACAAAATAACCGCAATAAATATTACTCCGAATTCTCCTAAATGATATCTCATTGCGGTCTGCAAAAGGTCCATTCCCTCCAATCCCTGTGTCAGATCTACTGGCGTCAGCAGCATAATCATTGCTGTACAAGTACAGATCACCAATGTATCTATAAATACGCCAAGGGCCTGCAAAAGACCTTCTTTTGCCGGATGGCTGATATCGGCTGCCGCTGCTGCACAAGGAGCGGATCCCGATCCTGCCTCATTGGAAAAAAGCCCTCTTTTTACTCCATTCATTAAAACTGCACCAAATCCTCCTGCTGCCACTTGACGGAACCCAAACGCCTCCTCAAAAATTCTGGCAAAGACCGCCGGAAGCTGTGACACATTTGTTACGATAATGAAAACAGTAATAATCAGATAAAGCGCCGCCATTATAGGAACCATTTTATCCAGGACTTTTACGGTTGCATTCTTTCGAAGCACTATCACAGCCGCCAGAACTACCAATACGATAGTGGAATAAAGAGGTGGAATATGGAATGCATTATCAAAAGCCGATGACACTGAATTTCCAATCACCTGACTGATTCCACACCAGCACAGGAGACCGGAGAGAGCAAACAACACCGCAATCACTGATTTCTTTCTTTTGCTTCCCCTCTTTGTAATAAACAATGCATGAATATAATAAGCAGGGCCTCCCCGATACCCTCCATAAAGGGGATCTTTTTCTTTATATATCTGTGCAAGAGTTGCTTCCGCAAAGGCTGTAGATGATCCAAGAAGAGCAATAATCCACATCCAGAACACTGCCCCGGCACCTCCTGCTGATATAGCTGCAACAACCCCAACTAAATTTCCCATTCCTACCCGAGTAGCCGTTGACACGATCAAAGCCTGCACGCCAGAAATACTGTGCTTTTCTGAAGTACTTCTGTTTTCAACTGTAACCTTCAACATTTCCGGGAAAAGCCGAAACGGCAAAAATTTTGTCCGTATGGTAAAATAGATACCTGCCGGAACTAGAATAATCACAAGTAAAGATAATCCAAGACTGCTTCCTCCCGGTAGCGGTATAGTCACAATATCTCCCCAAAGCATCGCGTAAATGGTTTCAAAAAAATGTACAACTGCCTGACCGGCAGTACTTAAAACTCCCATCATATATATCCACTCCTCTGACAACAATCTTCTCTATAACAAATTGTTGTTTCCTTTCTTCTCTATGTTTGTTTTTCCTTTCTTCATAGTATATAATAGAAAACAACATCTGTAAAATCAATAATCATAATAGTATAAATCTAAAAATTAGATCGTGCAAAGGTAAAAATAAATGGATATCAAGAATTTAACTACTTTTATATACGTAGCCGAATTGAACAGTTTTACAAAAGCGGCAGAAAAATTAGGATTTTCGCAATCTACTATTTCTTTTCAAATCAAACAATTGGAACGAGAATTAAACTCCCAATTATTTGAGCGTGTAAATCACACAATATCTCTCACCGAAAAAGGACGAGAAGTACTGGATTACGCTCACAAAATTAATAAACTGACTTTGGAACTTCAGGAAAACATGCAAGAGACAGGAACGATTCGCGGACACGTAACTATGGCAATGGCAGACTCACTGTGCAGCGCGTTCTTTAGTCCCAACTACCCTTCCTTTGCTAAGTGTTTTCCTGAAATCGTACTCAAGATTATAACTGCTGGAACGGGGCAGATGCTAAAACTTGTAGACCACAATGAAGCAGATCTTGTCCTTACTTTAGACAGCCATATCTACAACGCTGAATACATGATTGTAAAAGAAGAGCGGGTAGGAGTACATTTTGTAGCCGGTGCCGGATATCCTCTTCCCCCTTCTTTCTCCCCCTCCGTCCGTGATCTTTGCCGCCATCCGTTTATTCTGACAGAAAAGGGAATGAGTTACCGCCGCCTTCTGGACGAAAAACTCGCTGAGATGTCACTGGAAATCCAGCCTTTACTGGAAATTGGAAATACAGACCTCATCTGTTCTTTGCTGGAGCAAAATCTTGGCATTTCCTTCTTGCCCGACTATGTAACCGCCCCTAAAATCGCCGAAGGAAAGCTTGTTATTCTGAATGTGGACGATCTGGATATCGCAGTATGGAAACAGCTTCTTTATCATCGAAACAAATGGGTATCGCCCCAAATGGAGTCGCTCATCAAGCATTGTGTGGAATGTGCTTTTACATAATATAAATCCCAAACTAAAAAGGAAGCAAGTCAACCTCTATGACCTGCTTCTTTTTTATAATTTTATTCTATTTTTCACTCTCTTCAATAGCCGTAATCATATCAATACGATCCTGATGACGACCACCCTCAAACTCTGCATTCAACCATTCCTCTATAATCATCTTAGCTAATTCAACGCCTATTACCCTGGCACCAAAAGCAAGGATATTCGAATTATTATGTTGTTTTGACAATCTTGCCGAATAAGGCTCACTGCACACAACCGCCCTGATACCTTTTACCTTATTAGCTGCAAGAGAAATCCCTACACCCGTACCGCATATTAAAATTCCCAAATCAACTTCTTTTGAAACAACTGCCCTGGCAACTTTTTCTCCATATACTGGATAGTGACAACTTTCCGTAGAATCCGTCCCATAGTTCACTACTTCATATCCAAGATCTTTAAGAAATTTCACAATTTCATTTTTCATATCTACTGCTGAATGATCATTACCTATTCCTATTTTCATGTCTTAGTCTCCAATCTTTGCTTTAAAAATTCCTGCTCTTATATTATAATGTGTTGGTGTATGAATGGCAATGTCTATCTCTTTGTTCAAAATAAATTTGATAATTATTCTGACCTACCGTTTACGACTAATAAAGGAGTGAAATAAAAATATGATAAAATTAATCGCTAGTGATCTTGATGGAACTTTACTTCAAAATGGAGCACAGACAGTAAGCGAACAGGCAATCCAATTAATTGAAAAGCTTCTTGATAATGGAATCCATTTTACTGCCGCCAGCGGACGGCAATATAATAATTTAAGACGGCTTTTTGCACCATTTGCCGATCGCATTTCTTACATTGCAGAAAATGGTTCTCTGTGTATTCATAATGGAAAGGTTCTTTCCCGTTCCTCTATAAACCAGGACCTTTCTATGCGTATTATCGATGCTGTCCACAGTTATCCGGGATGCAACTGCATCGTTTCAGGTGTAGAAACTCTGTATACTGATTCTACTGACCCCAGATTCATCCACTATCTTATTGATACAATGAATTTTGATGTGAAACAGGTGGACAATCTAAAAACAGACGTTCCAGAACCTTTTTTAAAAATAGCCGTTCTTGATTTTGAACATAGTATAGACTGTGAAACTTATATGAAAAAACAATTTTCTTCAGAAATAAAAATTGTCACTTCCGGAAATATGTGGGTAGACTTCATCGCTCCCGGCACTAACAAGGGAATCGCACTTCAACTTCTGATCGATCATCTTCATATTTCCCCCGAAGAATGTATTGCCTTTGGAGACCAGTATAATGACGTGGAAATGTTGCAGCTGGCAGGCACAAGCTATGCAATGTCAAATGCTGCCCCCGGAATATCTTACTACTCCACCTATGTGACAAATTCTGTAGAAGAAGTACTTGAAGACATAGCAGCAAGTGTAGATCTCTAATTTTTCTGCCCATAATATGCCTGTTTTCCATGTTTTCTATTATAGTGTTTATCTTGAAGGTCCTGCAACGCTGGAGTAATGTTGGGATTTATCCATTCACAGATTGCTGCCATTTTAGCAATTTCTTCAAGAATTGCTGCATGACACACTGCTTCACCAGCATTTCTCCCCCAGCTGAAGGGACCATGATTTTTACATAACACTGCTGGGGTTGACAGATAATTTATATCTTGTTTGGAAAATCCCTCCACAATCACACGTCCGGTATTACTTTCATAGTCTTCCCTAATTTCATGTGGCGTCAAGTTCCTTACACATGGCACTTCTCCATAAATATAATCCGCATGCGTTGTACCATAACATGGAATATTTCTGCCTGTCTGTGCCCAGCTTGTAGCCCATGTAGAATGGGTATGTGCAACCCCTCCAATTTCGGGGAAAGCTTTATATAAAACCGCATGGGTTGCTGTATCGGAAGATGCTCTGTACTTACCTTCTATCCTATTTCCTTCCAAATCAACAACTGTCATATCCGAAGGTGTAAGCTCTCGGTAGGATACCCCACTTGGTTTAATAACAAAAAGCTCCTTTTCCCGATCAATCCCGCTTACGTTACCCCAGGTGAACATTACAAGATCATACTGCAAAAGGAGCATATTTGCTTCATAAACTTCTTTTTTAAGTTTCTCCAACATACAGAAACCCTCCCTTTTCTGTTACTCATATTTATAGTTTCTGCAATTAGAGAAATTATTATTCTTATCTTTTAAGACTAACCTCTGTCATTTGTAAGATTCAATCTGTCCAGCAAATGAAATATAAGGCTTAATATCATTCCCACGATACATGCAAGAACCATACCTGTAAGCTGAATATTTCCTATATTTACTGCTATCCCTGATAATCCTGTTACAAACACAACACTGGTCAGAATCAGATTTCTGGATCTCCCGTAATCCACCCTGGAATCCACAAGAATCCGAATGCCAGAAGCACCAATCATGCCATATAGAAGAAAAGATATTCCCCCAATAACAGGTCCCGGAATTGTTTGAATCAACATAGAAAGTTTTCCAACAAAAGAGCAGATGATAGACAAGACTGCCGCACCTGCAATGACTCTGACACTATATACCTTAGTCACTGCCATTACCCCAATATTTTCTCCATACGTTGTAGTTGGCACTGCACCAATGAATCCGGAAAGCATAGTAGATAAATTATCTCCCAGTAAAGATCGATGAAGCCCTGGATCACGCAAGAGATCTCTTCCTACTATCTTACTTGTAACAACCTGATGTCCAATATGTTCGGAGGTAATTACAAGAATAACCGGTAAAATTGTAATAATAGCTTCAGGGCTGAATTTAGGAAGCATAAAATTGGGCAACGCAAAGACAGATGCTTCTGATACAGCAGTAAAATCCACTACTCCACATAAAATAGCAGCAATATATCCGGCAATCACAGCAATCAAAATAGGAATGACCGAAAGAAATTTCCGGAATAAAACCGATCCAAAGACAGCAAAGCCTAATGTCACTCCAAATACAATGATATTAGTAGAGCTGATTTTCTCATCCAAAAGTCCGGCATTACTTGCTGCAGACCCAGACAGTTCTAATCCGATTAATGCCACTACTGGTCCCATAGCTGCCGGCGGCAATACAACATCAATCCAGTCACATCCAAATTTATAAATGATCAATGCTATAATACACCCACAAAAACCTACTGCAACAAATCCTCCTAATGCATACTCATACCCCATTTTATCTATAACAATTCCCGCCGGTGCAAGAAATGCAAAACTTGAACCAAGATAAGCCGGTGCTTTCCCCTTTGTAATTGCAATAAACAAAAGTGTTCCCACACCGTTCATAAACAATACCACTGCCGGACTAATTCCAAACATAAACGGCACAAGAACCGATGCGCCAAACATAGCAAACATATGTTGTATGCTAAGGGGAACTAGTAACCGAAAAGGTACTTTTTCTTCTACCTGTATAATTTTCCCACTCTCCATTTTCTCTTATCCTCCTCATAGATGTAATTTACTTTTCTATTGTACCATATTAATAGACCTTCTAGGTAATAAGAAATTGGATTGCTTTTATTCTGCTAATTTAAGATAATAACACAAATCTTATTCCTTATAAACATCTTCTCGCCTTGCTGAAAGCAAGGGAAGCTGAAAACGGATTTTATCAGCCTCATCCAAATCAATTTCATGAATGATATACCCTTCCTCGCCTTCCATTTCATCAATAACCTCTCCCCAGGGAGAAACCAGAAGAGTGTGCCCCCACGCAACGTATGATGCATCTACATCTCTTGCGCTTGAGGTCCCTGCCACAAAACATTGGTTATCTACAGCCCGTCCACGGAACATTATCTCCCAATGAGCCGGTCCTGTCGTCAGATTAAAAGCTGCCGGAACCAGGATCAGCTTTGCCCCTCTCAAGACCATCGTTCTCGCAAGCTCTGGAAATCGAAAATCAAAACAGATACAAAGACCTATTTTCCCGAATTCAGTATTAAAAACAGTGCATTTATCTCCGGCTGTTAAAATTTCTGATTCTTTAAAATGCTGGCCGCCTTCCACCTGTATATCAAATAAATGTACTTTTCTATGCTTCGCAATCTGATTCCCCTCCCGATCAAAAACATATGCTGTATTATAAATTTTATCCGAAGAAATTTCCGGAACAGAGCCCGCCGCAAGATAAACTCCATATTCTCTTGCAAGACGGCTAAGTGTTTGCCACGTTTTATCCCCCTCTTCTTCTGCGTAAAGCGGAAATTGTTTGGTATCATAAGGGCAGCTGAACATTTCTCCAAGCATTACTATATCCGGACTCTCTTTTTTTACTTCTTCCAAATACCTCTTTAGCTGTTCCATGTTCTTTTCTTTTTCATCATATACATGCGACTGTATCTGTACAATCTTCATAGAAACACCTTCTTCTAAATACAATTTTATAACAAAAAGGCCTCCAAGAAAATTCTTGGAAGCCTTGTATTATCATCTTTATAGATTACTCGATGATTGTAGCAACACGTCCTGATCCTACTGTACGTCCGCCTTCACGAATAGCGAAACGAAGTCCCTGCTCCATAGCAACTGGGTGAATCAGTTCGATTGACATTTCTACGTTGTCACCAGGCATGCACATTTCAACACCTTCTGGAAGGTTGCAAACACCTGTCACGTCTGTTGTTCTGAAATAGAACTGTGGACGATAGTTGTTGAAGAATGGAGTATGACGTCCACCTTCATCT
>JAHZAV010000030.1:0-11764 GCA_019423745.1 Lachnospiraceae bacterium
ACACGACCTTCTGATGGCTGTATTTTTATTCGTCAAAAATAAACAAGAAAAGTTATTTTTAGGCCATGTGAAAAATGCTCTCCCAGTTACGTCAAGTGGAGAAAAATTACAGGAGATACTTGGAGTCAGCCGTCCGACAGTCTGTACCCTTCTGAAAAGGAATGAGTTCCGATGGATCCAGTCGAATGGTGGAAAATACAGAATTTCCAAAAAGCGCTTCTCATCAGTGGTATAAAGGTCAATCCAGATATCTGACACAGGAAGACAGAAAAGGATTACCAAAGATCATTGGAATTAATAAAAACTTAATAACTTCTTCATGCATAGTAAAGAATAATATATTATCTTAAAATATGTATTTATCGCTTTTTGTTACAGGAAAAAGGCAGCGATACTCTGATTGCCACAGTAAAGCATGCCGATGCCACCAATCAAGATGTGACCTGGAAAAGCAGCGATACCAGCATTGCCACGGTAAGCGCAGACGGAACAGTGACCGCCATAAGCGCAGGCACCGCCACGATTACCGCCACCGCTAAGGATGGAAGTGGAGTCAGCGCCTCTTGCACATTGACAGTGACGCATGGCAAGATGGTACATATTCCAAAGAAAGATGCCACCTGCACCGAGTATGGAAATGAAGAATACTGGATTTGCGAAAATTGCGGTAAATATTTCAGCGACGCCAACGGTGATACCGAAATCGAAAAGGATTCCTGGATTATCAGCGCAATCAATCATGATTGGAACGATGCGGTTTACACATGGAGCGATGAAGGAAGCACCTGTACTGCTACCCGTACCTGCAAAAATGACAGCGCTCATACGGAAACATCCAAGGCAACGGTAACAGACGCACAGACCAAAGCGCCGACCTGCACAGAGAAAGGTGAAACCACCTATACGGCTACCTTTGAGGCTGATTGGGCAATGACACAGACAAAAGTGCTTGCAGACATTCCGGCCACCGGCCACAGCTATGACAACGGCAAATGTACTGTCTGCGGCGCGATTGCTTCTGATTTCAAGGCCGTTATCACAGCCGGGGCAAACGGCAGCTGGCAGAAAGGCACAAAGGATAGTCTTTCCTTTACCTCCAGTGCAGCTTATAAACACTTCCAGAAGGTACAGGTAGACGGCAAAGATCTGGATGCTTCTAACTACACAGTAAAGGAAGGAAGTACCATTGTCACTTTGAAAACTTCCTATCTGGAAACTCTGTCTGTAGGCAAACACACACTGGCTATCGTTTCTGAAACCGGGACTGCTACTACAGAATTTACCATCAAGGCAGCAGCTTCTGCTAATGGTCAGAAACCGGCAAATCCGAATGATACTGCAAAAGGAGAAACTAAAAAGTCTGTGCAGACCGGGGATAACAGCGATATGATGTTGTGGATTGTTATACTGTTTGCTTCAGTGGGCATTCTTGGAACTGCTGTTTATGAAAAACGGAAAAAGCATATGGAAAATTAGGATACAATAATGATAGAGCAGCGTATTTACGCTGCTCTATTTCTTACTATAAAACTATTTATTTTTATATTCCAGTATTTCCAAAAGAATTTTCCCCCCGCTGTTTTCCATGTTCAAAAATAAAGTCCGCAATGATCACGGGAGGAATAACTAGCTGTCCAATCCTAGTTATTTTCTTAAAGTTTTCTCTTAAGCATATCGGGATTGGAAGCATGTGACAGTGCTTCTTCAGAAGTAATACGTCCGGCTTTAAATAATTTGAGCAGACTGGCATCCATTGAAAACATTGTGTCAGATGATGCCGAGTATATAAGACCGTCAATCTGATGGATCTTGTTTTCACGGATCATATTCCTGATTGCAGGAGTAGCAGTCATCAGTTCAAAAGCCGGAAGCTGTGCTCCGTCGGTCGTGCCTACCAGCTGCTGGGAGACAACACCCTGGAGGACAGAGGCAAGCTGCACGGAAATCTGTCGCTGCTGGCTGGGCGGGAAGACATCTATGATTCTGTCGATTGTATTTGCCGCGCCCAATGTGTGAAGCGTAGAGAGAACGAGATGACCGGTCTCTGCAGCAGTCATAGCAACAGAGATAGTTTCAAAATCACGCATTTCGCCGAGCAGGATAACGTCGGGACTCTGTCGAAGCGAAGCCCGCAGGGCGGTGAGATAACTTTCTGTATCTGAACTGATCTCACGTTGGCTGACAATACATTTCTTGTGTTTATGAAGAAATTCCAAGGGATCTTCCAGCGTAATGATATGTTTTTCCTGACTGCTATTGATAGCGTCAATGATACAGGCAAGAGTAGTTGATTTTCCGCTTCCGGCCGGACCTGTCACAAGGACGAGGCCCTTGTTCAGATTCCCAAGTTCTATGATACAGTCGGGGATTCCCAGATCGGAAGCTTTCGGAAGTTCAAAGGTAATGACACGAATTACTGCTGCCATGGAACCTCTCTGCATATAGGTACTTACACGATATCTGGATAAGCCGGGGATAGCAAAAGAAAAATCGTCATCCCCGCAGGAAAGAAAACGAGAGATGTCTCTGTTGTCAGCAAGCTTATAAATATCACGTATCAGCTGCTCGGCCTGTGCAGGCATGATTTTTTCGTCATTAAACGTCTGTATCCGTCCGCTCTTTTTAAATGAGAGAGGGCGTCCGGATACGATGTACATATCAGATACCTCAAGATCTGTTGCTTTTGTCAGAAATTCAAGCGCATTCATAAGTTTATTCCCCCTTTGTAATGTCTGAGATATTTTCTGAATTTAAAACAGGAAGATCAGTGTCCGGATCCCATTTGTGAGTGGAAACCGTCTTCCATGTATCAATGCGGTAATAATTTCCATTTTCAAATGGGGTAAAAGACAGCGTAAGGGATACAGCAAGCATCTGTTCCTCATCCAGGGAAACACTGTATGACAGATGCTGTTCATCACTGAAAGAGATGCCGTTCTTCCCATCCAACTGATTCATAATGTTCTGAAAATACAGTGTTTCATTCTTTTGATCGTGCTGGCTGTCTATGCATGCAGTAATCTCCTTGAGAATTTCAACAGCGCTGTTGTAGCTTTCATAATAAGCTGTTGTGCGCTGTGCGCTCTTTTGACTGAGTCCGAGATCCGCGCGGGAGCTGACAAGCGACAGCACGGAAAATGTAAGCAGACATAGCATGACAAAGATTAGTATAATAGAGGTAATACCTATATTGAAAAAGGATTTTGATAGTCTGCGCTTCATGATGCAGCCTCCTCACTGTATTCGACAGGATAATTGAGTTTCAGGTCATAGAGGACTTCCCCTTCAGACCCGGTCATACAGATGTATCCGGTGCCAAAGTCGTCTGATATGGAGTATACAATCTCCATCGTATATACTGCGTTTTCTTCGCTGCACAATGTGCGGTCCGAATCATAGAAAACAGAAAATGAATTCTCATCTACACGGGCACCGGGGAAAAAGGACTCAACGCACTGAGCAGGATCATCGGAGGAACGTATGACAGATGCTGCACTGGAAACCTGGGAAGAAGCAAAACTCAGGTCTGCAGCGGATCTGCTGACAAGTGCTGCCTGTGTGAAAATGCGGATACAGATAGCGCTTCCCAGAGAGAAAAACAGAATGGCCAGGATCAGTTCAATCAGGAACAGGCTGGCTCGAGATTTTCCAATCTTGTTCATAGTATCGTCCTTTCTGTTATTGAGATGTGGTCACGGAATATCCGGAACTGTTCTGAAGGCGAACATAAAATGTGGTTATATTTCCATCTGTATCCTCTGCGGACAGACAGAGCAAACCGTCTTCTTTTTCCGATATGGAGAAATTCTTGACAGAAATAACTTCTTTTCCCATATCCGTGGATACATCCATATCGCTTCCGGCGGTAAACTCAAGGAGAGCATCGCCGTTGGAGTAGATATAAGTAATATAATCTTCTGTGTCTGTACTGTCGTAAAAGGTCAGAGCAGGCGTCCCATCCAGTTCAGTAAGACTGACCAGTCCTCTGCCGTCATAGCGGCGAAGCTTCTCCGTTACATAGGAGAGCGCCGTACGTGTGCTGTAGGTATCCTCCATGTTCTTTACAGTAGAGCGGTACACGTTGGCCCCGATCATCACGACGAAAAAAGCTGACACCGTAAAGATACAAAAGAGCGAAAGCACAAAAAGAAAATCTATGATATGTGACGAATTCTGTCCACGGAATTTCATATGCCTCCTCCTTTATTGTCAAGCGGGATTACTCTTATGTCAGGCATTATATTTTCACCAATGATTTCGTAAGATACGACATATTTATCGTGATCGTAGGTTATCCCGTAATTTGTTTCAAGATAGTGAAGGTCTTCCGGATAATAACCTTCCAGCGCATAGCAGTGTACTGCACTTTTTCTGATAGAATCTTCAAGTCCTTCTGCTTCTTTTCTGGATGTGTTCTCTGAAACAGAGGAAAGACCGACCATAAAGAACAGAATGACAGCACAGAAGACCAGTATGGGAAAAAGCCGTCTGAAGCCGCCCAAATTGTGGGCGGTGTTTTGAAATCGGTTCATATTACTACCTCCGAACACTTGTTATCCGATGTTTGACATGATGCCCATGAGAGGCAGCATGACAGAAAGAAGAATCATTCCTACCACAATTGACAGAATGGCTACCAGTGTAGGCTCCAGCTTTGAGACCAGTCCTTCCATGCGGTTTTCAATCTCTTCGTCATACTGCAAAGAGATCTGTTTCATGACTTCATCGATAGATCCGGTTTTAAATCCTACGGAAAGCATGCGAGCGTACATTCCGGAATACATTCCGGATTCGGAAATGGCATCCGCCAGGCTCTCCCCTTCTGCTGTCAGGGCACGGATCCTGCTGATACGGGCACGGACAGCTTCATGTTCCGTCAGATGTTCTGCGAGCTCCAGACTCTGGTCAATGTCCAGACCGCTGCTGAGGGAGAGATACATTGCTGAAGAAAAACGGGAGCAGGCAATCTTTTCGGAAAGTGCTCTTGTAGCAAAGAAATGTTCGGAAAACGCAGTGATCCGATCTCTTCCTTTTTTTGTAAAAAAGAGGAAGAAGAAAATAATGGCAGCAGCTACAGCGATAACGAGAAAGACCACACTGTACCTGGAAAGATTGTTACCCAGGTCAAGGATGGCCCCGGATATTCCGGTCATCTTTGTTCCGAGCTGGTTGAAAACCTGCTGAAATACCGGCATTACCTTTACAATTAGAACAATCATAACAGCAATCATCATACCAAGCATGACAAGCGGATACGTGACGGAGCTGCGTATGCTTTGAGACAGATTATCCTCTCTGCGGAAATGTTCGGACAGAGATTCCATGACTTCATCCAGTCGTCCGGAATTCTCGCCAATCTCTGTCATGCTGCACATATATGCAGGGAAAACAGAACTGGAAGCAAGCGCCTGATACAGCATTGCCCCTTCCTCCATATCATGCAGGAGCGCCTGCAGCAAATCTCGTCCTTCTCCTTCCGGTGTGTCTTCCAGCATAAGGGCCAGTCCCTCCGTAGAGGAAATGCCGGATTTCAGGATTAAAGCCATCTGGCTGCAGAAATAAGTAAGCTCCTTATTAGTCAGTGCCTTCATAAGACTCCTTTCTCAACGGATATACAAGGTAGTATAGTTTGAACCGTCGCCGATATATTTTAGTATTTTGTCATTGTTTCCATTGCTAGACGCAAACGTCGGATCCATCCGCGTCCATCCGTTTCCGCTGAATTCGATGATATCATCGATCCATCCGGTCTCTTCCGTGTAAACGCTGATCCAGGCGTGATAGATATCACCCGAATAGCCAATTTCCAGCCGTGTGGGGATATCCTGGGAACGTAGCATAGCGGCAGTCAGCGCTGCATAGTCAAAACAGATCCCTTTGCCTGATTCCAGTGTCTCGTCTACATTCGGAAGGTAACCGGAGCTGACGGATGCCGCTTTCTCTTCATCGTAAACTACATGTTCGATTACATAATGGTAAATATCCGCAACCGCATCCAGGTCGTCGGAGGCTCCGGCAACCGTTTCCGAGGCAGTTGCAACCGCCTGAGTATCGGAATTAAAATATACGTACTGGTTGGGATATAGAAAAGGGAGAAGTTCATTTTCAAGCTGTACTTCTGTGTTTTCCGTAAATAGAACAGCATATTTATTGTCAGAAATATTTTCATATCCTCCGATCTCATAAATGCCGTTTCCCGCTGTCAGAGGAAGTGTGACATAGCTGTCGGAAGGAGTGAGAAAATATTTGTACGATACGCCGTCGGGACCGGTTATCTGAATGTTGGCTTTTGCAGCGTTTCCAGAATATAAAGCCATGACATATCCTTTGTTCCTGTTGGAAATGTCGATGGTGAGAGGGGATGACCCGATTACTTCGGTTCCGGACGCTTCCGGGGTATAGACAACCGGAGTGTTCGAACGGGTTCCACACTGTGTGCTGTCTGAGGATGAAACTGTAGAAGAAGATTTACATCCAGACAATAAGCTGATATTTAGAACGAGACAAAAAAAAATAATAGTTTTTTGAAAATGCTTCAAATACATTATTGCTCCTTCGAGGTACGATATATGTATAACGTTTTATTGATAAACCGCTAATTTTTTTTTGAGAAAATCCTTAGCTGAATTCAGATATCTTTTCACAGAACTCAAACTACACCCCATAAAATCTGCGATTTCTTCGAGTTTAAGATTGTCCTGGTATCTAAGAATAAATGCTTGACGGGAATGTGAGGGAAGCTCGTCAAGCCATATCCTGAGCTGGTCAGAGATATCCTGATCCCAGATGTTCTGAAAAGCATCCTTGTCGTCAGGAACCTGCATTTTTTTCTCAATCCCCAAAGCCTCGTGATTAGTAATACTTCCACTTTTGCGGAGAAAATCACAACAGACATGATGGGTAATCTGTTTGATCCAGGAATAAAAAAGTCTATCTGATTTGAGAGAGGATATATTTTTGTATATAGAAATATAAACCTCTTGCAAAGCGTCTTGTGCCATGTGCGCATCTTTAATAAAGTAAAATGTATATCTATATAAGTCGTCATAGGTTGCGTAATATAATTCTGTAAAAGCTTTCTGGTCGTGATCACGAATACGTTTTGCAAGAAAGGCATAATACTCTGTATTAAATTTCTTACTTGCCATAATACCAATTTTAATAATATCAAAAAGTGTTCCAAGATACATCTATATAAAGTATATCATTATAAAAATTTGAAAACAAGTGATAAACTTTATTAAAGAAAAGAAGACAGTTCTTTATGAACTGCCTCCAGGTGGTGATAATACGGCAGTCATCTGATTGCCGTTCTTGTCTGTAATTGTAATGTAAGTTGTACTTTCAGGATAATTGAATACCACATATCCTGCATTAGAATCATAGCTGACAGGTTTCTGATATTCGTGTGTCCCGGTAACATAAGTGATTATGGAAGAATAATCTATCCCCACACCGCCGCTGTCAGAGATATATACTTTGATATTATCCCCTTCAAGCTGGTGACTTATAATGTGCGGCGCCTTATCATCTATGGAATCAATTTCAACTCCATGAGAAGAATACAGACCTGTTGCGGAATATATTTCCAACAGAAGATATCCATTCTCTTTGACATCAACAGAGTAATGCTGAAATCCTGTTTCCTGAATTTCAAGTTTTTTATTATTCATATTAGCCTTGATCTGCTGAACCGGAAACAGAGAACTGATTTCGAATTCTACCTTAGCAGAAGATTTATCTGTGGAAGGGGCGGCTGATACATGCGAGACTGAAGCCGGAATGACAGTCCCGGGCATTGCAAGAAACAATAGAAGAAATACACAGCCCAGTACCAGAGCATTTTTTATAATGTATTTTCGTAGAACTCTGAAATAGTAAGGATGACTTTTTGAGGGAATAGGTTCCTCATTTATATCCAGATCCTGCATAATGTTATTTAGAAGTTTCTCTGCCTGTTCCGGTGAGAGATGTGGTGAAGGTGTGCCCAAATTGTTTTTGTTTTTATTAAGATGTCGGGACATTAAAAACACTCTCCTTTTCTTGCCTGACCGTCAATAACGGTTCTGCTATGCTGTCTCTTAGATTTTTTTTCTTCATACATATGTTTGTCTGCAGCGGAAATGAGCTGTTGGATAGAATCATATTTTTGTTCCTGTCCATATGCAACCCCAATACTGTATGACAGTGTATGAGCAGCTGTTTCATTATATATATCAATATTTCGCTTTAGTGAACGGCAGTAATCTGCAGCTTTTGTGCCGGTTCCATCTTCTGAAAATATGGCCAGAAACTCATCGCCGCCGTTACGGGCTGCAAAACCTTCCGGAACGGAAGTTTTGAAAAAAATCATCGCAAAATCCTTAATTAAAATGTCTCCAATATGATGCCCAAAAGTATCATTTGTAGTCTTCAATCCATCGAGATCGGCCATAACAACACTCAATTCATCGGGGGATGTAGACTTTGCTACAAATATATCAGCGCTTAACCGGTTTGGAATTCCGGTAAGTGAATCAAAATAAGCGGAACGATATATGCTTTGATAATCATTTTTTGCCTTGTCGATTATTATGAAGTCTAAAAGAATTATAACAAATAAGAAAAAACATATACCGTATGTAAGCGCGTCAGGTGAATACAAAAGTATCGCTATAATGGGAATTAATAGTAAGATTTTTGTAATTTTCAGTGCTTTTATATGGTTGAAAATATTCATAGTAACTCTGTCCCCTGCATTTAACATTTTATCATCTTTATAAATTAAGACGCAATATTTTTATGAAAAGGTTCAGAAAAACTAAAAAATTTAAAAAAAAGTGAACCTTTTCATAAAAAAGATACGTCATTAATAATGTAGGGATAAGTATGTCATCACGTCAGGGAGGATATCCTTACAAAACCACAGCGGAAAAATCCGTGAGTATATGAAAGAAAGGAGAGGGGAAAGAGATGAAACGGAGAAAAAGATTATTGGCATTTGTCTTAGCAGGTGTCATGATCACTTCTAATGTAGCGTATGCTGCTCCGGATACAAGTTCAGGCAGCAGTAGTGAAGTTACAGACGAGATACAGCTCAATCTCGATAATACCCAAAAAGATGTAGGTACATCTGATGCTCCGCAGGCTGACGACAGTAAAGAAGAAGTCAAACAGCCGGAAGTGGTTCAGAAAACTGAAGTCGAAGAAAAAACGGAGTCGACAGATACTTCTGAAGATGAGAAAAAGTCTGAAGAAGTTCAGAAAACCGAAAAACAGACTTCCGATGATAAAGAGGAAACAGACGAGCCAGAGGTCAGACTCTGCGAAGTGTCATTCACATCACCGGAAAAACACGGTAAGATACTCCAAATGAATGACACAGAAGTGAAAGAAGGAGAGTCGCTGAAAGCTGATACAAACGGCAATGTGCAGTTTAAAGTAAAAGCGGATGACGGCTATCAGGTGGAAAAGGTAGTCAATAAGGCAGACGGAAGTCAGCTTACACTTATTGATGAGAGTTATTATAAACTTCAGATCGATGAGAATACGACTATCGAAGTTCACTATAAGAAGATTCCGGTAGAGGATGAGGACAAGGATCAAGATTTAGATGATGAAAACATAAAGAAAGAAAATGAGTCTTCTGCATCTACTTTTACTGAAGTATCAATGAATAAGATGATTGAAGCGTATGCAAACGAAACCATTAATGTTTCAATCAGCGGTGTTGATACTGTGAGTCAAGAGAGTCTCCCCGTAGGAACAATTGCAGATAACGCGCCGAAGTTTGAAAATTACACATTTGAGAAGGCTGTTTATATATCGAAGGGGAGTACTACAGGCCCAGAAATTAAATCGGTTGGTGTTTATGAGATTGAAGAAAAAAGATATGAATATTATAGCATCGATGGGCAATCAGCTCAGTTAATTGGTGATGGTGAAGTTGTACTTTATTACAAAAAAAATCCATTTACAATAACTTATCAAGTTGAGCCTAATGAGAGTAATGGATCAATTATAGGAGCTGCAAACGCAACGGCAGGAGAAGAAGTAACTATTTCAGCGCTTCCAGCATTAGGGTATAAGTTATCAAATTTAAAAGTTGATCAGAAATCTATCTTTGTTGAAGGAAACAAGGAATATACATTTACTATGCCAGAGAACAATGTAACAGTGGAGGCGACCTTTGCTAAAGCAGATTCTTATACGGTGAAATTATTACCTTTAGGGAATAGTAATAAATATAATTCACATAGCAAAGGAAATTGTATAACTGAGGATAGTATTTTAGTAGAAAATGATGGGACATTTAAAACCTCAATTTATATTGATGATTATGATAAAGGAATTTCACTTAGATATGTTACAGTAAATGGTGAAAAAATAGCAGTAAATGGAAGTGACTCAGTATCGCAATCGGTAGATGGGATGATTGTTTCACTGGAAAAAGATACACACAAACATTCAATATATAATCAATCATATTATAAAGTTACCATTACAAATGTAAAACAGGATATTGATTTTGGTTATTTTATACAGCCAGATGGAGAATGGTGGCAAGTAAATAAAAAAATAATTAATATTAAAGAATTGGGTACAGATGTTGAACTGTATGCCATGAAAGAAGATTATATGGAATTACTTCCGGTTGGAAGTGGAGATATTTTTACGGTTACCAGTGAGGGGGCAATTTATTTCTATGCAAAGGCGAAACCAGGATATGAGGTTAGTGCTTTAGAAGCAGGGGGACAAAATATTGTTTCTCCAATAGATGAGGATCAAAAAGCACCTGGCTATATAGAAGCGAAAGAGTTGGGGTGCTTATGGCAGTTTCATTATAGTTTTGGAAGGGGAACTGAAAATAATGATGTCAGTATAGAAGCCAAGCCAATAAATTATTCTGTTAAATATAACTCAAATCAAGGATCGTCGGTTGTAGATTCAAAAAATTATACCATTGAGGAAGGGAAAAATAAGATTGTTCTTTTGGAGCCCCCCAAAAGACAAGATTATACATTTACTGGGTGGAAATTAGGCGAAACAGTTTATCAACCTGGAGATTGTATTACTATTGACGAAAACTTTATAAAAGAAGCAGATGAAAAAAATCAATTTGTTTTTGAAGCACAGTGGATTGAAACAACAAAGGTTGCAAATTATACGGTAAACTATTATTTACAGACAAAATCAGGGGATGCATATCAGTATCCGGAAGAACCAAATAAAATACTTGAATTTAAAAATGCTCAAGTAGGTTCAATAGCAATTGCGAATGTAACGCCAGTTGGTTTGGATGTTTCAAATTACGTACTCGATACAACTGTGGAAGGTAGCTTGCTTCAAGGAGAAGTTTCAAGTGCTGGGGATTTAGTTTTGAAAGTCTTCTATGCGATGGATGAAAATGATAATGATAAACCTGATGAAAAGGAAGACAAATATGATCTTGCATATGACGGAAACGGAAGTACAAAAGGAAGTGCACCGGAGACAGAGAAGCATGTAGAAGGTGCGAAAGTAACCCTTGAAGGAAAAGGAACTCTTGAAAGAGAGAAAGCATTCTTCCTGGGCTGGAGCCAGACCAAGACAAAGTTGATCACAAGCAAGGAAGAAGCAGAAGAAGCAGGAGTCATCCAGAATCTGACGATGCCGAAAGGAGACACAACAGTGTATGCCGTATGGGCACAGGATGAGGACGGAGACGATACTCCGGATTATCAAGAAACGAAATATGATCTTGCATATGACGGAAACGGAAGTACAAAAGGAAGTGCACCGGAGA
>JAHZAV010000030.1:11864-13118 GCA_019423745.1 Lachnospiraceae bacterium
TCACAAGCAAGGAAGAAGCAGAAGAAGCAGGAGTCATCCAGAATCTGACGATGCCAGGAGAAGCTACAACAGTGTATGCCGTATGGGCATCAGACATTGATGAAGATGGAACCCCAGATTATGACGAAAGCAAGTATGATTTGATCTACAATGCAAACGGAGGTCAGGGAGGACCGGCAACAGAGGAAGGCAAGTATATCAATGGTCAGACGGTGACGCTGGACAGTAAGACAGAACCGACCCGAGATAAAGCGGTATTCTTAGGTTGGAGTGAAAAACTGATAGGCACACTGTTGATAGAAGAACCGGAAGAGGGAACGCTGATAACAAACGTAACTTTCGGAGAAAGCAGCAAAACCGTATATGCTGTATGGGCATCGGATGCTAACGGAGATGGTACGCCTGATGGAAATCAAAAGGTAACAGTAATATTTGATAAGGGAAGCCATGGAATTCTCCAAGGTGCTGATACAGAAGGAAAAGTTAGTGCTGATTATATGCATGGTGACAAGTATCCGGAAGCACCGAAAGTGACAGCAGATAAAGGTTGGGTATTCACAGGCTGGGAACCAGCATATATAAAGGCAGGAACAGACGTAACTGTGGAAGAAGATGCTGAAGCAACGATAGAGACTTATACAGCCCAGTATAAGAAAGATGAAAATGGAGATGGAACCCCGGATGAGGACCAGACCCTGACAATCCAGTTTGCAGACGGAGCCCACGGAAAAGTAACGGGAACAGCAACCTATACAGTAATCCCGGGAGATACCTATCCGAAGGCACCGGAAGTAACAGCAGAGAAAGGTTGGGTATTCACAGGTTGGGAGCCAGTATATGAGTTAACTGGAAAAGTTGGAGAGATTGAGAAATCAGAGATCAAGACTTATACAGCCCAGTATAAAGAAGATGAAAATGGAGATGGAACCCCGGATGAGGACCAGACCCTGACAATCCAGTTTGCAGACGGAGCCCACGGAAAAGTAACGGGAGCAGCGACCTATACAGTGATTCCAAAAGATACCTATCCAGAAGCACCGGAAGTAACAGCAGAGGAAGGCTGGGTATTCACAGGCTGGGATCCGTCATATGAGTTGAAGGGAACTGTTGGAGATGAAATCAAGACAGAGACCAAGACTTATACAGCACAGTATAAGGAAGACAAGAATGGGGATGGAACCCCGGATGAGGATCAGACGCTGACAATCCAGTTTGCAGACGGAGCCCACGGAAAAGTAACGGGAGCAGCGACCT
>JAHZAV010000030.1:13218-28546 GCA_019423745.1 Lachnospiraceae bacterium
GACTTATACAGCACAGTATAAGGAAGACAAGAATGGGGATGGAACCCCGGATGAGAACCAGACGCTGACAATCAAGTTTGCAGACGGAGCCCACGGAAAAGTAACGGGAACAGCAACCTATACAGTAATCCCGGGAGATACCTATCCGAAGGCACCGGAAGTAACAGCAGAGAAAGGTTGGGTATTCACAGGTTGGGAGCCAGTATATGAGTTAACTGGAAAAGTTGGAGAGATTGAGAAATCAGAGACCAAGACGTATACAGCCCAGTATAAGGAAGATGAAAATGGGGATGGAACCCCGGATGAAGACCAGACGCTGACGATTCGGTTCGCAAACGGAGCTCACGGAAAAGTAACGGGAACAGCAACCTATACAGTGATTCCGGGAGATGCATATCCGAAGGCACCGCAAGTAACAGCAAACGACGGCTGGGTATTCACAGGTTGGGAACCAGCTTACAAGTTAACAGGAACAGTCGGAGCTATTGCTAAATCTGAGACGAGAATCTTTACAGCACAGTACGAAGAGGATGCAAACGGAAACGGTATACCGGATAGTCAGGAACCGGATGAACCTGATACACCGATAACACCATCTAATCCGACTAATCCAACTACACCATCCAATCCGACAACACCTGCAACAGATGGAACAACTACAAATAATGCAGCAAGAACAGCGACAACTCAGACAAATGCAGCTGCAAATCAGAATGAGTACAATCTTACAGAAATAGATAATGGCGCTGATAATAATGCAGATGGAACCACAACAATTGATGAGGATAAGACACCATTAGGAAATAAGGTGTTGGATGATACTTCGGCTGAAGCTCAGGAAGGACATTGTATACTTCATTTCATTATTCTGCTGATAACATTACTTGTTGCAATTATATTTATACTGGATGGTGCAAAACGTCGTAAGAGAATTGATGAAATGCAAAATGAAATTGAAAAGCTGAGATAGGAGGTAGTAGTATGGGAGTTACATTAGGATTTTGTATATGGGATCTTGTCACACTTATATTACTTCTTGCAGTTGTGATAGGGTTTATTGTGAGAACAATAAAGCTGAATCGGCTTGAGAAAGATCTCCAGGAACAGCTTACAGAAAAAAGCATGAGCCATTCGACTGACAAAAGTGTATAAATTCAGGTGATAATTTACAACAGAGTAGAGCATGTGATAATACATGCTCTACTCTGTTTTTTGTATCGGTAACGAGACAAAGCAAGGGCGTGTCTGAGACCTTGGCGACCTGGCACGGCTAAAATAAAGTATGCATTGTGCAGTTATTTGAGGTTAAAAGTTGTTCTTTATAGCTGTTTTTCGTATAATATAGATGGGTGTATAAACACTTACCCAATAGTTACAGCTTTTTTAACTTGTTGTAATATAGTTTGAGAACAATAGGAGAAACAGTTATGAAAATCACAGACCATATTGCAGATACACTGTTGATTGTCGATGACAGTGAATTAAACAGAGCGATCTTATCACAGATATTTTCCGATACATATAAAATTACAGAGGCTGCGGACGGGGCCCAGGGATGGGAGATATATCACAGTCATAAGGACGAGATATGCGCCATCTTACTCGATGTAGTCATGCCGGTTATGGATGGAATGGAATTTCTCAGGTTGCTCAGGAAGGCAGGCGAAATAAGCGATATACCAGTGTTTCTGATTACAGCTACAGAAAATACAGACGTTTTAAAGGAAGCATACGAGCTGGGAGTCATGGATGTTATCAGTAAACCGGTTGTTCCTTATATGATTCGTCGAAGAGTGGCTTCAGTAATTGAACTGTTCCGTGCAAGAAAACAACTCAGCGAAAAAGTCAGACAACAGAATTTCGAAATACTGAAACAGGCGGAGATGATTATTGAACTGAATCAGGGAATGATAGAAGCCCTGTCTACCGCTATTGAATTCCGGAGTGGAGAATCCGGGGAGCACGTACGCCGGATCCATGAGATTACAAGACTTATGCTGGAAAAAACAGAATTTGGAAAGGGACTGTCGGAGTATGAAATCGAGCAGATATCCCTCGGGGCAATTATGCATGACGTTGGGAAAATTGCAGTCTCGGATCAGATTCTGAACAAGCCGGGAAGGCTGACGCCTGAGGAATATGAAATCATGAAGACCCATACAGTAAAAGGGGCAGAGCTGCTAAGCAGGATTCCACAGATGAAAGCGCATGCATCCTATCAGTACGCCTATGATATTGCAAGGCATCACCATGAGCGCTGGGATGGACGGGGGTATCCCGACGGGCTGAAGGGAGACGAAATACCGATCAGTGCACAGATTGTATCGATTGCAGATGTGTACGATGCACTGGTGAGTAAACGGGTATATAAAGACGCCATTGATTATGATGAGGCAGTAAATATGATAAAAAGCGGTGCGTGTGGTGTTTTCAATCCAGCGTTGATCAAGGCGTTTCTTACAATAGAAAAAGAGTGCAGAACATTATATAAGTCTGCAGATAAGGAGACAATATGAAAAAACAGGATATGGAAAAAATGGTAACTGCAGGAATAGATCCGGAAAGTGCAATTGAGCGGTTTATGGGAAATGAAGCATTGTACTTAAAGTTCCTGTTTCGGTTTCCGGATGATGAAAATTATCAGAATTTATGCCGGTTTATTGAACAGCAGGACTGCGGGAATGCATTTACAGCCGCTCATACACTGAAAGGAGTCTGTGGAAATCTTTCAATAAAGAGCATGGAAAATATTTTAAGGGAACAGGTGGAATATCTGAGAAATGGAGATCTTCAGCACGGTCAGGAGATGATGGGAGAATTGAAAGAGTCCTATGATCGTATAAAAGAAGTAATTAATGAATTAAAGGAGAATTCCTGAATAAGGGAGAAAAAGTGAAACGATTATACAATAAAAGAAAATTATATTTAAATAACTTATTGAATGTTTTTGTACTGGTCATTGTCCTGGTTACTCTTGTGGTCAGTATTCTTCTTGTCAGGGAGAAACTTCTGCAAAATACACAGGAACTTGGTATGTCACTGGCGAAAAGCTATGCCAGTGAGGAGGAACTGTATATATCCTCTTTTCGTGACATGCTCAGTCTGGGCGTCCAGTATGTGGATGAACTGTATGCATCTGGGGATACTGAGGATATTCAGATTTGGCTTGAGGACTATTTTGACAAAATTAGCGAAGTTCTGGGCGATAATGTAGCGGATCCTTATGCCATTATTGATGGAAAAATTGTTGCGGCGCACCCATGGGAAGGCGACCAGGATTATGATTATGAGAACACGATGTGGTATCAGCAGGCGCTGGAAGCTGACGGAGAGATAGTATTCACGGATGTTTATCAAGATGCCATCACCGGACAGCCCATCGTGACTCTGGCGCAGCAGCTAAAAAAAGACGGGGATGTACTTGTGATGGATCTCTATCCGGATAATTTTCAGGAGGAAAATGCAAGAAAAGAACTCCCGGCAGAATGCTCCTTTTATCTGTGCGATGCGCAGGGAAACATGATTACTGCGATTGTTCCATGGGATGTTTCAAAGGAGGATCTTGAATCAAACACGGAATATCTGCTTGAGGGAATACGTGACGGTTCGCTGCTATCTTATGATGCATATTTCAAAGATTATAAGGGAGAAAAAAGAGGCGCATATTATCATGAAATGAGCAACGGCTGGATGGTGATTCTTACGATACCATTTGATTCCGTTTTGTTTGGAGAAAAAAATATGGTCGTTTACCTGCTGGCTGGTGTTGGTGCGTTTGCTTTCCTGACGCTGCTTGTTATGGTACTGAAAAATCTGATTCAGATGAGAAAAATCTGGGTTTCTGAAAATACAGTAAGGATCCTCGGAGATTCTTTTTATGCGATTTATCTGCTTAATTATCAAAAGGAAACATATGAGTTTATTAAACCTTCAGAGGATATTGCAAAGGAAATTCCATTAAAAGGGGATTACGAAGATTTGCTGAAGGTTATAAAAAAATATGTTGAAGAGGATGCCAGAAAAGAATTCGTACATGCTTTTTCTCTGGAACAGATCCGTGAGCGTGTGGGCGAGAAGATTGCCGATTATGGCGGGGATTACAAGAGAAGATTCGGTGACACATATAAGTGGGTCAATGTGAGGACTCTTTACAATGAAAAAGTGGCTCCCGATCAGGTGATTTTCTGTTTCCGTGAAGTAGATCTGGAAAAGCGTCAGCAGCAACAACATACGGTGATTCTTCAGGATGCCCTTGAGTCCGCGAGAGAAAATGCAAAAGTAAAAGAGACCTTTTTCAACAATATGTCTCATGATATGCGAACCCCGTTGAACGCGATTATCGGTTTTTCTGAACTTGTGTTGAAAAGCGAGGGAAATTGGGAAAAGGTTACAGATTATATGGATAAGATTCTGTATGCGGGGCGGCAGCTGTTGAATCTGATCAACGATATTCTCGAGCTTTCCAGGATTCAATCAGGGAAAAATGCTCCCTCCAACGAGGAATTCGATATCGAAGAGACGATAAAAAGAAGTGCTGCATTATTCGAAAGCCTTTCTGTTTCCCAGAATAAAACATTAACAGTAGATGTCCAGGTGAGAGACAGGGCTGTTTACGGGGATTCATTTAAACTGGAACAGATTATGAATAATCTGTTATCCAATGCATTTAAATACAGTAATCCGGGAGCATATATCAATGTGGAAGTACGCCAGGATGTATTTATGAACAAAAGCAGATACCGGATTGTTGTCACAGATACGGGCATTGGTATGTCAGAAGAATTTGTCCGGCATATTTTTGAACCGTATGCAAGAGAAACTCGTTTTTCTACGAGCACTGTGGTGGGAACGGGACTTGGAATGCCCATTGTAAAAGGACTTGTTCAGCAGTTGAGCGGAGAGGTTACAGCAGAAAGTACACTGGGTAAAGGCAGTCGATTTACGCTTGTCATTCCGTTTATGACGGTAAATAAAACAGTTGAAGAGAAAAAAGAAAAAGATATAGATAAAGAACAGGAGGAAGGCCTTAAAGGATGCAGGATACTTCTCGCTGAGGATAATGAACTGAATCGGGAAATAGCCACGGAAATTCTTCAGATGAACGGTGTGGAAGTGATATCCGCCGTAAATGGAGAGGAGGCAGTGCATATTTTCCGGTCTTCCGAAAAATTCTCTATAGACGCAATTCTGATGGATATGCAGATGCCGGTTATGGACGGGTGTGAGGCAGCAAGGACAATCCGTATGCTGGAAAGAGAGGACGCCAAAAGTGTTCCTATCATCGCTGTTACCGCAAACGCATTTGCGGAAGATATAGAAAAAACTTCTAATGCCGGTATGAATGGACACATATCAAAACCGATTGACTTTAAGGTTCTTACGGAAACACTGACACAGATGATCAGGAAACTTTAACCCTTAATTAACTTCATTTGGATTAATATACAATGACAAAATTGAAAAAATTGATATGATATAAGATATGTCATTTGTTATTTTGGGCAGAGCCATTTTTGAGGCTCTGCCTTTGTTTCATTATAATGCATTTTTCGGACAAACTTTGTTTTATCCCCATCAATTCTATATAGACCTTTTACTATATCAACAATGTGGAAGAAGCTTTGGTTGCAGTTAAATATGGTGAATCTTCTGAATATGTGCATTTTTATTAATATATGATATGATAGATAAAAATTTGCCCTTTGAGAAATGCTGTTACAAAGTCAAGTTTGAAATATTTCATATTTGTAGATAAACAATAACGGGAAAGGAGAAAGAGATGGAAAAATATCGGATTACTGTGAATGATTTAAATAATGAAAAACTATTATGGCACAAATGGGTGGAAATTGCGTTTGTATTAGAAGGAACAGGAACTGTTTTTATTGATAGTCAATCTTATGATATTCAGGAAAAAGATATATTTGTAATAAATAGCTATCAAATACATTCAGCCAAAATGTCAGAAGAAGGAAAACTATTTTCTCTTTTGATAGACCCTGAATTTGTACGAAATCTTTTACCTGAAACAGAATATTATAAATTTGAATGTAAATCATTTTGTTCATCCTCTCATGATAAAGTACCGTACGATGAAGTTCGTAAGCGATTAGCGCAGGTGGTGTATACGTTGACAAAAAGCGAAGAAAAATTTGCAGAAACGCATATTTATATGAAACTCAGCGCTTTAATAGAATGTCTGATATATAATTTTGGTATACAAATATCTAAAGAGCAAAAATCCGATGACAGATTTATTGATTTGGTTCAATATTTGAATGAATATTACGATGAAGATATTACACTTTCTAAATTGGCAGAAAAAGAATATATGAGCCAGTCGTACTTTTCTCGATTGTTTCAAAAAGAAATAGGAATAAAGTTTACAGAATTTTTAAGTGATATCAGAGTATCTAATTCGTTAACATATTTGGAAGATAAGAAAATGACGGTTACAGATATTGCATATAGAATCGGATTTAAAAATGTAAATTCCTTTATTGATGCATTTAAAAAGAAATATGGGGTTACACCTGCGAAATATAGAAAACAGTTACCGGAAAAAAAGGTGGAATCTAAGAAAAAAAGTTTGAGAGAATTAGAAGAACATTCTGTTTTGTTTGAATCTCTTTTGTCATATGTTGGAGTATCTGATGAGAAAAAGCCTGATTTAATGGGGATTCAAGATAATCAATTAAATGTAAACGTGAATTTAAAAACGACCAATCACAAACGTAGGACACCCAATGGGTGGAAGGCTCTATTTAATGTTGGTTATGCAAAGGATATTTTATATGCAGATATACAAAGGCAAATTCAACGTATTCAGAAAGAAATTGGATTTAGATGGATACGTTTTCATGGTTTATTAGATGATGAGATGTTCGTTTACTCAGAAAAGAAAGATGGAACACCATATTATTGTTTTCAGTATATTGATAAGATATTGGATTTTATTTTAGAAATTGGATTAAAGCCAGTTATTGAATTTGGATATATGCCGGAGATGCTGGCAGAATCTTTGGAGCACAGACTTTTTCAAAAAAGAAGCGTAATAGCACTTCCTGCATCAATTGAAAAGTGGAAAGCATTAGTAAGAGCTGTAATGGATCATCTGACAGAAAGATATGGGAAAGAAGAGATGAAATCATGGATATTTGCTCCATTTTATTTTCTTGGTTTTTACAAGATGATGAAAAAAGAGAATGAGCAAGAGATTTTTTATGTTTATAAGGAAACAAGTAATATTATTAGGGAGTATAATCCAGATTATCAGCAGATGGGAATCTATGGTCAGGTTAACGATATAGTATTACTGAAAAAATTTCTTCAGTTTGCAAAGGACAATTCCTGTCTGCCCGATATTATAGGAACCTATTGCTATCATTTAGTGGAAGAAACGGAGGAGGACATAGGTCTAAATTTAAAACTAATTGAACATGATGATGTGTTTAATATTGCAGTAAGTGGAAAAGAGAATTATCTGGATTTTTATGGAAAGAAGATACAGATGATGCTTGATAATTTTGGAATTGAAAACAGAAAAATTTTTTTGGCCATTTGGAGCAATAATATTTGGCAAAGGGATTTATGTAATGATACTTGCTTTAAATCAGCGTTTGTTTTTAAAGAAATTCTGGAAAATATAGAAACGTATCAGGCTTTTGGTTATTGGGCATTATCAGATTTGATGGAAGAAATGATTCCAGCAAAAGACGTGTTTCACGGTGGAGTTGGTATGTTTACAATATCCGGAATTCCTAAAAGTGCATATTGGGCGCTTTGGCTATTGAGATTTTTGGGGGAATATATTTTAAAGCAGGAGGATGGCATTTTTATAACAGAAAGTGAAAACGAATTGCAAATTTTCTTATATAACTATTGTCATTATGATAACTTTTATCGATACCGACATGCAACGAAACTATCACGAACAAATCGATATAATGTGTTTTTACAGAAAAGAGCACAAAATTACCATATTGCAATAAAAGGATTAACAGCAGGAATGTACTCAATTACTCGATATGAAATAGGGAGAGAAAAAGGAAGTGTATATGATCAGTGGGTGAAAGTAGGAGCCCCACCTGTTCCAGATAAATTTGAGGTACAGATGTTGTCAGGAGCTTCCTATCCTAAGGTCCAGACTTGGAAAGAAATGTGCAAGGAAGAGTATGCTATATGTGAGAAACTAGATGTGCATGAAATTGCAGTATATATTATTAAAAAAATTTAATGTGACTTGTAAACTCATTTTTTGTCTTTTTTATCCAAAATATTTTCCAGAAAAATATTTAAAGTAAATAGAAAGAAAATATAATGGATAAATAAAATAATTGTCCTGTAGGATCTTGAAATTATATTGATATAATAATTATTAAACACGTAAGGCCTGACGTCTATTGATTAAGAAAGGATAAAAAAATGAGAGAAAAAGTTGAAAAGATGCAAAATGGACTGGTTGAGAAAATTGGTCTGGGTGAAAAAGTTGCATACGGATTTGGTGATTTGGCCAGCAATTTAATACTTGCATTAACAAGTACAATGATTACATATTTCTATACTAATATTATAGGAATAGCTGCAGGGACAGTGGGAACAATTATGCTTGTTTCAAGGATTTTTGATGGTTTTACAGATGTTGGGATGGGGATTGTTGTTGACAAAACCAATACGAAATATGGAAAAGCAAGACCCTGGCTTTTATGGTTAGCAATACCATTTGCGCTTTCTGCAGTTGCATTAATAGCCATACCAGAATCGTTTTCATCAACAGCAAAGATTGTATATGCTTTTATTACATATAATTTAGTTACGACAATTCTGTATACTGCGATTAATATTCCATATGGAACTTTGAACTCTCTGATGACAAGGGATCAGTATCAAAGATCCGTAATTAACTTGTTCAGAATGACAATGGGACAAACGGGTAGCTTAGTTATTACAGCAGTTACTTTGCCGATCATTAATCGTTTAGGTGGAACGCATACGGCGTGGATACAGATTACGTGTGTTTACGCAATTATGACGATAATTCTGTTTCTTATTTGTTTTAAATCTACAAAAGAACGTGTTAAAGCAAGTGAATCTTTTTCAGGAAGAGAAAGAAATAAAATTCCTGTTGGGGTATCAATAAAAGCACTTTGTAAGAATAAATATTGGCTGATTTTGGTTGTGGTATGGACAGTCGTATCGATGGTATTAACTATAACTGGAACAAGTTCAACTTATTTTGCCCAGTATATTTTAGGAAATAGTAACTATATGGGAATTTTGAATGCTGCAACTACCGCACCTGTAATTATCAGTATTCCACTCATGGCGCCTATGATTAAAAAGTGGGGCAAGAGAAATATTGCTTTAGCGGGAAGTATTATTGCAATATTCAGTGGTTTGCTTATGCTTTTACAGCCTGCAAATCTAATGGTACTGTCTGTAGCATGTGTAATACGAGGAATAGGAAATGCTACAATTATTGGAACAATTTTTGCAATGGTGGCAGATACTATTGAATATGGACATTGGAAGACAGGAGTACGTGTACAGGGATTACTGTATAGTTCTAGTACTCTTGGCGCTAAAATTGGTGCAGGAGTCGGAGCAGCTGCAGCCGGATATTTATTAGAATTTTCAGGGTTTGATGGTATGGCTGCTCAACAGACTAATGGTACAATTCAAGCAATTCAGATCCTCTTTATTATAATTCCAGTTATTGGAGCAGCTATACAAACCGTTTGTCTTTTCTTTTATAAATTAGACAAAGAATATGACGGTATTATGGCAGAATTAAAAGAGCGGGAAAATAGACCCGAATAATCTTTAAAATGAAAATATAAGAAAGGGGAAGCAGGAAGGAAATTGCAAATAACAGTTTAGTAACCTGCTGAGAAAAATGGCAAAATTTACATGTAATTTTATTTCTTATGTATATTCAAGAGCAGTAGATATTACAGTTGTAATTCCATCTGTAACTATTCCAGAAATTTTAGAGAACGAAGAAAAAGAGAATAATCTAATGCATAAAAAGAAAGATTGCTATCCAGTGTTATATCTTTTACATGGTTGGGGAAATAATCACGCAACCTGGAATGGTTATACAAATATTGAATTGTTTGCTGAAGAGCAAAACATTGCTGTCGTTATGATTTCAGGTGAAAATGGATTTTATGTAGATTATGATAACGATAATAAATACAGCACCTTCATTGAAAAAGAGTTGAGGGATTTTGTATGTGCAATGTTTCCTGTTTCAGATCGAGCTGAAGACAGCTATATTGCAGGTCTGTCAATGGGCGGTCGGGGTGCTTTAATGCAGGGAATGCTGAATCCTGATAAGTACAGAATGATAGGAGCATTTTCTTCGCCTATAGAAATGGATATCCCTTTTGTTTCTGAACAGAAACAGGAAAACTTTGATTTATATTATTTATTAAGTCAATTAAAAGACAGTAGAAAAATAAATATTTATTTAGCTTGCGGGAAAAAAGATCCGTTTTACGAGGAAAATGAAAAATTTGCGCAAGAATTAAAAGAAAAAGGGATAGAGGTGGAATGGGTTTCTGATCCTGATTATGGACATGAATGGCGTTTCTGGAATGATATAGTTGAAAAATTTATGAAAAGACTTCCAAGAACAGATGCATACGCTGGGAAAATCCGTCAAATATGAAATTGTTCTTTCGATCCAATAAGAAAATATAGAGGTGAAATTAATGAAAAGAGAAATGAAGGAGCTTGTTGGAACAAAATGTAAGGAGCCCAGAAAATATGAAATAGAAAATGCTAAAGTAGCAAAAAAAGTTGCAACTGAAGGAATCGTGTTGCTTAAAAATGATGGAGATATGCTTCCAATTGAAAGGAATACTAATCTTGCATTGTTTGGAACTGGTGCCTCCAGAACGGTGAAAGGGGGAACCGGGTCTGGTGATGTGAATGAACGGAAAAGCATTTCTATTTATGAAGGATTGAAACAAAAAGGATACAATATTACTACAGAAAAATGGATAAGGGAATATGATAAATGTTATGAAAGTTGTCGATTGGAATGGAAGAAAGCAATCCAAAAGAAAAGTGAGAACACAGGAGAGGGATTAGATTTCTTTTCTGCTTATGCCAGAACTCCCTTTAATGCACCTGTTGGAGGTAGTGCATATGAAACAGATACAGATATAGCAATTTATGTGCTTAGTAGAACTTCAGGAGAAGGTATTGACCGTCATGCAATAAAGGGGGATTATTTTCTCAGCGATGAAGAAAATAGATTGCTGAAGGAAATCTGCAGTAAGTATAAGGATATTCTTTTGATTATTAATACAGGCGGTATAGTAGATCTGTCCTTTCTGGATGAATATGAACAGATAAAGGCTGTGTTGTATGTGTCTCAGCCAGGGCAGGAAGGAGGTCATGCCGTTGCAGATATTATTTCAGGAGATGTAGTTCCTAGCGGAAAACTGACGGACTCCTGGCCCTTTAATTATGATGATTATCCAAATTCAGATACATTTTCATATCAGGATGGAAATACAGAGAGGGAATTATATAAAGAAGGTATTTATGTTGGATACAGGTATTTTGATTCCTTTAATATACCCGTGAGATATGGGTTTGGGTATGGAAAATCTTATACAAATTTTGAAATAAATTCGAAAGAGATTATTACATATCAGGATGGAACAGTAAAGATACTAGCAGATGTTGTTAATTGCGGAAAAGTTTTTGCCGGAAAGGAAGTTGTGCAAGTATATGTATCTCTACCAATGGGGAAAATAGAAAAGGAATATAGAAGATTATGTGCTTTTACAAAAACTAAGTTATTAGAGCCAGGAGAAAAACAGACGGTAGAATTGACCTTTACTGCTAAGGAATTGTGCTCTTATGACGCATCGAGAGCGGTTTGGTTTCTGGATGCAGGAAATTATGGTATATTTCTTGGAAATTCTCTTAATGATAGTTGCCTGATTGGTTCATTGGAATTGAAAGAAGAGAAAATAATTGCATCAACAGAAAATGTTTGTTGCAATGTGGAAAGTCTGAATGAGATTTCTGTACCGCGTAAATTTCAAGAAGAACGAAATTTTGAACTGATGGGCTTAATGAACAATAAGCGGAAAATCGAATATAGTCTTACACAAATAGAAACAAAATATTTTTGTTATAATTATACAGAGCCGGAAGATTCAGCGAAGCAAATAGTTCGAAAAATGTCTGTGGATCAGTTAATTCATCTTACTACTGGGGATCCTGAAAAAGGACAGGGAAGTCAACTTGGATCGGCAGGAATTAAGGTTCCGGGATCAGCAGGACAAACCAATTCCTGTATGGAAGAACAGGGAATAGAAAGTATTGTTTTGGCAGATGGGCCTGCTGGATTAAGATTACATCAATATTATACAGTTTCTAATGAAAAAGTAAAAACACTTCCATTTATGGCAGCATTAGAAAAAGGGTTCTTATATGATGGCCCTGAATTGGAAGGTATACAATATTATCAATATTGTACTGCATTTCCAGTTGGTACATTAGTTGCACAGAGCTGGAATGAAGAAATTGTAAAAGAAATGGGAAAAGCCGTAGGACACGAAATGGAAATATTTCACATAACATTGTGGTTAGCCCCAGGTATGAATATTCATAGAAATCCTCTTTGCGGACGTAACTTTGAATATTACTCCGAAGATCCGCTCCTTTCAGGTAAGATTGCAGCTGCAATGACTAAAGGGGTACAGTGTCATCCTGGATGTGGTACTACGATAAAACATTTTGCATGTAACAATCAGGAAGATAATCGGATGAAATCCAACAGTGTTTTATCTGAAAGAGCTTTAAGAGAAATATATTTACGTGGATTTGGAATTGCAATTTCCGAAGCAGAACCATTAGCACTTATGACAAGTTATAATTTAGTTAACGGAAAACATGCAGCAAATAATTACGATCTGTGTATGAAAGTCGCCAGATGCGAGTTCGGTTTTAAAGGTTTGATTATGACTGATTGGACTACAACTGAAAAAGATAAAGAGTGTACAGCTGCCGGATGTATACGCGCAGGGAATGATTTGATAATGCCGGGAAAGATTTCTGACCATATAAGTATAGAAAAGGCATTAGAAAACGGAAGTTTATCTGAAAAAGAATTGAGAGAATGCGTTACCCGGATAGTAAGAGTCATTTTGCGAGCAACATCACCAGATCGTGTTTGAAAATAGGCAGTTTGAAACTTTTTCTGCAAATAAGAGATGGAAGGGTTCTCCTATGATAAAACTAAAATTATCATAGGAGAACCTTTTATTATGGCAAAACAGAAGAAACCCGTACATCGGGTACAAATGACAGCCAAAAAAGATATTATTTTAGCCGAGGTGTATTTTAGAGTACCTGTTTCTTTGCCCTCATAACTGAAATTCATAAAATATTAAAAAAATATTAAAGATTCATATAAGGGAAAAACTAATAGTCTATAGTATATTGTCTTTAAGTAATTATTCGTCACTTTTTCCTCAAATATTGGAAAGCGGAAAGTCCTGCGATGTGATGTCAAGTGAAATAAATAATACTTTAAAATATGAATTTAAGTATACAGCTAGCCGGTTTGAAGGTAACACCCATGTTAGGGAAATAGATTTTCTATGAAACAACTATTACTGGTTCAACAGATGGTGAGACGAATATTTATTTGTAACTTATTAATCATGATACATATAGTTATGTATCAAAAACTTATTATACGAGGTGGAGATGATATGGAATATATTTTGCAAACAAATAATTTGTCAAAAGTCTATGGTGCAAAAACTGTTCTGGATCAAGTGAGCATTCATGTGCCGAAAAACTCAATTTATGGTTTAGTAGGAAAAAATGGGGCTGGAAAGACTACATTAATGCGTATTATCGGCGGCTTAACGCAGCAAAGTGAAGGCAGTTATACATTGTTAGGAAAGTCAAATGATGAGAAAGTGCGGAATCGCATGGGGATGCTTATTGAAAAACCAGGCATATATGAACATATGACAGCACTGGAGAATTTGCGCTATTTTTCTCTCTTGTTTGGTATTCGATCTCAAGATCATAACAGAATACTGGAAATGGTTGGCTTGCAAAATGCTAAAAAGAAGAAAGCACGCCAATTTTCGTTGGGAATGAAGCAACGATTAGGCATTGCAATTACGTTACTGGGAAATCCTGATTTTATCATTCTCGATGAGCCGATCAATGGGCTTGATCCGGAAGGTGTATATGAGATGCGTAAAATGCTGGAGACGTTAAATCGCCAATATGGTACCACTATCATGATTGCTAGCCATATTCTAAGCGAATTATATAAACTGGCGACGGATTATGCGATTATTGATGGTGGATGTCTGATTGACGAGTTCAGCAAAGAAACGCTGGAAAATGCATGCAGCAGCGGCATCCAGGTTACAGTTGAGCCGGAATATTTGCAAGATGCAAAAAGACTCATTGCGGCTCGTTATCCGGATGTTCCATGTGAAGTTCTTTCCAATCAAAGTTTGCGTTTGTATGAGAAAATTAATCCGGCGGATCTTAATCAATTCCTAGTGGAAAACAAAGTGCGAGTGTGTGGTTTGGGAACCAACGATGAAGATATTGAGAAATTTTTTGTAGAAAAACTTTCAGGAGGGCAAAAGGTATGAAAAATCTAATTCGTGGACATATTTATCAGTTGAAAAAAGAAATTTTCTTTTTCGGATGCCTTGCTCTCAGTTTTATTTTTCTGATTGTGTCGATCCGAGTTTCTTCTCAGACATCTGAGCTAGTCCCTGTTGCGGGAGTAGACAGTTTGATGGGTACATTTTTAGGTGGCGATATTATTCTCTATGCTTTCATGCTGCTAACAGCGAATATAGTTGCAGAAGCTTATCGATCCGGCGTGATGAAAAATATTATAGGTCGGGGAATATCGAAGAAAAAATACTATCTTTCAATTGTTTTAACAATTTCTGTGACATATATATTGGTAATGTTTATTAGCGGTATCATTATGGGAGTTCTCGCATTTAATAAATTTGGTATGGGGACAGAGCTTTATCTTGGTTATTATGGCCTTTCCATCATAGCACGTATTCTTTTTGTGCTGGCCCACATCAGTTTTGCAGTTACCATGACGGTTCTCACTAGAAATGCCATTACAGGAGTTATTTTAGGGATTGCTATTCCGAATATTCCGCAAATATTGCAAATGGTCTTCGACTTTTTGAAAATACATATTGGACTTGATTTTTTCAAAATTTCTACACATATGCCGTCTGTTTAGTACACGCACAATAGCGAGTACCTCCCAAAATTAAGAGCCGCCTCACGGCAGCCC
>JAHZAV010000031.1 GCA_019423745.1 Lachnospiraceae bacterium
AAGTGAGACAGAATATTGTCTCACTTTTTTATTTCTTTCTACTCTACAACTGCATTTTTCGGTATTTTTAACTTAACTCTCTCCATCCCGTCAAAATACTTTCTCGTCTCATGGATAATCACCTTTCTCAGATATAAAATCGCCACAAGATTTGGAAGAATCATCAGTGCATTGGTAATATCCGCCAGCAGCCAAATTGGTTCCAAGGTCAAAAACGGCGCTACCGCAATAGCTGCTATATAAAATACTTTAAAAATTTTAATACTCTTCGTACTTCCTGTAAGGTATACAATACACCTTTCTCCATAATAACTCCAGCCAAGAATTGTTGTGAAAGAGAAAAAGATAATTCCCACTGCTACAATATACATTCCAATATTATATGGCAAATCTATATTATAGGCCTGAGTTACAAGGGGACTTCCACTTAAATCTGTGGAATCCAGAAGGCCACTGGATATAATAACAAGCCCTGTCATGGAACAAGTTACCAGTGTAGTAAAAAATACACTTGTCATGGAAATCAGCCCCTGTTTGACACAAGAGTTAGTTTTTGCGGCGGCAGCGACAATTGGTGAACTCCCCAGTCCGGCTTCATTTGTATAAACACCTCTGGCCACTCCCGTACGTACAGCTGTCATTAGGCTAATCACCGTTGTCCCGGCTGCACCGCCCATTACAGATTTACCGGAGAAGGCACAAGTAAAAATTTCACGAATGGCTCCTGGAAGTGCATGGTAATTCAAAGCCAAGATCAAAACAGAGCCTCCGATAAAAAACACTGCCATAAATGGAACCACGAACTGCGCTACTTTAGAGATAGACTGGATTCCTCCCAATATCACAACAGCAACTAGTACAGTTACTACTGCTCCGATCAAAATAACCGGCAGATCAAATGCAAGACTTACAGATTCTGTAATCGCATTCACCTGTGGAAATGTACCACATCCAAGAAGTGCCGTAAACACACCAAAAATGGCAAAAAGCTTGGCAAGCCATATAAATTTCTTTCCCATGCCATTTTGGATATAATACATAGGTCCGCCTGCCATCTGTCCATTTTCGTCGCGTGTTCTGTACTTTATGGCCAGTACAGACTCTGCATATTTTGTTGTCATGCCAAAAAAAGCTGATACCCACATCCAGAACATAGCACCCGGTCCGCCAATTCGCAACGCCGTTGCTACCCCTACGATGCTGCCCGTTCCAATATCTGCTGCAAGTGTCGTACACAAGGTAGCAAAAGCCGATACGTCTCCCCCGGCCCCCTCTTCTTTTTCAAAAATGGATTTCAGCGCTTTGGGAAAACGAAACAACTGCAATACTTTTAGTTTAACAGTAAAATAAATACCTGTTCCCAGAAGCAATACTAAAGTGGGAGGTCCCCAAATAAACGCCTGGATTTGTTCTAACACTTCCATTTCCTTTTCTCTCTCCTTTTTAAATTATTACTGTCTTTTTTTATTACAAATAAGACAAATTTATTTTTGTCTATTTTATAACATACTTGTAATATATTTGCAATACATTTTAAATAATTTTATTTATTTTTATTTATACTAGACAAAAATATTTATTTTCACTTTTTAATCAAACAACATAAACTGTACTCCAAGCTAATAAAAAACCTCCAAACTGATGATTCTTTCAATCTTACATCAGTTTGAAGGTTTTTTATTAACCTTTTCTTGAAAGTAGCACAACTGTCTCAACATGTGTCGTCACCTTCTGGTGAACACATTTCCCCAACCTCGTCACCTCTTAATGAGTACATTTTTTCATTGTTCAACGCTTCTAAAATTTCCACTTTATTCTGCTCCATTATGACACCCTCTCTTTCTTGTGATTTGCCTTGTAGTCTGCTTTCGCATCCATTATATTTAAGTTCTGATCACATTTCAGGATAAAGGTTAACTTGTACGGTGTCGGGTTTCCGTCTTCATCATACCCGCCGACAATTACCTTTTCCACAATACTCTCAAACACTACACGGTCAAATTCATCCATTGTTTCTTCATTTTCCAGTGTCTTACGGAGCTGCGCCATACGCTTGCTGACATTCTTCTGCTGTCCGATATCCTCTTCCAGATATGCTTTTTCCTCTGTCAGCTTATGAAGTTTACGGAGAAAACTGTTATTCTTTTCTTCGTATGCTTGCTGTTCTATTTTACCATCAATCAACAGATCTGTTAACCTGCTTTTTCTTGATTCTACATTATTGATTTCCTTTTCCAGCTGTTTCACTCGTTTTAATTCCGTATCGTCATTTAATACTTCCTCTATGGTATGCAGTACCGAATCCAGCACATCATCAAAATTATCGGTTAGTAGCCGGAAAGCTTCCAGAAATGCTCCCTCGATAATTACTTCATCAATGGCTTTACAATGTGGGCAACTTTCAATTCCGTTCTTTGTGGCATTCATACACTGCCATACCGGTTTTTTCGTTACAGTGGTCTGATGCCTTGTTCTTCTGGAAAGTTTATGTCCACAGTATCCGCACTCCAGCATACTGCTGAAAGCAAACTGTCGGGTGTAACGTTCCCGGTTTCCGGTAGTAGGTATTACTTTAGTTTTTACCCGCTCGCTGTGGATAGCTGCTACCCTGTCCCAGATTTCTCTCGATACAATCGGCTCATGATGATCCCTGATATAATATTGTTCTTCTTCTCCTCTGTTATCAAGCCGTCTTTTCGATATGGGATCAAGCGTAAAAGTTTTCCCTTGAAGAATATCTCCTTTATACTTCTCATTTGTGAGAATTCCCATCACACTGCCGCCGTCCCACCTAACTACACCTCTTTTATTTTTAATTTCCATTTCTGTCAATCTTTTCGCAATGGTGGTACTGCCATATCCCTGTATATACATATCATACATAAAACGCACTATTTCCGCTTCTTTTTCATTAACGGTAAGACTCTTATCCTCTGGGTGATAATCATAGCCGAAGCACCCATTGAACCCTACCAGTTCTCCTCTTTTCATCTTCATTTTAACTCCCATCTTTACATTACCGGACAGAGATTCCACTTCCTGCTGTGCCAGTGAACTCATAATTGTCAGAAGAAGTTCTCCGTTCATATCCATTGTATTGATATTTTCTTTTTCAAATATAATGGGAATTCTCTGATTCGTAAGCATCCTGACATAGTTCAATGTATCCAGCGTATTTCGTGCAAAACGGGAAATTGATTTCGTAAGAATCATATCTATTTCGCCATTCATACATCTCTGGATCATTTCTTGAAATCCCGGTCTTTTATCTGCTTTTGTTCCGGTGATCGCTTCATCCGCAAAAATTCCGGCAAGTGCCCACTGGGGATTCTCTCTGATTTTATCCTCGTAATAGGCTTTCTGGGATGCAAAACTCCCCAACTGCTCATCCCCGTCTGTAGATACCCTGCAATATGCAGCTACCCGGATTCTGTCAATCTGCACTCCTGCTCTTCTTCTCCCTCTTCCGTTGGGAAGTGGTTTTGTTGCCTGTAAAATTTCAACCTGTGTGTTTCTCATACATTTCCTCCATTTCTCTCACCTGCCACATTTTTCTTATGGCTTTTCTTCGTTTCTGTGTTGTTATCATACATCTAAAATAAAATATGAACGATTGTTGAAATATTTTCTCTTCCATGATTATTTCCTCTTTCATTTTTCTATTCTTCAAGCCAAAACCGACTGTTTTTCCAAATCATTTTCAATAACATGATACATATCCATCAGCTTTGCTCTCACTCTGTTATATTCCGCTTCAGACAATCCCCCTGCCCGGAATAATTTTCTTACCAGTGCTATCTTCTTTGCATATTCCAGTTCTTTACACATTATACCTCCCCCTTTCCTATTATATTTTTCGGAATCACCTCATTTCTGCTGCGATCTGCAGTTATTTGTGAATCTGGGTTTGGCTTCCATTCATATCATCTGTCGTTATCGTTTCAGATAACCTCTACCCTTTCGGGATATGGGCACCTCCTTCTCGAAGCATTCCCACCGTTTCCGGAGTGTCTGTCTGCGCTCTCCGAGCATCCGGTTCATGGCGACAGTCTGTTGACAGATCATACAGCTCATTTATTTTTCAATGTGCGATTAGTTTTTGTAGTGTACTTTTTTGTGCACTTTATTTTACTGTCATTATATTCCTGTGTAAAACCAAAGTCAATACACCAGTGCACTTTTTTGTGCACTTTTCTGTTTACAAATGAACTTTTTAGTAGTAAAATAAAATTAAACTTGAAAACACTATAAAAAGGATTGGGAAATCATGAACTTTAATCTTAAATTAAAAAAAATACGCCAGTTCCGGGGAATGACCCAGAAAGAACTGGCGCTTAGATTAGGAATAGGAGAAAAAGACGGGCATCGCATTGTTCAATATGAAAATGGAAGTCGTGTCCCGAAAAAAGATTTGGTAGATCAGATTGCAAAAATTCTGGATGTAAACCCGTGGACATTATATGACACCGCCGGACGGGATGCTTCTGAGATGCTGGAATTGCTTTTCTGGCTGGATGAATTTAATCCGTCCTCTATCAATATGTTTCTTCCTGAGACCTACCCTGACGAAAAATGCAACGATAACGGTGATACCACCGTCCGTTATCATGATAATGATGAATGGCCGGCTCATCCTCCGGTCTGCCTGTGGTTTAACTATGGAATTTTAAACGATTTTCTAAAAGAATGGCTCATAAGAAAAAATGAACTAAAAAACGGTGAGATTACCAGAGACGAATATTTTGAGTGGAAAATCAACTGGCCTATGACCTGTGATGACTGCGGAAAACATGAACCGAAGAAAAAATGGCGGAAACCGCCCGTTTCCGCCTAAACATATTACATACCAGTCTCACAGTCTCATTTTATCCATGAGATTGTGAGACTAATTACAATCAGCACTTATGTATCTGAATTTTTATCCATAAAAGAGGTTCTTTTGCCAGTTTTTCTCGATTCTTTTCTAAAACCTTTGTTCCAGAAACTTTTTCCGCATATTCCAGTTTTGATACTGTTGTTATCACCGTTGCTTCGCATTCAATAATCTTTTCATCTATAAGTGGCGATAATTTTGCACTAATCTCTGCGGGAATATGTCCTAATGATCCAATTTCACTTCTAACCTCTATCGCATTTGCATCAAAAATATTCTCCGGTTCTCTCACCAAAAAAACTTTTTCCCCATCTGTCAATTTGGCTATATTAACGGGTCTATTTTCATATTTTGTTCCGACAACCATTTGTTGCTCTAACATACTTTGCAGTCTATACCAATCAACACGTAATAAGTCTTCGCTGTTAAACAAATTTTCCTGCCATTCCTGCTCTGTTGAACACCAGCTTTCTTCTAATTCCGCTTGTGCCCTTTCCTGTTCTTCTTCCGATTCCCAGTCCTGCAAATCCAACTCTTTCAGACACCATTCTTCACAATTGACTTCTGTGGAATTACTTTCAGAAGTGATCTTCATATGTTCTTCGCCTTCACAGATCAGCCAATTATGGTTCACAATTCCTTTTATTGAAAGTTCTGGGAATTTTTCTTTTACTTTTTTCAAAAAGCCAGGAATCAACTGATACCCTAAGCTATTTACCTGACCCAGTGAATGGATAACATTCCACTCTTCGTCATAATCCCCTAGCCAACTATACTCATCGATTCTATTAACCTCATAGCTTTCTGAATTACAATGAACTCGCCATGCTTCTTTCATAAAGAATGTCAATTCATTCAGTTTTTCTTTCGAACCATAAAAAAATATCGTACAATCTCCTGTATCTGCTGCCATTTCCTCTCCTTTAGCACATATATGTTTTCACAAAATAAGTCTCACAGTCTCATCAAATTAATGAGATCATGAGACTTATTTTTATCATACACCTTTAAAAATCGTATATATACCGTTTTTTTGCATGCAAAATTCAAAAGTTTGGTGTGTAGTCTCATGTAAATCTCATCAGTCTCATTTTAATATGAGACTTATAATTTCCATTCACCCGCTTTTTTATCATAAGAAACTCCACATTTTTTTCGGATTTTTGCATAATCTCTAAATACAGTTGCCCTCGAAATGTCTAAAACAGCCATAACTTCTTCAACGGTCAATTTATTATTTGCTTTTATCATTTTAAAAATCGTGGTCTCACGTTCTGTTAATTCATTTTCTTCAGCATATTCATGGACTGCTGTTTCTGTAATCGGAATGTTAATTCTAAATACGTCATTCTCAATTAATTCCGGTTTTCCTCCCGGAGTATAAATAGGTGTGTATTTGTATAAATTCCTAACCCCGGAACCTATTGTATCAGCCAACCCTACAGCAACAAAGAATCTTGCCAAAATCGGATTTTTAGGATATGGTGTAAATTCCGTTTCCAAGATATTCCCCTGACGCCGTGGTCTACACCAGTTTTCCGTCCGAATCCAGTCTTTTTCAATAATGACCTTTGCCGGAAACGCACTGGAAAAATCTCTATGAACCAAAATATTACTTACAACCTCTCTTGAAATCAAATCTCTGACACTAGTTCTCACATTATCAACCAGATAGAATTTATCTGATGTGTGCTTTGCTATAAACTCCATTAAAATTTCATAACTCTCAATCAGATTCGTTTTTACAATTAAACGATCGTCATACCGATCCATGTTCTCTTTTCTGCATAGCGCATCTGTAACATAGCCCGGTACACAAGATTGGATTACCTCATCTTTTCCAAACAGTAATATGGCTGCAAGATTGTAGCCTTGCTCTCCTGTAACAAAATCTGTTTCATACAGTCCTGCACTAACCAGAAGTTCCTTATCTGACATTTTCAGCCATTCATGACGAGGATTGTTATTTGAAATTAATCTCCGAACTTTCTCCATTAAATCCGTTCTCAAATGTTCTTCCCGAACATAAGGAAACAGCTTACTTTCCGTATAGGTATTGCTCTTTCTGGCATAAAGATTTTCCATTTGTATTGGAGAATCTGTAATGTCCATATCTCCTTCTTCATTTCTGTCATACACACGTCCGGAACATTTTTCTACCGTTGATGTTGGCGGAACATAGGTATATAACAACAACATTCCCTCATATTCAAATTCTTCTATAGACAAATACAAAGTAGGTGACATTTTATTAGGATTATTCAATTGATTTACAAAATTCTTTTTTAAATCCTTAACAGCATTTCGATTCACACCTATCGGGATTCCTCCATCTTTTACGCCCATAATAATATAGCCACCATACCGATTGGAAAATGCCGACACTGTTTCATATACGGAATCATGTATCTGATTTACACATTCTTTGTATTCTATGGTTATCTTTTCATCTTTTGAAAGCATTTCTCGCATTTTTTCATGTGTCATTGCATCACCCCTTTTTACTATTAACTACTTACACGCATCTTATAACAAAAATAAAGTTTATATGGAAATACATATGTTTTTATTTTTCGATTACTATATCTTCTTGCTTTCCAAATGTGTCCATATACATTTTAATCACATCTTCATCCGACATTCCCTTTAAAACTTGTTCATAAAAATCTGCAAAACCTGCCGCTTCATAATACTGCTCCAAATAATCTTTCATTTCTTCTACAAACATATTATGTCACCTATAATACCTTTCTAAGTCAAATCCTAATTTTGTAGCAATACAAATAAGTTCTTCCCCATCAGCTTTCTCAATTACTGATATTTCAAACATTGCTACTGGAAATCCCTGAAACATTGCCGTTCCATAATAATCTTTCAAATCGCTTCTCAATCTTTTATAATCAATTTCCATATTACCAATTACCCTCAACATATTCTGCATTGTATGCTGTCGCCAATGCTTTCTTCACGTTTTTTGTCTTTCGCGCTTCCAATTTTTCAAGTATTTCTTCGCATTGTGAATTCGTCAAATTAACAACACAGGCCAACTTATATCTTGCTCTCGAAGATCCAACATATAATATCTGTTCACTATTTTTTGAAAATAATTCATAATCCATATCAATCATAATAATCGAATCCGCTTCAAGACCCTTAAACTTTCTACAAGTTGAAACCGGTATTCTCTTTCCTTTATACAAATATATATTATTTGAACATTCCTCTGATATAGCACTTGATTCAAGAGTTTTACATGAAAGAATAGTAATATCCTGATAACCCAATTCCCAATTTTTCTCTATTATCTTATTAAGCATACATATGGTTTCACTTTTACTACTTGCAAAACACATTTCACTTAAATCTCCCAGCACAGCTCCGTCAAATAATTTAGGTCTTTTTTCTATTCCTAACATACGCATAGATGTCTCGGCAATATTCTGTGTATTCCGGCAATTTTTATATAATGTAAGTTTGCAATCAGCTTTACTAATATATTCTGGTATATTCTCTGCTTGTACCATTTGATTCATATCATAAAATAGATAAAAACTGCCTTCTTTGCTTTCATCATCCAAAACATTAGCCTTCAGCAAATTAATTAATTCAATTTCTTCCATTTGATTTTTCCCAAAATCCTGCCCTTCATCAATAATAATATGCCTATACGGAAAATTATTCTCCATATACATCTCTTCTAATGTTTCTTCCAAACGCTTATAGTTCGCACTTTGCGTATCGCATAACCTACACGCCAAACCATCAATCGTATAAAACGCAATATTATCATGGGCATAAGCTTCTCGTAAATAATTTTTCAAATTGACATTGTAACATAAAAATAATACCTTTTCACCATTATCCGCATGACGTTTAGCCTTTTCCAATGCCATTACAGTTTTCCCTGTTCCAGCAAGCCCATTAATGATAGCCGATTTCTGTTCCTCCAGATAATTTAATAACGCCACTTGTTCTTTTAACATACGCTTAAAAACCAATTTATTATGATTCATTCGCATTTGTGACAGTGAAATTAAATTAAAACTCGGTGCCAAAACCCTATTAAGTATTATTTGAATATCCTTTTTTGATAAATTTGTCTCTAAACGATTTGGTAACTGAATCGCAAAAATTTTAGATATTTCTTCCTCCAAATGTTCAAAGGACTCACTTGTAAGCATAAGATTCAAATCGGCTTCTGACGGTAAATAAACATCTTGAAATTTTTCTTTAACAACCGAAGGAAACCAAACGGCATGGAGAAATTTACAACGTCCAAGTAGATATTCTATGCCATTTTCTTTTATATACTTACACAATTTCCATTTATTCGAACTTGATTGATTAAATGGACCATCATGGCTCATAATCTTTCCACTTCCATACTTCCATAAACCATCTTCATACTTTACCTGACCAGCCTTTGCCTCAAGACACAGCACTCCTTTTTGTGGATGAAAAATAACAAAGTCTGTTTCACTCTCATACACTATAGAATCAACTATACTTACAATAGAGAAAGAATGAAAAACATAATATGTATCAGGAAGTGTTGCTAAAGCTTCAAACATCAAATCTTCATGACTATTTACCTCAAATTCTTTTGGTTTATCTGGTATCATTATTGCCATAATTACACCTCAATCCTATTTAAAAATTCGTCAATATCAAACGGTTCTACAGTGCAATAGCAATGCCATCCTATTTTCTTTGCCTGTTGGTAATAGTTCTCATTTTCTTTTAAAAATAGGATCACCTTTTTTTCTTTCCAAAGTAAGTCTGTAAAAATCTTTTCTCCGGTTTCTACAATTTTTACACTTTTCTGATAAAAAGGTTTTGCAATATTGGACATCCCCCGATTCTTAATTTCTGTTATTAATTTAGTCTCTTCTGAACTATAACAATCACCCAACAAATTATCCCATATTTCTTCTGCTGTTTTAGATTCCTGATTTAAGCCATCATTACAATAAATCAGCTGAAAATGCTCTTTTGTTGCCGACAACTCTTGTTCCTTTAACTTCTCTATTTCATCCGGCGTATCTCCTTCTACATTTGAATAAACATATGCCTCTTCATTCCTTACTGCCGTCAAAATCTCTTCCGGAGTATTTGCAAATTGCAAGTAAAAATCTATTGCATACTTACGTTTTAAAATATCATGATGTTTCTGATTATAGTAATTACACAAGCAACTATAACAAGCGGTATCTGCAGAATCACCGCCACATTCACAGTTTTTGACAACTTTAAAACCTTCTTTTAACATTTCTGTCAAAATCTCTGGATTAGTTAATTGCCTAACGTATCCTGCGCCACCCGGAGTGTTATCAAAAAGCACAAATCCAAAGTTTCCTTTTGCTGTATCACTCTTTCTATACCATTGTAAGCATCCAGCCAATTCATTCCGGTCAACGTTCATCTTTCTGCTTAGACCTTCTAGCATAGAATATAAGATAGTCCACGCTTCCTCTTGCTTAGAAATATCAAAATCAATAAATTTCAACAATACCACATCCGTTTGTAATTCATGACCTAATGCATATGAAACAAGACGTTTTGAAGGGCATTCATAACCATTAGGATTTTTATGCTTATACTCAATTACTCTGTCTGTTGTTTTTTCATCTACCTTTCCATAGCCGCAGGTTTCACAAATATAAAAAGAAGATTTATTTAGAACAGCCAATGAATCCATTTTACTGTTTCCAATCAAAACCGTATGTCCACATATCGTATATTCATGAAATTCAATCTTGTTTTCATCTCCAATATACGATATAGATCCTTTATATGTCCTTTCAGGTTTATTAATTCCTACAGGTTTAAATCCTTCCGTATCCATTTGAAATCCAAATTTAGGAATAATATATTGGTGATTTCTTCCACTAAGAGGTTTACCACATTGCCGACAACTTTTAATCGGATTCACTGATAAAGTTCTATTTAAGGCCAAGCACTCTGGACATTCCGCATAATTGTATTTCGGCCATTCATACCCCGATAATTTTCTTACATATCTGCTTTTTATTAAATGTCCATCTGCAACCACTTCCGATTCCGGTGCATATTCAGAAATTGCAGAAAATAAATCACGATTCAATCGAAGCATGCTATTAGCACTATTAATTCCTATTCCCTGTAATTCAACAGTATCTACAGGAAATCCATACTTCGGAATCAAATTATTTTTCGATAAAAATTCAATAATTTTCTGATCCTGAATAGTTTTAATCGACCTAGTAATTTTATCAACACCATTTTTATTTTCTGCAATTAATTCTAATTTTGTCTTTTCTAAAGCCTTAATATCTTCATTGTACTTATCCACCACTAAGTTACAATATCCTTCTTGTTGCTCATCTTCATTGAATAATAGCGATACCCATTTAAAATGATTAATACCAAAAAAGTCCTGTAAATCAACCGGAACAACACTCTGCAAATATTTTTTTAATTTTTCTGGGTTAGCGTTTAAATAATCATGAAGTTTTGTAAAACCATCGCACTCCATAAAATCTCCAATTGTATCTTTATATAAATTTGGATACACTTTCCAGAAATGTGAAAAGGCAGATGCAAAAATATGTCGTAAAACAATTTTATCATTGCTTATATTAAAATGCGGAGGATTAATATTTCCCTTTATCATTGCAATCGGATTTCGATAATAATTTAAGTCATGAGAACTATTAGGGCAAAATGTAATTGCATATGCCGCTGACTTCAAACTACGTCCGGCACGACCAGCTCTCTGAGCATAATTTGCCGGAGACGGTGGCATATTTCTCATAAAAACCGTCTCTAATGATCCAACATCCACACCCATTTCAAATGTTGTGGAACAACTTAATACATTAATCTTTTTATCCTTAAACTCTCTCTGATATTCATAAGCTCTATCACTAGACAGCTGTGCCGTATGCTCATGTACTATCATTGGGGTAATTTCTAAATTAGTAAAAAGATTATAATAATGATTATCCTTTAATATTCTATTAAAATCATATTCTACTAAATTTCCTCTGCATTTTGGATTATCACATATCCCCTTAACATTATAAGGTGTAATATTTTTACATTCTGGACATATATACAATTTTTTTATTGTTCTTGCCTTGATTTTCTTCGAATTTAAAACAAATGCTGTTCTTCTACCAAATGGTTTCTGTAAAACAAATTCTTTCTTTTTCATGTAATTCCATATGCTATTTAAAAGTCTTCTTGCCTGTTCTTCATTACCACCTAAAACTTTTGTCACATATTTCAGTCTTTTATTTGTTTTTCCTTCTTCAGGACACCATCCTTCAACATAAGTAAGACCAGCAGCAACACCATCATAACCTTTTTGAAATCCGGTTACAGTAAACCGTTCAATATCTGCTTTTGTAAATGAAGCATCTGTACTTATTGCAGCATCTTTCATCATTGATTTACAAAGAGCTTTAACCATTGTTGTAGTTTCTTCGGCAGTTAGAGCAATTCCCTTTAATTGAGGGATATTAAGATCTACATCAAACAGCAAAATACCCGTTTTCATCAATGAATTTCTTGCTTTATAATTTGAGATTTCTTTCATAGCATATATCCAAGCTTCTTTGCATATTACATCTTCATTTTCATTCGGGAAAATATGATATTGTTGAAACTTAGCTGTTAACAATGGTACAAAATAATCCAAACCCACACCATCGTTTAACTTATCTCGGTTCTCGTCTACTATCTCTTTTACAATACGTTTCATCAGGCTATCTTGATATGTGCTTTGGAGATATGTTGCAAAAAAAGCAGCTGTTTGACGGCTATCAGAAAAAGCCAAAAACTGCTTTGTCAGAGCATTTTTATGATCAATCACCTGTTCATCAGAATAATCAAAAAATTCATCATCGATTTTCTCTACTTCAACATGATGCTCTTCACCCGGTAACTCATTGTATAATGCTGTTGCAATAACTGCTGTTGCTGCCTCTGTACCTAAAAAATACGGACGTAAAATACTTCTTTGGCCGTTTACGCTATGACAACATGGACAACTATGAAGTTTTTCTCCTTTTTTCTTGACCTTTATTATTTTATTTATGTATTGTGAACCATGCCCACATTGTAGTCCATTTACGGAAGATGCACGTTTGATTGCTCCACATTTTGAACAAATTTGATATGTGTTTTCAGCATCTTCAATTTCTTCATCATAATCTCCACTAAAAAGAAACACCTCAGGATTATATTCATCATTAAATTTCGATTTTTGAATTAAATACCCATCACGGACTTCCCCGGTAATATACAGGGCATTGCAATTGTTACAAAAAGACACTTCAAACACTTTATATCCAATATCGGATTCATCATATGGTTTTTCTTTATAAGTTTCCATACGGTTTATAAACAACTTATTAGAAGGATTTAATGTAACAAAAACTCCCTCAATCCCCCTTAAAAACATATGGTACTTTGCTTCGAATAATCTTTCACTATCTCGCATTGCATTAGAAGAAACTGCAATAAAATCTGTCAAATCATTTATACTGACGTTTAATTCCCTCGCAACTTCAGATACTGTTTTGATTTGACCATAGAGAACCTTTCTAACCCGGTAATAAAAATCATCATGCAGTATCAATTCAAACAACATTTCAGAAATTTCCAGGTTTTCATTAATATTTGAATCATATTCTCGTATAGCCTCTATTATATTTTTATCCGAATAGTTGTCTCGTATCATTGTCGCAAGTTTACGATATAACTCAAAATCTAATGCTTGTACTTCTCTTGTTGCTTTTGCTTCAAGCATATGTGAACGTACAATGCTTTCATCGTCAAACTTTGCTGAACACAAAGATTCACCAAATTTAATAATATCTGGATTAGCTTTTTCATCTCCTAATGTTGCACTCGTCAAAATAAAACGAATATCATTTCGATTAAGCATAGCTTTTACACGCTTTACCAATGATGCAACTTCAATTCCTTTTGCGCCACTATACGAATGCGCTTCATCAAATACAATGAATTGCCACTTACTTGCATTATCCTCACTGAAAATTATATTATCTCCCGGACGCAACAACATATACTCTAACATAGCATAATTAGTTATTAAAATATTAGGCGGTGTTGCACGCATCTGCTCTCGGCTAATCAATTCATTTTCACACAATGGATTTTCTTTAATATCCTCTATTTCTTCATATTTAGCCTTTGCCTCTTTAAATGTTTCTTTCGTTTCACCAGTAAACCTTCCAAATGTTATTTTAGGTTCACCTTCCATATCTGCAAGCAACTCTCGTAAACGTCGTATTTGATCATTAACCAATGCATTCATCGGATATATAATCAAAGTTCGAACACCTGGTCCTAATGTTCCCGCTTCTTTCTCTTTTAACAATTCGTTTATAACCGGGATTAAAAAAGATTCTGTTTTACCAGAACCAGTTCCCGTTGTTACAATAAGATTTTTACCCGACGCTATCTTTCTTACAGCTTCCTCCTGGTGCCGATACAGTCTTCTTTCCGGATGAAAACCCGACATTTTCAACATTTCTTTCGAAATTAAATCTTCTTCTGCAAGCTCTGTTAATGTTTTTCCTTTTTCATAAGGATCAGACATACTTAAATAAGGTCCCTCAGCTATCGTTCCTTCTTTTTCTAATGCCTCTTTCAACTGCTTATTATATTTTTCATTATTTGTGCTAAACGTAGTTAATAAATATCTACGATAAAAATCAACAATTCTTTTTGAACTCTCTGATGGTCTAAAAAGCATTTATCTTGTCCTCCTTAGTCTATTTCTATCAAAAACATATTCTGTAGCTTCAGAATCCAATAATAAAAATCGGTTTTGTCCTTGATCCTTATCAAGCAATGTATTATCGCAATGTAATATCATATTTCTATCCATATCGTAATATGGATCCATCCACTCTTCTTCTCGATACGAATAAAGCTGAATTGATGCCCTTATTTCTTCTGCCAACTGATATATAAATACCTTTATTCTTCCAAATTTTTTCAATGTTTCCTTATTAAGTTTGCCATTTTCATATCTCATACAATTCATGAAGCCTAAATAAACTCGATCATCCAATTTTTCAGTTAAAAAAACAAAATACTCATAATCAAGTCCAAGAAGATCCTCATCACAAATCAAATTTGAAATAATCAAACGACAATTAACTAGATTTTCAAGATCTACACATCCAACTCCTCGTTTAGGTTTTAATTCCGTTACTGATGTTTCAAATCCAAATTCATCGATTTCTTCCATCACTGGATATAAATCATAATATCCTTCAAGAGTTAATTCAGGAAATTCATTTTCACCAGTATGAATTTCTTTATGGTCAACAACTATTTCTTCCGTATTATAATTTTTTACAGTTAAATACGGAACAGCATTCCCCTTTATCTCTATATCCATGCTCACTTGACCATTCATATATTTTAAATCAAAATATGGAGTCAGCAAAATATTTCTCAATATTGGTGGTAATGCAATATTACGTTTTGCATTGTCAAAAAAGATAACATTAAGATATTGATATTTCTTTTTATATTCCCCCTGTATTCTTCTTACAAATTCGGAAATATCAATTCTAAATAATCCCGGCGAAATTTCCTCACCTTCAGATACATTATCATTTTCTTTTCCCCAATAAACTCCAACCCTAGTTGCATCCGGCATCTTAATATACATAATTTCTTTCATATCTGCATACCAGATATAGTCTTCTTTTGCTACTTTCATTTCAAGTTGAGAAAATCCATACAAAAAAACTCGAATCGGCATCAAAAGAGTAACGCGCTCATTCAACTCTAAATCAAATTCTATTTTTTCTAATGATGCAGAAATTGGAATACTATATGTAACGCCAAAAGTAGGTTCGTTTTCTATCACAGTCCATTCATTTGGAATATTCAACAATTGAATACCTTTGTGTACAATAGTTAATTCTGCTACTGTATCATACATAAAGCGGCGCTTATTAAATCTACAATCAAACTTTTTTAAAATTACATAGTCACATAATAGTTTATTTGGTTCTGCAGGTATATTTAAGAAGACATTAAAATAACCCTCACTATAACCTAATAATTTTTCAAGCGATATGGTCACTGCCATCTTGTTCTTATTTTCCGGCCATGAGTAACAAGTTTTGGCTCTTATATCAGAGAGAACATAATTTTTTCCGTTTATCACAATAACAGTTCCACCAAATTTAGCATTATCTACAACAAAAGAAATTGTTGGATGTTGTCTTGCTGCAATTACTTTTTTCCCATTTTTGTATATTTCAAATTTTTCTATAACAAAATCAAATATTGGATCTACAGAAAATTCTCCAATGATTGAGAGCGGATGTCCATCAACATAAAAGATTGAACTTTCTTCAATATTAACAGAAAATTTATTCCACAATCTATAGTCTTCATATTCGATCATATCATCTTCATCTTTCCAAGTAACCACAGTGTTTTTCTTAGTAAGTATATAATTATGTCCTAATGAAAACTTATTTATATTCTCCCATTTTTGATTGAAAATCCTATAGTTTGCTTTATTAATATAAAAAATCTTTGATGTCAATGTCGTAATATCAATTTTTATTTCTGAAAAAATATCAGACAGCTCTATTTTCATGGGTTCTGAAATATATATACCAAAAGATTGATATAATTCTAAATCTCTTTTTTCCGAACAACTATTAACAGTTATCTCGACTTTAGCTTCACCATCACACTCTTCCGCTCTAAATTTTTGCGCTGGTATTACAAGATATGCTATTTCATTCGAAATATCCACTTGAATATGCGGTCTATAGCTTACAAGTTTTCGTTCTGATTTTTGCACGCTTTGTGCTATGTCTGAGTTTTTATCATCTTTAATCCAGTCAATAAATCCTTGTTCAAATCTATCCTGTACGATAGAAGGAATTTTCCCCTCATAGAAATATTTATCCAGTAAAACTAAAATCTTCTCAAAAATTTTGCGGGTTTTTCCCGGCAAGTGTTCCGCAAATATAATTCTTGTTGATTTTAAAAGTTTATATGATTTAGCTGCTCTTTTAGATCCTCTTCCATCAGTAATTGCATCTTTATTACTACTTAGTGTTGTTTGCATAAATGCAAATAAATCTTCTAATTCACCACTAATATCTTCTGGTATTTGTCTAAAAAGATTGTTCTCATAATAGGCATTTGCAAAATCAAAAAAACCTTTCATATAATAATTCGTTACAAACGCATGAGCCTTTATATTTTCAACATACATTTGAATATTTGCTTCTTCTTTACTCAACTCATATAGATTATATTTCTGAATTGTTCTTATAAATATTTGCCCTAAATAATTTTGTTTTGCAGCAGAAATCTCTAATTCCAATTGCTCATTAAAAACTTTCCAAAATTTCCCTTCTTTATACTGCCGAATGGCCACTTGCACTAAAAATAATGAAAGAACCAGGTCTTCCTTTGGCACCATCTGCATATAAAGATGATTTATTTTCCATTTTGCATTTTCCAATAACTGTGCATAATATTCATCAGAAACATTAATTTCTCCTAATAGTTTATAATTATATGTTTTTATTAATTTCTCTATTTCTTCTTCTCTTATGTATTTCATATAAATGAGCAATTCCTTCCATACTTTTAATAAAAAATTTTCAATTTCTATCTACATTATTTTTGAAGATTTGTTTCTGAAAATCACCATTTTAAACACGCATTACTTTAATCTACATTTTACAACACTATTGGCTTTTTCTCAACTTTTCCACTTTTCACAGTAGCATATTTTATTAATCTTTAACCTGCATTTGAATAGGTAAAAACACTAATCATAATCTTCCTATTTTCATAATCCATTTTCACCCAGTAATCCCTTATTGTCTGCCCCACGTGCCAATCCTGCAATGAATAGATTTCTAATGTTTTAAAATCCACCAGACACAGCGGTATCGGTTCTTTCTTTTCCCGTTTCCACTTGCTGATCTCCATAGATTCCAGCACTTTATCCAGACATTCCTGACAGAGATTTTCCCGCAGAAACTCCATATCCACAGAATACTTCTCCGGCAGTGTAACCTCAATAGAAGCCATCCCTCTGGACGGCGTTTCTTCTGCATGATAAATGATTTCTCCTGTATTCCCAGTAGTAATGCAAGTATAACCGTTATCCAGTCCATATTGCCGATCTTCTTCATATTCTTCGGTTTTAAAATCCAACACATACCAGTCATTTAAAGAAATTAAGCCTATGGTATCAAACTGCCGATAATAGTTCATCATGCTCCAGTCCTTACTTCCACACAAACAGCAGGCAGCTTTTTCTTTTAGAGTGGATTCTGCACCCACATAGGAAATCTCAGCCCTTCCTCCGCTATGCAACCATTTCTCGTATATTTCCTCCCCAAAATATACGGCACCGATCAAAAGAACAAATACAACAATCATGCTCCAGAACATCCATACCGGGATTCTGTAATACTTGGATTTCCTTTTCTCTGTTTCCTGCATTTCCTCACATCCTTTGTGGAAAAATATTTTGTACTTAAAATGAGTCCATTTAGAACATTATACCATCATTTGAACTTAAAATGTACTCATATAATGAACTTGATCTGTACTTAAATTAAGATAAAGGGGATACACATGGAAAAGGATAAACATTTAGGTCTGAGAATTGATTCGGAGACACACGCAAAATTGAAAAGTCTTGCTGAGTTTGATGGTCGTTCCATAAACGGCGAAGTGCTTTATCTGATACGTCAGGCGATTGCACAGCACGAAAAAGACCATGGAACATTAAAATAGGCAAAAAAATATACCGCTTGAAAAGATTTTTTACACCTTTTCAAGCGGTTGTTTTTATCCTTCTGTCTTTTTATGCAAATACCATCGGAGACCCATATAGATTCCATGCACTCCCAGAAGGAGCAGTACAAGATTGACTGGGACAGCTTTTCTGATCCAGTCTCCAAAAAATACCAATACCGCACCACTGGCGATCCATATCACTGCACTGATCCAATCCCCGAAACATTCTCCATAGGCTTTCACTCCTTCATAGAAAATCCAGACCAATACAACAGTGATTCCACTGGTAAGCAGGATTGCGGTTCCCCATTCCAGAATTCCATACAGGATTTTAGAAACGATAGGATGGGAGATATAGATACTAATCCCTGCCACCGATCTTCCAACTCCTAAAATTCCACCTACCAGCCATGATAGACCTCTCCACATAATCTGAAAGAACCTGCCCGCATCCTGTGCAAATGCCTGTGATCGGACAGCAGAAAACAGAGTGATCATAACAGAATAAAGAAGCAATCCTAAAAGACTGCCCTCTATCTCCTGCATCATTCTCCGGTACTCTTTTTCCAGTTTTCTTTTCCTTTTCTCATAGACTCCCCTGCTTCTTAAATAAGCCGTCCGGTCACAACTTTCACATTTTTCATAGAGTTCCGGAACTTTGACTGGAACCTCTACTGTTTTCTGGTGAGTCTTGACATATTCTATTTCCTTTACCGCTTCTTCCAGTTTAGAGCGAAGACTCCCGATCATGATATTTGCCTCGTCTCGTTCCCTGATTTTGGCGTTCAGTATCTTTCTTGTATTCTGCAAGTCTTTCTTCAATGCTTCGACGTTCTCGGCTCTGTTCTCTTTGTTTAATCTCTCGATCAATCGCAGAGAGTCTTCCAGCTGTATCTGCTGCTGTAAGATAATCTGCTCCTTTTCTTCCAGTTCGTTCTGCATTGTTTCCATTTCCTCTAACAGCCGTTCTTCCAGTCCTTCTGGACAGGAGTTTTTCAAACCGTTCATTTACATTCCTCGCTTTCTCTATTGCCCGGAAAGCTTCAGCAATTCCACGTTCTGTTTCTGCAAAAGTCTGTTCTCGCTGTTTAGCTTCGATGCTAATTCGTACCATTTCTGACAATCGGCTTCCAGTTCTTTGATCTGCCTGTCCATGGTTTCCATCTGTTCCAGTTCCTTTGACGTCTCTGAGAGAAGCTTTTCCTGCTCCTCGATCAGGGAGATCATTTCTTCCATAATGGGGATCACGTCCTTGCTCTCTTCTAAAGTCATTTAACCACTCCTTCCATTTTTCCAGTGCCACGGATGCTTTTTCAAACATCTGCCGGATGCTGTAAAGAATCCGGTTCTGTCTTTTGATGATGTTATTTTCCGCAACTTTCCACGAACCTTTTTCCGCTTTCCCGGCAAGGTATTTTTCTTCGATCTTTCTGGCTTCTGCACCCTCATGGATGGTGGGGATTTCCAGTTTCCCCTGCCGGGCATAGGAACGGTGGTCAACCTGTTTCTCCGGCGGAAGATGCAGGTTACAGGTTTTCGCCCATGCACTCCGCCACAGTTCACAGTTCTTTGGATTGTTCCACCCGGTTGTATCCACAAGCACCCGTTTCCACTGTTTCCGATTCCGGGAATCCACTTTCTGCTTTCCTTCCTCATCCATAACCGGAATCCGTATACCGCAGTGCTCCGGATTCTTTTTATCCTGCCACCAGTCCGGATGAGCAGGGTCATTCACAATCTTTCCTGATTCATCCCGTACAAAATCCCAGTCCTTTGTTTCTTTATTTCCCCAGTTGTGGTCTTCCTCAAAAGGTCTCAGGGTAAGCAGAAGATGGACGTGTGGATTACCATCCCCCTTATCGTGGATTGCCCAGTCTGCACACATTCCCTTGTCCACAAAGTTCCTTTGGATATATTCATCTGTGTAGCGGATCTGTTCCTCCCGGCTCCACTCCCGAGGCAAGGATATCTCCATAGAACGTCCCAACTGGGCATTGGAATTTTTCTCCACCTTTAAAACCTCATTCCATAACTTTTGTTTTCGCCAAATGAGCTTAAATTGTTCCACCGCCTCTTCTTTGTCTTTTGCCCTTTTATAACGAACGGATTTCTGAAAGCGTTCGATATTTTTCTCTGGCACTTCTGCCCACTGGGGCGGAACATTCTCACACAAGGATAGCTGACGGTAGACTACTTCTTTCTTCCCGGTGTAGTAACTGAACTTCCCGGTCTCATCATTTTTCATTACATCGCCGTTTAGATAGGCAGATGCGGAAATGACCGATTTACCCTTGCTTCGCCCCACGATCTTTACTGTGAAATGAAAAATTGCCACGGCTTCCACCTCCTTCTTTCGGCAAATGAATTTCTCAAACCGTCTGCAGGACTGCCTCCAATGCAACATTGGTCTCGATGAAATCGCCCCCGGAGGGTGCGTCCAGTGCAAAACTGGTGCCATCCAACCGCATAGGGTGGTCTGCATGAAATGCCCCTCGGAGAGCCCTTCCAATGGGAAATTGGTCTGCATGAAATGCCGCACTTATCAAAAGACGACCTCTGGTTGTCTATAAGTGCGCCGTTGTATATTTCCTGCCGGAAACAATACATCGGATTTTAAAAGTCCTCCTGCCTGATTGCTTCTGTAGATTTCTTCTCTTTAGGCTCCCTGCCCATTGCTCTGGAAAAATAGCACCCATTTTCTTCCTGCCGTTTCAAAAAGCCGATCAGCTTTGGAATATCCGCTTCTTCAATGGTGTCACCCAGCACGGATTCCACAGCTCCGCCAATCTGGCAGAGTCTGTGAGTTCTGGCTTTTTTCTGTTCTTCTTTATAACGTTTTTCCAGTTCTTTCTTCTGTGCCTTAAGCCGACTTGCTTTTTCCAGCATATCCTGTTCTCTTTTATTCAGCTCGGCAATCCGTTCTTCCACGGTTCTCTTTGCTTTACTCATACTTTGTTTCCTCCTTTTCTTCATGTCTGTTTTCCTTTAACTGCTCCATAGCGGGTTTCAATAACTCCAGAAGATTTCCCGCCAGTACAAGGGGCATGGACTGCCTTGCCCCCCGCTCCACAGCTTCTTCCACACGGTTTAAAAACTCATCTTCCTTTTTCCGGGTTTCCAAATAGGGATCAGCCTCAATCTGTTCCTGTCTGGAGAAATAATCATTCAACGCAAGGACAACTGCCTTTGTGTAAGATTTATATTTCTTCCTGTCCATACCCCGCAGATAGTTCCAGGCTTGTCTGTCCTGCTCATTCATCAGATTCAGTCGGATGTTGGTATTGATAATCTTTCGTTCTTTCTTCATCAGAATCGCCTCCTTTTTTCCATAAGAAAAGAGAGGTATGAATTACCTCCCTTTCCATGTTCCCTGTCTAATTATAAATCAGTTCCTGCCGGACGATTTCATCCGCCCGGTTACAAATGCTGTTCATTGCCTGTACCCATGCAAGCGGATCCTTTGCCTTTAATTCTTCGGTGACCTGTTCCACTCGCTTCATCTGCTCAATGATCCGTTCAAACCGTTCCCTTGCCTGTTCGTCTATATCCACCAAATGTTTATCCAGCTTTCCAGTTAGCAGCATAGACTGATACCAGCCCGTCTTATGGTCTTTCAGATAACTTTTGCGAAGCAAACCATACTTTCCAATGGATCTTGATTCCTCTATCGGAGCAATCCCTAAACTGGGAAGCAGGTAACCTCCAACCTGCACATAAGTTCCACCCATTTGTTCAAATATACTTTTCTCTCTGTTCATATCGATCTTCCCTCCATTTTTATCTGCTGATATTTTTATTCTGTTTCGCCCATCCCCTTAACAGCTTTTCAATCAACTCGATTTGCTGTAAAGGTGTGTAGTCTGCCGGAAAATATTTCCCCACCCTGTCCAATGGAATCTTTACCTGTTCCCTTTGATTCGGTTTCACCTCCTCCATAATTTCATAAATACTATCCATATCCAGAAGATTCTGCTGGCTCATACGTTTCAGCCGATTTGCCTGAGACAGATTTGGAATACTCTGTTCTATTTCCATGACTGCATGTAATTCGTACTGTTCCTCTTCCGTCAGAAAAGAAATCTCCACTGCGGAAGTCAGTGCCAGCTTTTCTTCATCCACCATATCCAAAATCTTCGGGATTAAATGTGTCAACCTGATATACCGCTTGATCTGATTGACACTTTCCCCCACCTGTCTGGCAAGAAGTTCATTACTTCGAATTCCTTTTTTACCAGATTTTTGTTTAATGATCACTCTTCCGTTTTCATCTATTTCGCTTTCCAGCGGATAGATTTCTAATGTTTCATTTTCCAACTTCGGTTCAACTTGACCCGAAGTTAAATCATTTCTCCTGCCCTGTTGTTTCATGGCCTCCAGTTTCATCTTATAGGCAAATGCTTTTTCACTTGGAAGAATTTTCTCTCTTTGCAGGTTGCTGTCCACCATAGCAATAGTGGCTTGATCATCATCCAGTTCCCGGATAATCACCGGAAGTTCTGTGATTCCTGCCCAAATAGCAGCTTCCTTTCTCCGATGTCCGGCTATAATCTCATAACCGTCACCATTGGGATTTTTCCTTATCAGCAGCGGAATCAGTATCCCCTCTTTTTCAATACTTTGTCGAAGTTCAAATAATTCCGGGTTCCTTTCCACCTTAAAAGGATGCCCCTTAAAATCATGTAATTCTGAAATACTCATCATTACAATGCCCTTATCCGGCTCAATACTTACTGATGAACACATTTCTTTTCTCTTTGGCATTTTCCATTCCTCCTTGTTCTTTTCCGGCATAAGAAAAAGGACACTCATCTCAGAATCTCTGAAAACAAGCGTCCTTTCGGCTTTTTCAAGTATTTAATTTAGAAGTTATGAACGGATTTCAAATGTGTTCACTTACACGAGGTGCAGAACTACAGACACTTCAATCCCACTCATAATCTGCTTTTTCTTGCCCTGTTTTCCCGTTGGTGAAAAGCTAATATACCTCGCAAAGTGCTGAAAATTCAGCATTTCTACGAATTCACCCGATGTAGACAACAGACAGTCTCCACATGAACCGTATTGGGAAACATATCTACCGCCCGGACTTTTTCCAGCTCATATCCCCGCTTACGCAGATATTTCACATCTCTTGCCAACGTCGCTGAATCACAGCTTACATATACAATCCTGCGAGGCTGCATTTTTACCATCGTATCCAATACATCCTCCTCGCACCCCTTTCTTGGAGGATCGACTACAATTACATCTCCGTAAACTCCTTCTTCTTTATATTTCTGAGGAAGAACTTCTTCTGCTTTTCCCACATAAAAAGAAGCATTATGAATATGGTTTATTCTGGCATTATTTTTCGCGTCATCAATGGCCTGCGGTACAATTTCAACCCCATATACCTGCTTTGCCTTTTGTGCAAGAAACAAAGAAATCGTACCAATTCCGCAATATAGATCCCATACCGTCTCTTCTCCTGTAAGTCCTGCATAGTCAAGAGCAATTCCATAGAGCTTTTCTGTCTGTACCGGATTCACCTGGTAGAAAGATAATGGAGAAATCTGATATTTTACCGTTCCAATATAGTCCGTAATATAGTCCTTTCCCCAAATTGTTTTTATCTGGTTTCCCATGATAACATTTGTCTTTTCTTCATTCACGCTACACGAAATACTCGTCATTCCCTCAATCTCAATGAGACGTTGTACTAACTCACTTTTATGAGGCAACATCTTTCCATTAATCACAAGACAAACCATAATTTCATTTGTTGAAAATCCTTTTCGGATCAAAACATGGCGCACTAACCCTGAATGGGACGCTTCATCGTACGGCTCCACCCCGTACTTTTCCATATAATCCAAAATTACCTGAAGCACCTTCTTATTTTCTTCCACACCAAGCACACAGTCACCGCCAGGAACAGGGATAATGGAATGTGTTCGCCCTGCATAAAATCCTGCTGTCAATTTCCCATTACGGTCTCTGCCAATCGGGAACTGGGCTTTATTTCTATAACGAAAAGGATGTTCCATCCCACAAATTGGTTCCATAACCCCATCCAGTAATTCCCCATTTATTTCACCAAGACGAATTAAATTATTGCGAACTTTTTCAAATTTAAAGTCCAGCTGGCTATCATAATTCATTTCCTGTATCTGACATCCCCCACATTTGCGGGCTGCCGAACACCTGGGTGAAACGCGCCTATCCGATGAATGAATAATATTCATCAGCTTTGCATATCCATAATTTTTCTTAGCCTTCATAATTTTAGCTTCCACTACATCTCCGACAACCGCATCTTTAATGAATAGCGTATAGCCATCTATCTTTCCTATACCCTCTCCACTAATACCAATATCTTTAATCTCTACTGTAACAATATCATTCTTTTGCATAAAAATACTCCATTTGTACAAAAATACCCACCACTAATATCAATTTGGGACGTAGTACTTTTGAAGTTTACTACGTCCCCATTAACATTTTATTCATATTTTATATTGATGTTTTCCGCAGGTTTGTCTCGAACAGACGATTGTATCCCAACCAGTCTTTTCCACTTTTATCTTTAAATATCTCAGTTAATGTCTGCATTTTTGCATCTGCGCAGTCTGCAAAGTTTAATGCCAGTGCCTCTGCCAATGCCGGTTTTTTGGGAGAGCCATATTCCAACTCTCCATGATGGGCAATAACGCAGTGTTTCAGCTCACTTGCCAATTTTTCCGGAAAATCAGGTATTGTCCTAATTGCATCACCGATCATTTCCACACCGATTACAATGTGACCCAATAGTTGTCCATCATCGGTATAATCATTTGTAGGAAACGGGGAAAGCTCTTTGATTTTTCCTATATCGTGACACATTGCTGCTGTATAAAGAAGATCCCTGTTCAGGATCGGATATGCGCCTGCCATATATTCGCAGAATTTTACAACGCTTAGTGTATGTTCCAGAAGGCCTCCAGAAAACCCATGATGTACGCTTTTCGCTGCTGAATGGGCTTTGAACTGTTTGATAAAGTTTTCATCCTTTTCAAAATAATACTCTATCACTTGCCGCAGATAAGGATTTTTAATCTGCTTTCCGTATGACAGCAGTTCCTTATACATCGTCTCGGGATTTTTTTCAGTTGTCGGCATATAATCAGCTGTATTATACTCTTCCTCATATGCTTTTCGGATTTGCTTAATATTCATTTGAAGTGCATTGTTGTAGCTGATGATCTCTCCATACACTTCGATGAAATCCATTTCATCATAATCAGCAATTCCACTGGAATTAGGATCCCATACTTTTCCGTCCAGTGTTCCGGTCTTATCCTGTAAAATCAAATTGTCATATGGTTTCCCATTTCTTGTTTCTGCAGAACGTTTTCCTTTACAAAGATAAATGTTCCGAATGGTCTCTCCTTCACAGAGAGTATTAATATATCTCATATAGCTGCCTCTTTCTAACGTAGTTTTTTATTCTTTGCTTCCTATGTTCACTGTAAAATCAATGTCCACATAGCCGCCGTTTCCCTGTCTTTTTCCTTCTATTTTAATCTCTTCTCCTGACTCCAGATCCATCAAGGCATTGGTATAGCCACTTAAGGTAGAAACGCTTGTCTTACCAATTCTGGTAATTACGTCGCCGCTTTGAATACCTGCTTTCATAGCCGGAGAATCTGCTGCTACTTCCTGCACATAAATTCCCTGTGGAATACCCTTACTTTCTGCAAGATCCTCTGTTACTGTCACGCTTAAAATCCCAATATAGGGAACTGATTTGTTATTTGACAGAAATTCAACCGCCTTTTTCAAGTCTGAAATTCCGTAAGCAATAACTTGCCCCGGTTCTTCTTCCTCCAAAAGTGTCTGATCTATGATTCCCACAATCTGCCCATCTGTATCAGCTAAAATACCTGTTCCCGTTTTTGAAGCAGAAATATCCGTACAAAGCAGATCATATTCCCCATCATACTTCATCACTTTATTTCCGGTAGACGCCACAATACCGGCTCCCATCCCCCCGTAATATCCAAAAGGACTTCCCACCGCAAGAACAGTCTCACCTTTGAGCATACTGTTTGAACTTCCCAATGTTGCAATCTGTATCTGATTCCATGCGGATTCCGGCACTGTATTTTTAGCCAAAGCTACCACTGCAATCCCCAGATTATCATCTCTCTTCTTTAAACTGGCCGGATACGTTTTACCATCCGCCAGTTTTACGGTAATATCGGCACCTCCGCCTAATGCCTTGCTACTTCCTAGGATTAGGAGCTCCGTCCCATTATCTTCAAAGAGTACTCCTGCCGCCTTAGATTCTCCAGAACCTTCCTCTGAATCTTTACCGCTTCCTTTTGCCGTAATTTCAACGATGCTCCGATTCACAGTATTTCCCAGATCAATAAGAGCCCGATTCATTTCCCGGTAATCTTCAATGGTCAGCGTCTGTGATTCTTGTGCTCCTTCTTTTCCTTCTGTTTCTGTTTCTTTTTCTTCCTCATCAGGAATGGTAATTTTCTGTGGATTGCTGAAAAATGTTTCTTCTGCCCATGGTTTGAAAGCACAAAAACCTATGCATGCCGCAACTCCAAAAACAAGACCGAGGCCTGCATACTTAAAAATAATATTCCGTAGCTTTTTATGTCCGCCATTCTCATCCTTTATCGTCTCCTGAAGGAATGCATAGTCATCTCTTTTTTCTTCAGGTTCTTTCTGATCTCCCATGACGCATCTTCTCCTCGTACAATCCTCTTTTTAGTATACAATATCCCCCTTCATTGTTCAACATTTATCCTTTCTTGAGTTTCCGCAGAATTATCCTCATAAGACAAATCTGCTGCGTTTATTATCCA
>JAHZAV010000032.1 GCA_019423745.1 Lachnospiraceae bacterium
TGGATAAATCCTTACTGGCTGTAAGGGATATTAACCATATTTATATTGTAGTAGAAAGGAGTGCTGAGTTATGACGATGGAATTATTATCTATTATCATTTTTGCGGGTGTTTTGTTCGTTGTGTGCTGGATGTTTACAGAGTACTGGATTGGCGTCAGAAACAGAGGAGTCGGAGAGAAAACTGCAAAACTTTGTTTAGGAAGCCGTACAGCTTTGGCACTGACTCATTTTTGGAACACCGTGGATGAAGCAGGAGCTATTCCAAATGAGACGTTGAAAAAAGAGATGAGTCTTGTAAATCGGTCGATAGAAGATTGTAGTTTAAAGGAAGTACGATACAGTATCAGACATGTGGATTATACAAAAGAGGTAGAAGTTTCGAAGAAAAAATACAAAATAAAGGAGAATATGTAGTTCATGGGAAAAGGGATACCTAGATCCGGAAGATGAATGCGGTCATTCTGATTAAGATGAATGGCCGCATTTGATTTCTAAACTGGACAAGACAGACATTGTAGATTACAATAAATATTAATAAAATGTGGTACTGGAGGAATGGAGTATGAAAAATAGGGAGGTAGTACATTATGACAGAAGAACTGATTAGAGAGTTGAAACATGTAAAAAATGCTCTTGTTAACAAAGAAATGACAGGCCAAGAATGGGAAGAAAAACAGGAAATGGTAAAGAAACTGGAGGATGTAACCACATATTTGAAAGATGCTTTAGGGCAGGGAATAGAGTTTTAGTAAGAAGGCCTGGAGACGTTGAAAAATGATAGAAGCATTAATTTTTGACATGGATGGACTTTTGTTTGATTCAGAGCGAGTCGTGCAAAGATCTTGGAATATAGTAGGAAATGAACTGGGATTTGGACAGGTTGGTGAAAATATTTATCATACGTTGGGAATGAATCTGAAAAGCCGAACAGAATATTTTAAGAGTGTTTATGGATCAGATTTTCCGATGGATCGTTTTGCAGAAAGAACAAGGGAAATTTACTATAAAATAGCTAATGAAGAAGGGGTTCCTCTCAAGCCGGGAGTGCGGGCACTTTTAGAGTATGGAAGGCAGCATGGATATAAAATGGGTGTAGCTACATCGTCCCGCCAACAACATGCGGTCAATACGATGAAAGAAAGTGGAATATATGATTATTTTGAAAACTGTGTGTTTGGAGATATGGTGGAACATGCTAAGCCAGATCCCGAAATTTATGAGACGGCATGCAGAAAACTTGGCACTGCTCCCGAAAATGCAATGGCTTTGGAAGATTCACCGAATGGCATAAGATCTGCCAGCCGGGCAGGGATGTATGCGGTGATGATACCGGATCTGGTGCAGCCGGATGAAATTATGAAAAGGACGGCTTATCGGATATGCCAGGATTTGTATGAAGTAATTCATTTGTTGGAGCATATGAAATGATAAAAAAATAACGGGGGACGTAACAAAATGCAATTTTGTTACGTCCCCCGTTATTTTTTAATCGATCTTGGATAATGCTGCCTCGTCTGCTACTAATGTGACATCCGGATGGAGCTGCAGAATAGATGCTGGTACCTTGGGAGTAATTGGTCCAAAAAATGCTTCTTTTACAGTATCAGCTTTGTCAGCTCCGCTAACTACGATAAGAATTTTTTTTGCCCGCATGATTGTGCCGATGCCCATTGTGTAAGCCTGACGTGGAACTTCATCAGCAGAAGCAAAAAAGCGTTTATTAGCTTCAATTGTTCGCTCTTGCAAATTTACACAGTGTGTTTCATTAGCAAAAACATCATCTGGTTCATTGAAACCAATATGTCCATTGTGCCCTAATCCGAGGAGCTGAAGATCTACTCCGCCAAGAGATTGAATTCGTTCTTCATACCGTCTGCATTCAAGCTCACTGTCTTCTTTTGTTCCGTCTGGCAGATATGTACGGCCTTCTGGAATGTTTACATGATCGAAAAGATGCTGGTGCATGAAATAGTAATAACTTTGATCATTGTCTCGGGGGAGACCTTTGTATTCGTCCAGATTTACGGTTGTAATTTCAGAGAAGTCCAAATCTCCGCTTTCATACCATTTTACCAGATTTTCATAAGTACCGATTGGGGTGGAACCAGTAGCAAGTCCCAGCACGCTGTCTGGTTTTAATGTAACCTGTGCCGCGATGATGTGTGCCGCTTTGCAGCTCAATTCTTCATAATTTTTTGTTTTGTAGATTTTCATATAAGTATATCCTCCTGATATAAATTATTCTAGTATTGCAGAAGCAAAATATTCCGGTAGATGAAAAGATGGAGTGGAAGAAAGAATAGGTGCATATGATGCATAATGTTCCACGGCTTTTGTCTCGGAAATTTTATAAAAATTGCAGGAGATCACATCTCCGGATTTGAAGGTAAGTGGACCGTAAATGTGTTCCAGTACGCAAATAGGAATGCGAATGTAAGCAGTCCAGAGATTATCTTCTATTTCAGCATGACATTGGAATTTTTCCATATCTTCCCTTGAAAAATAAGAGCGATAGATTCTGGAAGGACCATAAGAAGCAAGGAGTGCACCATTGGCATTTACTTCAAAATTGAGATAGACATCTTGGTCTGGAATAAATTGAAAAAATGCTTCCATAGCGCTGTCTTGATAAACGGGAGAAAAGTCTTCCGTATAAGTACGCAGAGGTTCTTTTTCCTCGCATATCATGCGTATATAAAATCCATCCTCTGGAATAAAACCAATATAAAAATAGGTATGAGGAATAGATTTTGTCCCCCACAGAAGATGGGTAATCTCCTGTGGGGGAAGATTGGTTAATTCTTCTTTGTTTTTCAATATTTTTATTTTCATCATAAGTTTAATTTACCAAACAAAAAGAAGAAATACAAGACAGACAATCATAATAGTAAAGAATGTACAAAAAAAACAATAAATTGTGCTTATTGAAGCTATCGTTCCCATCTTCCTGACGCTCCGCAAGGGAGGTAAAGTCCTGTAGCCGTAACTGGCAGAGCGATTTCCTGGGAGTCTACATGTCCATGATACTTTTTGAGTTCTGTGCTGAGCATATAAGTAAGTACTGCAGGAGCAAGACCGGTGGTATATGAATTTACAAGGAAGAAAAGAGGGTCATCTGACAAAATTTTTGTGCAAAGTTTGATAAAAGGATGAATGGATTCCTCGATTTTCCAGATTTCTCCTTTGGGTCCTCTGCCGTATGATGGCGGATCCATAATAATAGCATCATAATGATTTCCCCGGCGTATTTCACGTTCAACAAATTTGACGCAGTCATCTACAAGCCAGCGTATCGGCGCATCTTTCAGACCCGAAGAAACCGCGTTTTCTTTGGCCCATGTTACCATTCCCTTTGAAGCATCTACATGGGTGACAGCGGCTCCTGCAGCAGCAGCAGCAAGTGTGGCTCCACCTGTATAGGCAAAAAGGTTTAGTACTTTAATTGGACGTCCGGCATTTTTGATTTTTTCGGAGAACCAGTCCCAGTTGGTGGCTTGTTCCGGGAAAAGCCCCGTATGTTTGAAATTAAAAGGTTTCAGGTTAAAAGTCAGATTCTGGTAGTGAATAGACCATTGTTTTGGAAGGTCGAAGAATTCCCATTCACCCCCTCCTTTTTTACTGCGATGATAGTGGGCATTTCTTGATTTCCAGCCAGGCAGATTTTTAGGCGTATCCCAGATAACCTGCGGATCAGGACGCACCAGAAGATAATTGCCCCAACGTTCCAGTTTTTCCCCTTTACTGCAGTCCAGCACTTCATAATCTTTCCATTTATCTGCAATCCACATAATTTGTACAATCCTCTCTTTAAATAATATATAAAATATTCTTAGTCGCAGTCATTATTTTATCCCGGAAAGCGCATGAAATCAATATTTTTCTTTACCTTTTGCATTATCAGTGATAGACTTAATCTATAAGTGAGGAAAGATTCACAAATCCATAAAAAGGAGGATGAAAAATGAAATCAGATGTTAGACTGACAACATTAAGCAAAACATCCGGATGAGCGGCTAAAATTGGTCCGGAGACCCTTGCTCAGGTTCTGGGCAAGCTGCCGAAATTTCAGGATGATAATCTGCTGGTGGGAATTGAAACTTCCGATGATGCAGCTATATATAAGGTAACAGATGATATTGCGATGATTCAGACAGTAGACTTTTTTACGCCGATTGTAGATGATCCTTATATGTTTGGACAGATTGCAGCGGCAAACTCTCTAAGTGATGTATGGGCTATGGGAGGAGAACCCGCAGTTGCGCTTAATATCGTAGGATTTCCAAACTGTCTTGACCCGGCAATTTTAGGCGATATTCTTGCAGGAGGCGCGGATAAGGTGAAAGAAGCAGGAGCGGTTCTTGTAGGAGGACATTCCGTGCAGGATGACGAGCCGAAATATGGACTCTGTGTATCAGGTTTTGTACATCCAAATAAAATTTTCAAAAATTATGGCTGTAAACCAGGAGATGTTCTGGTTCTGACAAAACAAATTGGTAGCGGCGTTATTAATACTGCTATTAAGGCAGAAATGGCTTCACCTGCAGCGATTAAGGAAGCACAGATGGTTATGGCATCTTTAAATCGAATTGCAAAACGGGTGACAGAGAGGTATCGTGTGTCAGCATGTACGGACATTACGGGTTTTGGACTTCTTGGACACTGTGTAGAGATGGCAGAGGCCAGTGATGTGACCTTTGAGTTGAAAGTAAAGGATATTGCTTATATGGCTGATGCCATAGATTATGCAAGGATGGGACTTGTTCCTGCAGGGACATATAAAAATAGAGGGTATTCTATTGGAAAAGTAGAGACGGGATCTATTGAAGAGTGTTACATAGATCTTTTATATGATCCACAGACTTCTGGAGGATTGTTGTTAAGTGTTGCTCCGGAAGATATAGCGGCAATGATGAGCGATTTTGAACATGCCGGTATGGATACAACTGTATCTGTAATTGGAAAGGTAGCGGCAAAGAGTGACAAATTGATCCGCCTTTTCTAGAAGCCCTCTTTGGATTAGAAATGCTGACGAATTGTCAGCAATATACGCGAGGAAACAAAAAATGGATAAGAAAAGTTTATATCGCAGCATACCAAAAGTGGACGTGCTGCTTGCAGATGAACAGATACAAGAGTTAATAGAGGAGTATAGCCGGGATACGGTTATGGAAGCTGTGCGTACTCAGACAGATTGCCTGAGAGCTTTTATCAGAACATGCACAGATGAAAAAGAGGCACAGTTAAGGATAGACGCTCTTAAAGATAATGTGGCATCGGCTGTGAAAGCGCTTCATACTCCTAATATGCGCAAGGTGATTAATGGTACAGGAACAATTCTTCACACAAATCTGGGAAGAGCACCTATCTGTGAAGAGCATATGAAAAAAGCAGCGGAGCTTGTGACCGGATATTCAAATCTGGAATACAATTTGGAAGAGGGGAAAAGAGGAGAGAGATATTCTCATTTTGAGGAACTTCTTTGCCGGCTCACAGGTGCTGAAGCAGCTATGGCAGTCAATAATAATGCGGCAGCAGTTATGTTGATTTTGAGTTCTCTGGCAAAAGGCGGAGAAGTCATTGTCTCCAGGGGGGAATTGGTGGAAATAGGTGGGAAATTTCGAATTCCCGATGTTATGGAGCAAAGTGGCGCTTCTCTTGTAGAGGTTGGTACAACAAACAAGACCCATTATAGTGACTATGAGGAAGCGATTACAGAGGAGACAAAAGCTCTTTTGAAGGTCCATACAAGTAACTATCGAATTGTTGGATTCACAGATTCGGTTACAATGGAAGAGTTACTTCCTTTGGCTCAGGAGCACCACATTCCGCTTATTGAGGATTTAGGCAGCGGTGTTTTAATTGATTTAAGTAAATATGGGCTTACCTATGAACCGACGGTACAGGATTCCATTGCAAAAGGAGCGGATGTAGTGTGTTTTAGCGGAGATAAACTCCTTGGAGGACCACAGGCAGGAATTATTATCGGGAAAAAAGAATATATCCGTCAGATGAAGAAGAATCAGTTGACCAGAGCACTGCGGATCGATAAATTTACAGCAGCAGCGCTGGAGTTGGTTCTTCAGGAATATTTGTCTGAAGAAAAGGCGCTTAAGCATATACCGGTGCTTTCTATGATTACACGAAAGCCGGAGGAGGTAAAAAAAGATGCAGCAGCTTTAGTTCAGAAACTAAAGAGAGCAGGAATTCCGGCAAAAATAGAATTAATATCCTGTCAGTCACAGATTGGAGGCGGTTCCCTTCCCATGGAACGGTTGGAAAGCTATGCGGCCGCCATTCATCCGGAGAAGATCAGTGTGCCGGTGCTGGAAGAAAGGATGAGACATTTGAGCGTTCCGATTATTCCACGAGTGGTGAATGATACGATTATGATAGATGCAAGAACTCTTCAAAAAGGAGATGACAAGCTTCTTGTTCGCCTGCTCAAGGAAGAGGAGGTGCTGGAACCGTGAAACATATTATCATAGGAACAGCCGGACATATCGACCATGGTAAAACAACTTTGATTAAGGCATTAACCGGAAGGAATACAGATCGATGGGAGGAAGAACAAAGAAGGGGGATTACGATAGATCTCGGATTTACATGGTTTGATCTTCCTGGAGGAGACCGTGCAGGAATTATTGATGTGCCTGGTCATGAGCGATTTATTAATAATATGGTTGCCGGTGTTGTGGGTATGGACATGGTGCTTCTCGTAGTTGCTGCAGATGAAGGCATTATGCCTCAGACAAGGGAGCATATGGATATTTTAAACCTTCTGGGTATTGAGAAAAGTATCATTGTGCTAAATAAATGTGACCTTGTGGATGAGGAGTGGACAGACCTTGTGGAAGAGGAGATCCGGGAAGAACTGGCAGGAACATTTCTTGAAAAAGCGCCTGTTGTTCGGGTGTCGGCGGCCACCGGAAGCGGTTTGAAAGAACTGGTGGATATTATTGAAAAAATGGCTGAGGAAGAAGTGGTAGAAAAGGACACCGCGACAATTCCTCGTCTGCCGATTGACCGGGCTTTTTCACTGTCTGGTTTTGGCACGATTATCACCGGAACACTTCTGTCGGGTACCATAACCAAAGAGGACATATTAGAGATGTATCCGATTGGAAAAACGAGTAAAATAAGAAGCATTCAGGTGCATGGTCAGGATGTAGACAAATGTTATGCCGGGCAGCGTGTGGCAATTAATCTCTCTAATATTAAAAAAAGAGAAATTGGAAGAGGATGTGTTCTTGCACCTCCCGGCAGTATGAAAAATACAGATCTTTTGGATGTGAAAATAAATATTCTGGATTCTTCTATGCGAATACTGACAAATCATACCCGGCTTCATTTCTTTGCTGGAACAAGTGAAATACTTTGTCGGGCGGTATTGCTTGATAAAGAGGAAATTGGTCCGGGAGAGTGTGGATATGTACAACTTAGGATGGAAGAAGAAATTGCACTTCGCCGGGGAGATAAATTTGTTGTCCGTTTTTATTCTCCGATGGAGACAATAGGAGGTGGAGTGGTTCTTGAGCCAAATCCGTCGATACATAGACGTTTTCAGGAATCGGTTATTGAAGATCTTAAGAGAAAAGAGTCTGGTTCTACAGCAGATGTCATTGAAATGCATGTAAAAAGTTATAAAGATACAATGATTACAATTTCAGATTTAGCACGTCTTACAGCGCTTTCACCGGAAGAAGTAGAAAAAGATATAGAAGAGTTGAAAAGCCAGGGACTTATTAGGATTTATGCGCTAAAGAAAGAAACTTATGTGTGGCATACAGGTGCGGCAAAAGAAGCGGAAGAGAAGCTTTTGAGTGCTCTCAAAAAATATGAAGAAACTTATCCTTATCGTTATGGTATGAAAAAGGCAGAAATACATACAAATTATTTCCGAAAGATTAAGCCTAATGTGTTTGACCTTTATATCGCTGGACTTGAAGCGGACGGCGTTCTTGAACGGATAGATGAATTTTTATGTACACCTGGATATCAAGTGCGAAAAGACGGACTCTACGACAGAGTATCCGGTGCGCTTTTGGGTGCAATGGAAAAAGCGGAGTTTGATTTTGTTCGTTATAGTGAAATTCCTGTGGGTAAGGTAGATCCTGCTGTGGAGGATGATATTCGCAATATTTTGCTGGAAGAAGGAAAAATCGTAAAAGTTACAGATGAAATGTATACTCTTTCTACCTACATGGAAGAAGCAAAGCAAAAGATCCGAAAGAAACTGGAAGAGGATCCTGTTATTACTATTGCGCAGGTGCGTGATATGTTTCAGACAAGCAGAAAAAGTGCCAAGCCTATTTTGGAATATATGGACAGCATAAAAGTTACAAAGAAGACAGGCGGAGAGAGTGAGAGGGTGGCATACTAATGAATTTAAAACAGTTAGAGGCATTTGTGGAAGTGGCGGAATCGGAGAGCTTTTCTAAAGCAGCTAAAAAGCTATTTTTGACTCAGCCTACTGTCAGTGCTCATATTTCTTCTCTGGAGAAAGAATTGGATGTGCGAGTTTTTGTGAGAAATACAAAGGAAGTAGCTCTTTCGGAGGAAGGACAGAAGCTGTACCAGTATGCTAGACAAATTTTGAATCTTACAGATGAAATTAGAGAAGAATTTGGCCGAGAAAGAGAAAATGATAAGAAATGTATAACGATTGCAGCTTCTACAATTCCGTCCCAGTATTTACTTCCGGAAATTTTTGCAAAATTTAATGAGAAGTATCCTGGAGAACAACTTAGGTTAGCTGAAATGGATAGTTCCCAAGTAGCAGAGCAAGTGGCGGCTGGCAAGGCAGATATTGGTTTTACAGGAACCGTGTTGGAGAAAAAGCATTGCCATTATATTCCATTTTATAAAGATCGTTTGGTGATTATTACTCCGAATTTGCCTAAATATAAAGAATTACAGAAGAGACAAGAAGAAATTTTCTGGATTCAGGATGAAAAGATGATCATGAGAGAGGAAGGCTCTGGAACGAGAAAAGAAGCAGAAAAGCAGCTAAGGCATCTGGGAATCCGGACAGAAAAATTAAATATTATTGCAAGTATAGCAAATCAGGAAACTATTAAAAAATCAGTTATGCAGGGGATGGGGATCTCCATTCTTTCCAGTCTGGCAGCAAAAGATGAGGTAGAAGAAGGGCAGATGCTCCAATTTCCGATTCCACAGGCAGATGAAGGCAGAGATATCAATCTTGTATATAATAAAAATCGTGCTCTTTCTAAGTCGGCAGAAAGATTTATTAAGGTGGTAAAGGGAATTTATCATATTAAAAAATGATATAAGACAGGGGATAAATAGAAGGTTTGTTTTCTGTTGGATGAAAAAGCAGTATACACACAAAGCTAAGAGGGTTTATAAACAATATCTATAAAATGGGTGAGTATATTGCTTTTTTTTATTAGACGAGGAAAAATACAGGGGGTATACTATGAAAAGGATGAAAGAAAGTTGGTGAAAATCAGGTGATTTATTTAGATAATGCGGCCACAACTATGAAAAAGCCGGAAGAGGTAATAGAAGCGGTTGTGCAAGCTATGCATTCTATGGGGAATGCAGGAAGAGGGGCGCATGGTGCCTCTTTACAGGCATCAAGAACGATTTATGACACAAGGGAACTTCTTTGTCGCTTTTTTGGAGGGACAGATCCGAGACAGATCGTTTTTACCAGCAATTCTACTGAAAGTCTTAATATAGCAATAAAAGGGCTTTTTCAGCCGGGTGATCATGTAATTACAACGATGTTAGAACATAATTCGGTTCTTAGACCTCTATATGAAATGGAGGAAAAAGGAGTAGAGCTGACGATTATTCCGGCAGATAAAAAAGGCGTAATAGATTACAATGATATAGAGAAGGCTATACGATTAAATACAAAGGCGGTTGTATGTACCCATGGCTCTAATTTGACAGGAAATGTGGTAGATATTGAAAGGATTGGAAAGCTTACTAAGCAGAAGGGAATTTTGCTGGTAGTGGATGCTTCACAGACTGCAGGAGTCTTTCCTGTCGATGTAAAAAAAATGAATATAGACGTTCTTTGCTTTACTGGACATAAAGGGCTAATGGGACCACAGGGTACAGGAGGAATGTACATAAGAGAAGGTTTGCAGATAAGGCCTTTAAAAAGCGGAGGAAGTGGTGTGCAAACTTATAGTAAGATCCATCCTTTGGAAATGCCTACAGCATTGGAAGCAGGCACTATGAATGGTCACGGGATTGCGGGTCTGCATGCCGCAGTAGAATATATTCAAAGAATAGGTATGGATCAAATTAGAAAGCGGGAACAGGAATGTATGAAGACATTTTATGAGGGGGTTATTCAGATTCCTGGTGTTAAAGTGTATGGAGACTTTCATGATATGAACCGCTGTGCTATCGTATCTTTAAATATTGGTGATTATGATTCTTCAGAAGTCAGTGATGAACTTCTTACTGAATATGGAATTTCTACAAGACCTGGAGCACACTGTGCGCCACTTATGCACGAAGCACTGGGGACGGTGGAGCAGGGGGCAGTAAGGTTCAGCTTTTCACATTTTACGACAGATGAAGAAGTGGATATAGCGATAAAAGCGATCCGCGAACTGGCAGAAAACTAATCTGCTGGGAAGTTACAAAGGAAAAGAGTAAAGGAGGAAAAACAAAATGAATTTGTCAGATTCAAAGAAAAAGCTGGCACTTGCCGGTGTAGTATGTGGACTTGTAGCAGCGTGTCTGGCATACTTTGGCAATCCGGCCAATATGGCACTTTGCATAGCCTGTTTTGTCAGAGATACAGCAGGGGCACTGGGGATGCATCAGGCAGAAGTAGTTCAGTATGCTCGCCCTGAAATTATAGGAATTGTATTGGGAGCGTTTATTATTTCTGTAGCAACTAAGGAATATCGATCTACTGCAGGTTCATCTCCTATGATCCGTTTTGTGCTGGGAATGATTATTATGATTGGTTCTTTAGTGTTTTTGGGCTGTCCTCTTCGTATGGTCATTCGTATGTCTGCCGGAGATTTGAATGCATGGGTGGCTTTAATTGGTTTTGTGTTGGGAGTTGCAACAGGGGCGTTTGCTTTGAAGAAAGGATTTAGCCTCGGACGGGCTCATGAGACGCAGAAAACCAGTGGAGTTGTAATGCCTGCAATTATGGTGGGAATCCTGCTCTTGGCAGTATGCACGACACTTTTGAAATCCAGTACAAGTGGGCCGGGCAGTATGCATGCGCCAATTATTCTTTCACTGATTGGTGGCCTGATATTCGGTGCATTTGCGCAGAAATCAAGAATGTGTTTTGCTGGAAGTATAAGAGACGTAATACTGATGAAAAACTTTGATTTATTGACAGTAATTATTGGGTTATTTGTAGTTATGCTTATTTACAATGTGGCTACAGGTAATTTTGTACTTGCTTTTGATACACCGGGAATTGTTGCTCATTCAGAACATCTTTGGAATATTCTTGGAATGTATGCTGTAGGATTTGCTGCTGTCTTGGCAGGAGGGTGTCCGCTTCGCCAGCTCATTCTTGCTGGTCAGGGCTCCTCTGACTCTGCGGTTACTGTGCTCGGGCTTTTCTTTGGAGCGGCTCTTTGTCATAATCTGGGACTTGCTTCCAGTGGAACTGCTCTTAATGCAGAGACAAATGAGGTAGTTGCAGGTGCGGCCACACCTGCAGGAAAGGTAGCATGTATTATTTGCATTGTAGTATGTTTTATTATTGCTTTTACAAATAAAAGGGAAGCTGCAAAATAGTTGGAAAAACATAAAAAGTATGATATTCTAAAAAGGTAGGTAGAAAAATGAAGGAAGTAGATGCAAGAGGTCTTTCCTGTCCGGAACCATTAATGTTGACAGCAGAAGCGTTGAAAAATGCGTCAGGTCCTGTGAAGATTTTAGTATCCGAGCCACATCAGAAAATGAATGTGGAGAAGTATGCAAAAGATCATGGGAAAAAAGCGGTATCCACGGAGAAGGACGGATGCTTTGAAGTAGTGATTGAATAAGATGAGAAAAAAAGAATTAAAATTAATTGTAACATTTCATACAACGGCCGATGCTATGGCTATGGAGAAGGCTTGTAAAGAGGCTGGAGCCCCTGGACGTTTGATTCCGGTTCCAAGGGCCATATCAGCTGGATGCGGGTTGTCGTGGTGTGCAGCACTTGAGGAGAAAGAGGAAATCCGAACCGTTATGAAAGCTGCAGGAATAGAGGAAGAAGACCTCCACGAGTGTATGGTGTAAACAAGAAAAGAGCTGATAAGAAGATGAGTTTTTGTAATCTTCTTATCAGCTCTTTTATATTCCTGTCTTGAAGCTGTCAAGTACATGCGGCAGCAGACGGTCGCTATATTGTGTGAGAGAAAACTTCCCTTTAAAAAGTGCCCAGTCATATAGCAGAGCTCGTTCATACATGGCGTAAATGTTCATCAGTTCCTCCGCTGTAGAACTGTCGGAAAATTCTTTGTTATCCAGACCTTCCTGAATAATTTCTGTCATCCAGCGAAAGTAAAAGCGTTTTTTGTCCGACAGAGATTTTTTGTCCTTTGTAATTAACTGCGAAGAATATAAATAAGCAAGCAGATGGATATCTACACTTGTTTCAATCATATAAAAGAGTTCATGATTTAAGAAAAGAAGTTTGTCGTATGCAGAGAGTTTTGGGTCTATCACGCTGGACAATTCTTCGTATTTTTGGTCAAAAAGATTGGACAGAGTGTTTAAAAGAGCTTCCTTACCTTTGAAATAGTGATAGAAAGTCCCTTTTGAAGTTTTTGACGCATTGATGATTTCTTCTACAGTAGTATTGTCATAGCCGTTTTTGTAAAAGAGATTCCATGCTGCTTTTACAATGCGGCTTTTGGTTGACTGTCTTTTTTTGGCCATTTGTTTCATTCCCTTCAACGTAGGGCGGAGTGAATATCCTATCCGCCTAAGGAGAGTATTGATTAGTTACATATATAAGTGAACAAAAAAGAGCGGTTATGAACCGCTCTTTTTTTGACTTTCCAGTATAACCGGAAATAATTATCCAACCTGGAAGCCGTATTTCAACGGATCTTTTGGATCGATCAGGTATGTTGCAACACCTGTCAGGTATGCACTTCCTGTAATCATAGGAATAACGGCATCAAAGTCTCCAACCTTTGTTGTTTCTTTGATTTTTCCTTTAAACAGGCTGCCCATGAAGCTTTCATAAATGAACTCTTCTCCAACTTTGATTTCTCCCCAATGATGAAGAGTTGCAAGTTTAGCACTTGTACCTGTTCCGCATGGTGAACGGTCTGCCATTGCATCACCAAAGATAACAACGTTTCTTAAATTTGCTTTGTCTGGGTTCGGTGTTGGACCATAGAATTCAACAAGGTCAACAGAGTCAATATCCAGTTCCGGATGTTTAACAGGAATTGTCTTGTTGATTTCGTCCAGCATTTTCATTCCGAGATCTGTATATGCCGGAACGGATTTTGCATTAATTTCCCCAATATCAAGTTTTGTTGTGTCAACCAGCGCAAAGAAACTTCCACCGAAGGAAATTGTAAATTCGATATCTTTTCCATCGATAGTAACCTTCTGATTCTCTTTGTAAACAAAAGCTGGTACATTTGTAAGAGTAACGCTCTCAACTTTTCCGTCTTTTACAACAGCTGTTGTACGGATCAGTCCTGCAGGAGCTTCCAGAACGACTTCATTTTCTCCTTCGTGAGAATCAACGAAACCAGCTTCAACAGCTACTGTTACAGCACCGATTGTACAATGTCCGCACATATTCAGGTATCCGCCTGTATCCATAAACATAACACCGAAGGAAGCTTCCGGGTTTACTGGCTTGCACAGGAAAGCTCCGAACATATCATGATGTCCTCTTGGCTCGAACATGAGAGCTGTACGAACATCATCATAATTTTTCTCCATCCATTTTTTCTTTTCAATCATTGTGTTGCCTTCTGGCTCTGGAAATCCGCCATAAACGATACGGCAAAATTCTCCCTCTGTGTGGGCATCAACAACCTGAAGTGTGCCCTCAAAGCGATCGAAGTTAACGTTAGCTTTTAACTCCATATCAATACCTCCTTAAAATATAAAATAATTTCTTCTTATAGAAAGAATCTATAAGTTTTTATAAAAACACTCCGAAAATCCCCATATTTCCGTTGTGTCTTATACAAAAAATGCCATAAAAATGACACAAAATTAACGATTAGACCGTATTCTAGTACCTCGTCTAGTACGTCGTCTAATTTATATTAACTATTATGGAGTAAAACCCTTGAAAAGTCAATGTTTTTTTGATAATATAAAAGTGTTCAAAAAAGGCTTGAATTATGGAGAAAGCTGTGCTATTGTTAAGTGGCGCGAAGTGAATACGGGGGTAGTTGAGTGACTGGTGTGCTCCCTGGTCTTCAAAACCAGTGTTGGGCGTTAGGAGCGTCCTGGGTGGGTTCGATTCCCACATGCCTCCGCCAAGAAAATAACAAGATTCTGTTAAAAATATCGCAGAATTTAATTATAGAGAAAAACTATTGGTTTCTACTTTTTTGGTGAGAAAAGTAAGTAAATGGAATTGGTGAAACGATTCTGTTTTTGCTTAAAAAATAAAAAAGGAGAAGAATGTCATGGGAAACGTACAGATTTTATTGCGTCAGCATGTTGGTGCACCTTGTGAGGCTATTGTTAAAGCTGGGGACAAGGTAGAAAAAGGTACTTTGATTGCTACGCCTACTGGACTTGGGGCAAATATTTTTTCCAGTGTTTATGGTGTGGTAGAAGAAGTGACAGCTGACAGTATCATCATCAAACCGGATGAGGAACAGAAAGATGAATTTGTTCCTATTAAGGAAGGAACAAAGTTGGAAATGGTTAAAGAAGCCGGAATTGTGGGAATGGGCGGTGCCGGATTCCCGACAGGCGTAAAATTAAGCATTAATCTTGCAGAAACGCCAATGGCTGAATTAGATGCAGAAATTAACCCGGAACTTCCGGCAGATTTCAAATTGGAGCATAGCTATATCTTGGTAAATGCGGCAGAGTGTGAGCCGGGATTGGAACACAATATTCAGCAGTTGGAAGAACAGACGGATAAAGTTATTCGTGGTGTGAAATACTGTATGGAGATTACAAATGCAGATAAAGCGATTTTTGCAATTAAGAAAAAACACCACAAAGCAATTAAAATTCTTGATGCAGCTCTGAAAAATGAACCTGATATTTCCATTCATATGTTGGCAGATATCTATCCGATGGGAGAGGAACGTGCAGTAGTAAGAGAATGTCTTGGCGTAAATCTTACACCGACACAGCTTCCTTCAGCAGCAAGATCTGTTGTTGTTAACTTAGAGACAGCAGCAAAAGTTGCAGAGGCTATTGATGAAAGAAAGCCTTGTATCAGCAAGAATATGACGGTACGTGGAAAACTGAACGGTGGAAATGAAGCTCATGTATTCATGGATGTGCCGATCGGTGTTAGCGTAGGCGAAATGATTGAAAAGGCCGGCGGTATTGACGGTGTGTATGGAGAGATTATCATGGGAGGCGCTTTCACAGGTAAATCTACTGATCTGGATGCGCCAACTACAAAGACTACAGGAGCAATTCTGGTAACAGGAGAATTCCCGGATCTCCACGGAGCTAATGTTGGTATCCTTGTCTGTGCATGCGGTGGAAATGAAGAGCGTATGCGTGAGATTGCTGGAAAGATGAATGGAAATGTTGTATCAGTGTGCAAATGTAAACAGGCTATTGAAAGTAAGCCGGGTGCACCGTTGAAATGTTTAAGACCTGGAAATTGTCCTGGACAGGTGAAAAACAACCTGCAGTTTAAAAAGGACAAATGTGAATACATTATTATTGGTAACTGTTCTGACTGTTCCAATACTGTTATGGCGTCTGGACCAAAGATGGGACTTAAAGTATTCCACCAGACAGACCATGTTATGAGAACAATTGGACATCCTCTGTACAGAACATTAAAGATTTCTAAAGAGGTAAGTCAGGAGATTGATTTTTAATCAAATATAGGTATTACTACCGCGGACAGGGTCTGTGGAGGGCCCCCGATTCTTTCACAGACTTATGAAAAGATGGAGAGGTATTTTCGTCTGTCAGCGGTTGTATATATACACCTTTGTCCGTGCATTGCGCGGATGAGACAATCTGGATGTTTCTTTAAATAAAGAGACGCCTGGAAGTAACAAAAACAAGGAGGGAAAACAATATGTCAATCACAGCTGAAACAGCTAAAGAACATGCTCATGATCCTGCGGTATTGTGTTGCAGAGCCGAAGGCGGCATTACAATCGAACCAGCGAATCTGGAAGATCCGGCAATTTTTGACGATCTTGTAGATTCAGGATTATTGAACCTGGATGGTTGTCTGACCATCGAAGAAGTTTTAGGTGCAAAATTGAAAGAAACTTGCGATTCTCTTTGCCCACTTACTGCTGATAAGGTAGAGGGAGCAAAAGCTCCAACAGCACCGGCAGCAGAGGAAGAAGCAGAAGAAGCTGCACCGGCACCAGCAGCTGCACCAGCACCAGTAGCACCAGCACCGGTGGCAGGTGGAACATTAAGAATTCATATCGGAGAAGGAAAAGATATTGATCTTGAAATCCCGGTAGGAGCTCTTGGAGCAGGCGGAGCAGCAGCTGTACCAGTACCGGCAGGTGCAGAAGCAGCAGTTGCAGGAGCAGCTCCGGCAGAAGAAGCTGGAGAGGAAAAGGTTGTTAGAAGCCTGACAAGAAAACATTTTAAGATTACTGAAGTTAAGAGAGGACCGGAGACAAAGATTGAAGGAACAACTCTTTACATTCGTGAAGGCATTGAAGCTGAAGTTATTGCAGATCAGGAACTTGTAAAAGATTTCCATCTGGAAATTATTACTCCTGACCAGTATCACACATATTCTGAGACTATCATGGATGTTCAGCCGATCGCTACAAAAGAAGGAGACGCTGACCTTGGTACAGGTGTGACAAGAGTTCTGGACGGTGTTGTTATGATGCTGACAGGTACAGATGAAGGCGGAGTTCAGATTGGTGAGTTCGGATCTTCTGAAGGATATCTGGATGAAAACATTATGTGGGGACGTCCGGGATGCCCAGATAAAGGCGAAATCTTTATCAAAGGTAACATTGTAATTCAGGAAAAGACAAACATGGAGCGCCGTGGACCTATGGCTGCACATACAGCTTTTGATATCATTACACAGGAAATCCGTGAAGTAATGAAAGAACTGGATGAAAGCCTTGTTGCAGAGACACAGGAGCTGAAACAGGTTCGTCGTCCTGGTAAGAAGAAAGTTGTTATCGTTAAAGAGATCATGGGACAGGGAGCTATGCATGACAACTTCATCCTTCCGGTAGAGCCGGTTGGTGTTCTTGGAGCAAGAGCTAACGTTGACTTAGGAAACGTTCCTGTATGTGTATCTCCATTGGAAGTTCTTGATGGATGTATCCATGCACTTACATGTATCGGACCTGCATCTAAAGAGATGTCCAGACATTACTGGAGAGAGCCATTGGTTCTTGAAGCACTTCATGATCCGGAAGTTGACCTTTGCGGCGTTGTATTCGTAGGAAGCCCACAGATCAATGCTGAAAAATTCTATGTATCCAAACGTGTTGGACACACAGTAGAGATGATGGATGCTGACGGAGCTTTCGTTACAACAGAAGGTTTCGGAAATAACCACATCGACTTTGCAAGCCATATCGAGCAGATCGGTATGAGAGGAATCCCGGTTGTAGGTATGTCCTACTGTGCAGTACAGGGAGCTCTCGTTGTTGGTAACAAGTACATGAGCTACATGGTTGATAACAACAAATCAGAGTCCGGTATTGAAAACGAGGTTCTCGGATGCAATACTCTGTGTGAGGAAGATGCAGTACGTGCACTCGCAATGCTGAAGACAGCTATGGCTGGTGAAGAAGTTAAAGCTGCAGAGAAGAAGTGGAATCCGAACGTTAAATCTACAAACGTAGAGCTGATCGAAGCTGCATACAACAAGAAAGTAGAACTTGTTGAAAATGAGCAGTCCTTACCGATGAGCCAGAAACGTAAGGAAAAATACGACTAATCTGAGGCGGTTTAATGAATAACGAACGTTTGCATTATGGTGACAGAATCATTTACATGGAAGGCGTTGTCGTTGATGTTGATGATTGCAGCATCAGCGTAGACCTGAAAGGAAGGCTTGGTTTCTTTAAAGCCCCGAAGCGGATGTTTATCTGTGATACTGAACCCAAGGTGGGTCAGGAAGTAGGATGGAACATGAGTTTCCCGGAGCAGCTGGGCCCGGAGATAAATGAGAAATATGTCAGCAATATAGAAAAAGAACGGCGCAAACAAAAAGAGATGCGCGGGCAAATGGATAATAAGGAGGTTTCAAAATGAGTTTAACGGTTGTTAAAGGTTTGCAATCTGAAATTTTCGTTCCTATTACTCCTCCGGCTGTATGGACACCTGTAACAAAAGAGTTAAAAGATATGTCTATTGCTCTTGCAACAGCTGCTGGTGTTCACAAGAAAGATCAGGAAAGATTCAATCTTGCTGGTGACTTCACATGGAGAAAAATAGAGAACACAACACCATCCAGTGAACTGATGGTTTCACATGGTGGATATGACAACAGTGATGTTAACAAAGACATCAACTGTATGTTCCCGATTGACAGAATTCATGAATTAGCTGCAGAAGGATTTATCAGAGCTTGTGCTCCGGTTCATGCAGGATTCATGGGTGGTGGTGGAAACCAGGAGAAATTTAAAGGTGAAACTGGACCGGCCATCGCACAGATGTTTAAAGAAGAGGACGTAGATGCAGTTATCCTCACAGCTGGATGAGGTACTTGCCACCGCTCTGCAGTATTGGTGCAGAGAGCAATTGAAGAAGCTGGAATTCCAACAATTATTATTGCAGCTCTTCCACCGGTTGTTCGTCAGACCGGTACACCTCGTGCGGTAGCTCCGTTGGTACCTATGGGTGCTAATGCGGGTGGTCCTCACAACGTAGAACAGCAGACACAGATTGTGAAAGCTACTCTTGAGCAGTTAGTAAAGATTTCCACACCTGGAACAATCGTACCACTGCCATTCGAATATGTTGCTAAGATCTAATATCTGATAGATATTCAGAATAAGCGAAATACAATATTCAATATGTGGGCAGATGTATTTATACATCTGCCCTTTTTAAAAATATACTGTTGGAGGTGAAACAATGGTAGGGAACGAAACAGATTTAAGACGTCTGGTTATTAAGGCATTCCACATGACAGATGTGGAATGGGGAGAACATAATGACATCAATGTAGATGGACATATGACAGTAAGCAAAGAGATGATTGACCAACTGGTTGCCCAAGAAGAGTATATTGAAAAGATTGATATACAGATTATTAAACCGGGTGATCATGATAGATGGACGAATACGATCATGGATATCATCCCGATTTCAACAAAAGTTTTGGGGAAATTAGGAGAAGGTATTACACATACAGTTACAGGCGTTTATGTAATGTTGACAGGAGTAGATACTGTTGGAAAACAGACGCATGAATTTGGCTCTTCAGAAGGAAATTTGAAAGATCAGCTCTATTTGAATCGTGCAGGTACTCCGGGTGACGACGATTACATTATTTCTTTTGATGTTACATTAAAAGAGGGAATGGGACAGGAACGTCCAGGCCCGACGGCGGCACACAGAGCTTGCGATAATTTTATTCAGACTTATAGGGATAAGCTGAAAAAGTTTAAAGGTGATAAATGTACAGAACGACATGAGTATCATGATATTGTGAGACCTGGAAAGAAGAGAGTGCTTATTGTAAAACAGGTTGCAGGACAAGGGGCAATGTACGATACACATTTGTTTGCAAAGGAACCGTCTGGTGTGGAAGGCGGGCGATCCATTATTGATATGGGAAATATGCCGATACTTGTTACGCCAAACGAATACCGAGATGGAATTATCCGTTCTATGCAGTAGGAGGTGAATGGTATGGGTATTGGACCGTCAACAAAAGAAACATCTCTCCATCATTTCAGAGACCCGTTGCTTGATGTTGTTTCCAGTGATACAGATCTTGATTTGATGGGAATTATTATTGTAGGAACACCGGACGATAATGAAGATAAGATGCTGGTAGGTACAAGAACTGCTGTGTGGGCAGAAGCGATGCGTGCTGACGGAGTTATTATTTCTTCTGATGGATGGGGAAATAGTGATGTTGATTTTACAAATACTTGCGAGCAACTTGGAACTCGTGGAATTGCGGTGACAGGACTGAATTTTAGCGGAACAGTAGCACAATTTGTCGTAGTTAATGACTATCTGGACGGAATTGTGGATATTAATAAGAGTGCAGACGGTACAGAGACCAATGTGGTTGGGGAAAACAATATGGTCGAGCTTGATTGTAGGAAAGCAACTGCACTTTTGAAGCTGAAAATGAGGAAAATGGAAGGAAAATAAGCAGGCGTGTACCTGAATATGTGCGGTTAACAGGAAACTGTGCAAAAGAAAAGGCACGACATTAAATGTCGTGCCCTTTCTTTTTGGTATGTCATTGAGAGGTTTTTCCTCGTTGCATTGCAGTTTTGTATATATACAAAGCTGGGGAAAGATCTCCTGTTGGAGAAAAGTATATATAAATTGTAGTTACCTAGGCAGGACCATTCTTGGGGAAAATGATCGGCCCTGGATTAACTGCAATTGCAACCATTAGGTTGTACATAATATACCATTTCTTTTTTGGGGTGTCAACGACCAAAAATAAAAAAATAGTAATTTTGTATTTTTATACAACTAAAAAAGAAATATACAAATTTTGTTTGTATGTATTTCATGATGGATTTTGTCTGTAGAAACGGAGGACAAAATGGAAAAAAGGAGAGAAATATGGTATAATGATTACAATATGGTGCGAAGATTGTATCTGAAGATGAAAGAAATGGAGGGTGTTGAAAACTGGAAATGGAAATAAAAGAGCAGAGGGAGATAACTGACCCCAGAAAAAATAAATATGTGGTGCGTACCTGCCGGGATACAAGTATGATAAAGACATATATACAATTTGTAAATAAGGTAAAGCACCCAAGGGTATCTATGAATATGTTTGTGACAGGAGTTTTGTTGGCAATACTTCCTGTAATAGCTAAAGGGGCTATTGCATTACCGGGAGAAATTATTGCTTATAGTGTTGGGGCGCTTTTGATGATTATGGCGCTGTTTCGCTCTAATATTTCTGTATGGATGACAAAGAACGATCCAAAGGTAAAAGTGGATGAGGAGATTATATATTTTTTCGGAAATACGGGTGTAAGAGTTGAAAAAGACGGCGAAGTTGAAAATACGGGATACTATAAAACCATATACCGTGTGTGGGAAGATGAAAAGAACTACTATATAGGAATGAATGAGGAAGATCTTTTGATTTTGCCTATGAATAATTTTGAGGTGGGAGATGCGAAGGAGTTCCGTGATTTTATTCTTGAGAAGAGTGGGGCAGATTACAGATGGAAACCATCTACCCCGATTAATATTTTTAAGGAAACTTTGAGACAGATACAGGCGCATATAACGGATATGAGAATGCAGCAGGAAAAAAAGAAATAGAAAGTTTAGAAAATAACTGATAAAAAGAGCTTAGGTATAATACCTAAGCTCTTTGTTTGCGTTTTCAACTATATAAAATATTAAGCTGCTGAACCTTTCTTGATTGCATCATGCAGATACAGGAACGCTGTAATGTAAACGATAACAACGATAACCTTTGTAAGAACATCAAGTGGAAGGCTGCTTACAAACGCGTAAGCTACATATACACCGATTGCTCCGAAAATTGCCTGTGTCCAGGAAGCTACCATATCGTACCTTCCCTGAGCGATGAACTTAGGACCATTACCGAATGCCATCAGGTATGCACAAGATCCCATCATAGCCGGGAATGCGCATCCGGCATCCATTCCGAGTGCAAGTACCATAGCCATACATGGTGCATAAAGACCAACACCGATACTCATAAGAGCACCAAATACAAAGTTACCAACAACTGCGATAACAAGCTTTCCACCTCTAAGTCCAAGTTCTGTACCTTGTGTACCGAAAGGACCAACGCCCAGATTCTTCATAAGAACTACAGAAGCCAGAATGAAAAGACCAACAAACAGTGCGTAACGAACTTTCTTTCTGTCGAACTTTGTTACAATGTCAGCCATTACAAAGGAACCAACAACAGATGCTGCAATCATCAGTACCAATGTAAGGATATCCATTTCTACGAAACCGAAGAACAAAAATGCTTCCACACATACAGGAACAGTATCACCAACGTTCAAAGTACCAGGAACGAGAATATCGTCAACAGACTTTGTCAGTTTGAATGATGCGGAAGATGGAGCGAAAGAACCAATACCTAAAGTATCAAGGAAGTTTGCAACAAAACCTGTAATACATGTTGCAATAAGATTCTTTGGCTGTTTACCTTTCTGCCACAGTTCCTCGCCGGTCAAACCGGTTCCAGGATCCTTCTCTGTGTTAGCGCGGAGTTCTTTATTCTTTCTCCACATAAGAACAACGTTCAGGATAATGCCGATTACACATAACCCCTTCATGATGTACATTGCCATAAAAACATCCCTCCAGATTAAAAATACTATATGTAGTTGTTGAGTTAAAACGGCAGTTTAAACTGCCACTGCAGTATATTCAGTGCCGACAGACTATGGCAAAGAATGCCGTCACAATATACCATAAAAAAATAGACAAACAATATCCACTGCATATACTGCGATTATAGGATGATGAAAACACCCCGATTTGTCTTCATCAGTTTGTTAAAATATTGTCTGTATCCATATCCTATTTTACCAATATCTATTGAAAAAGTCAATTGGATTTATAGAAAATGTATAAAGGCTTCTATAAAAAAGCAGGTAAAAAAGTATAATATTGTTATTTGAGGAATCCGAATACATTCAGGAAAATGATTATCATGAATATGGGGACAATAATTGTTGTGCGAATTTTGTCAAACGTAGTAAGACGGCCGAATTGGTTGTTGTTGGTCAACTCCTTTTCGTAGTTTTTGAAGCCCCAAACTTTAGCGACAAATATGCAGACAAGAAGACAACCGATGGGAAGAAGGAGATAGCCGGTAAAAGTATCAAGCCAGTCGTAAATTCCCAACATGGTTATGCCATGTGCGTCAAGCCATGGTAGTTTTAGCCCGCTTAACACACCGAAGCCAAGAGATACTATGATATTTCCGACGCCAATAATAGCGGCTGTCAATATAGTTGCTTTTTTTCTGCCCATATGTCGGTTATCTTCAAATGTACGTATAGAAATTTCAAAGAAAGTAAATAAGGAAGAGATAACTGCAAAAAGTACAGAAAGGAAGAAACAAATTCCTATAATTCGACCTCCGGGCAATTTGCCGAAAATGTCGGTCATAACGATGAAAATCAGGCTGGGACCGCTTTGGAGATCTACGCCACCGGCAAATGCAGAAGGAACAATTACAAAACCGGCTAAAATTGCAGCGGCGGTATCGAAAATAGATACAAGAATTGCATCACTCTTTAAATTATTAGTTTTTGGAATGTTGGCGCCAAGAGTTTCGTAAATACCCCAGCCGATACCGACGGAGAATAGTACCTGCGTTGCTGCCTGGGAAAAAACGGTAAAATTGAACTTACTGAAGTCGGGGAGTAAATAAAATTTTAGTCCTGCCATGGCATCTTCGGTTACGGTCAATGCCCAAATACCGCAGATAATCAAAAAGACAAAAAGTGCAGGCATAATAATTTTGGTAATTCTTTCAACAATGTTTGTAATGCCAAATAAAAGAAGAACAGATACGAGTATTAAAATGAATAGTGCCCAAATGATGGGTTCTACAGATGAACTGGTAAAGCTATCAAAATAAGCCTGTCGGTCTGTGCCGAAATCGCCACTTACAATATATTGGATTGCGTATTTGAGAACCCACCCACCGACTACTACGTAATACATACAAATCATAAGGGTGCATATATTGGCAATCCATCCGGCGAATCCCCATTTTTTATTGATTTTTTCAAAGCATGTTACGGTATCTAACGATGTATGGCGTCCAATAGCGCTCTCCATTTCCACCATTGGATGGGCCATGAGCGCAATGATAATAATATATACAATTAGGAAAACACCACCGCCTCCCTGATAGGCAAGATAAGGAAATCTCCAGATGTTTCCAAGGCCGATAGCTGCACCGGCTGCCACCATGATATAGCCAAATCTTGAATTCCATTGTCGGTTACCTGTGTTACTTTGATTACTCATAAGCTTACATCCTTTCCAGCGGTGGTTTTAGAAGGGGTTATAATGTCCCTTCTGCCGCTTTGTGTTCTGAGACAAAAAAGGCACTCTCATAATGAGAGTGCCCTTTTAAATTAAACCTCTTATATAGTATATTCTTTAATAGAAGTAAAGTCAATGGAAACATTAAAAATAGTAATGATAACATTAAAAAAAGTTATGTACGTGCTAATCTTCCAATAGGAAATCCTTTGCATACTCCAAAAAGATCCGCGAAGCGGGGGAGAGTTCTTCAAAAGAAGTGTAAGCTAGCCCAAGTTGACGGAAGACTCTGGGGGCTACCCGGCGAACAGAAAAACTACCTTTTTGTCCGCGGAGTAAAAGCCCGGGGAGGATTGTGAGAGCCAAACCATGTTCAACCATAGATAGAACGGAAAATTCGTTAATGGAAACAAAACGAATATCGGGTGTGATTTTATAATCTTTCAGAAGTCGATGGATATCGCTGTCTGGATCATATTCTGTAACAACAAAAGGAATGCCGTTGAGTGTTTCAATGGGGATTTCGTTATATGATGCCAGAGGATGACCGTCAGGAAGTACGACAAATAACTCATCATCCATCACAGGGAGGAATTGGTAATGATGAGCTGGCTGGCGACTCAAAAAACCGATATCTACACGGCGTTCCTGAATCCAATCAGGTAGTTCGCCTTCTGACCCTTCTATGATGCGAAAGTGGATATCCGGATAATGGCGCTGAAATTTTCGGATGATTTGAGGGATCCAATGAATGGAACAACTTAAGTAAGTTCCGATGGTAATAGTGCCCTCGTGTGCGCCTTTCAGAGAAGCTATTTCCTGCCGTACTACTTCATTTGCATTTAGGAGTGCACGGACAGATGGAATGAGCGCGCGAGCTTCCTGTGTGAGTGCCGCACCTTTTTTGTCCTTAATAAAAAGGGAAAATCCTACTTCTTTTTCTAATGCTTTCATCATTTGGGTGATGCCGGACTGGGTGTAACCAAGAACTTCACCTGCCCGTGTGAAACTTCCGTAATCGTCGACGGTAAGCATAACCGTCCATTTCTTTATGTCCATAAAAATCCTTTCCTTATTATAAATTGCAAGTATTTCTTTTGATGTGGTATAATATCTATCTATCACAGATGTGTTCTGCCTGTTCATAGTAACGGAAGTGAAGAAAGAATACAAGTAAAAAAAGGTAGAGCGAAGAAAAAAGAGCATATAATAAGGAAATCTAAAAAAAATAAAAAAAGTACTTGAAAATAAAAGGTATATCAGATATAATAAAAAAGCTGTGACATGATAGCTGTGAAGCGTGAGGTTGCTGTCCGAAGTGACAGGTTTTCCGTGGAGCGAATGTCAAGTTAGGAAACTGGCGACAAGTCACTGTA
>JAHZAV010000033.1 GCA_019423745.1 Lachnospiraceae bacterium
ATAACTGCAATAGAAAAGCCCCGGTGTAAACCGGGGACTTTGTCTACAGTCTGAGAGACGGAGCAAATTACTTTGCTCCGTCTCTTTTAATAACTGACTCAAGGGTTTTAAAAAGGATTCGAAAATCCAGTCCCATACTCCACTCAGTAATATACTGTTTGTCTAAACGTACGACTTCTTCAAAGTCCATAATATTGCTGCGTCCACTTACCTGCCAAAGTCCGGTAATCCCGGGTTTAATAGAAAGCCTTGCCCGATGTCTAAGCTCATATTTTTCCCATTCATCCAAAGTAGGCGGTCTTGTACCCACCAAGGACATATCCCCTTTTAGTACATTGAAAAACTGAGGAAACTCATCTAAAGACATCCTTCGAATAAAATCTCCGATACCCGTTTTTTTCTGACCATCCGGAAGAATTTTATTCCCAATAACTCTTGGATCAAAATCCATCTTAAACATCATACCATCTTTTACATTATTTTGATCCATCAACTCTTTTTTCCGTTCCTCTGCATCCATATACATGCTCCGGAATTTGTACATTTTAAACTTACGGCCATTCTTTCCGATTCTTGTCTGCTTAAAAAATACAGGCCCCGGTGATTCTTTCTTAATTGCAGGTGCAATAAATATGAATAAGATTCCTGTAATAAGGCAGCCTACAATTCCTCCGATGATATCCAGTATCCTCTTTCCCAAAAGCTGTTTATCTGTTGCATAATTGATGCTTGTACTAAGAACCGTATATCGGCCAATCTTTTCTACAAACTGCCTTTTTCCCTCAAATTCCGGAAGCTGACCTACATTAATATGCACAGTAATTCCCGTCTCATTCAGCTGATTAATCAACTGTTCCGGCAAAGGATCTCTTGGGGGCATAACAACAAGTGCTTCATCCACCCATTCCCGACATACAAAATCTGCTGCCGTCCTCACTGTAGCAACAACCGGAATTTTATCAACAACTTGTCCTTCCATATCTTTATCAATTACGACAATTCCCGCCAGTTTGTACCGCTCAAAACTGTAGTCTGTAACTTCATGAACAACAGAATCTACCATTGCTTCTGTCGTAATAATGATAAGAGATGTCCGCTCTTCTTTGATTTTTTTTCGCAGTACACGTTTCCAGCCGAGCCGCACGAAATAGGTCACCAACAGATAAATAAGCCCCATAGCATACAGAGTGATTCGTGAATAAAGAAAACCATCCTGCACACTAAACAGATAAAGTGTGGCCAGAAGTTCCAATATAAGAGTCTGCTGAACAACAGCTGAAAATTCCTTATAATATCCTCGCTTTAGTACATTTTTCAATGTCTCAAAAAGGAAAATTATCATAATATCTGCCATAGTAAGGAAAATAGCCATACTACGGTATACTTCTATTCTATACGGATTGATAAAACCATGCCTTATTACATAAGCCAGTGTAAAAGCAATATGCAGGCAGATTATATCCAACACAAGAAAATCCCCGTGTTTAAACCAGCCCTTAGAACCTTTTTTATACATCTCATAATCTCCTTCCCTTTTTCTTTCCTTTTTAGGATATCCGATTCTTCGATGTAATTTATCAATTTATTCTAACTTATAAGTCATAAAATGTCAAATTTGCTCATTATATCTGTTTTTTCTCCTCTTCGTCTACTCTACTTCAGGACTGATATTTTCCTCCCCTAAAAGATATTCTATGTTCTGATCAGTGACTTTAAAATAAGGGATAAAAATATATCGATCATTTTCAAGTGGAAGATCTTCCATTCCCTCACCTGATACAAGCGCTGCTGCCAGCTTAGCCATCATTCCTGCCTGTCCCTCTTTATCATTATATACCGTTCCTGTAAGCTTGGAATCCCGGATTGCTTTTAGTCCTACATCCGTACCATCTATACCGAAAATCACCGGTTTGGAGCTTTCACTGTAATTCAGTTTTTCATAAGCATCAATTGCTCCCAATGCCATATCATCATTGTTAGATAAGACCAGTTCAATGCGATTTTGATACTGACCTATCAGTTGTTCCATCCGATTTTCAGCCTGTGCCCGACTCCAGTTTGCAATCTCATAACTTAGCTTTTCCAACTCTATCCCTTTTTCATTCAATGTATCTACAGAATTTTCTGTACGGATAATCGCATCCTGATGTCCTGCTTCACCTTCCAGTACAACATATTGAATCTTTCCATCCTTATTGCGGTCAATGTTACTGTTTTCCCATATAGCTTCTGCTGCCAGTTCCCCCTGCATAACTCCTGACTGCTGTGCATCTGCACCTACATAATACAGCTGATCCCACTGCATGAGGTCCTCTGCCACAGGTTCCCGATTAAAAAAAATAATAGGTACATTACTTTCCCTTGCCAAGTCAATAATATCCGAAGGATCTGCCCTATCCACCAAATTGACACAAAGAACATTACAGCCTGCATCAATGAGTTCTTTCACCTGATCATTCTGTGTTCTCTGCAATCCGGCTGCATCTCTGATTGTTACAGCAGGCTCCACACCCCCAACTTCTATCTCCTTTAACTGCTCTTTAAAAGAATCTAGCATCTCAGTTAAAAAGGTATCACTTTGATTATAATAAGTAACTCCAATATAAAGCCGATCTGCCTCATTTTCCTGCTGATCTCCACACGAGGTTAGAAGCAGGGTTGTCATCCCCAAAATGATTCCTGCTGACAAAACTCTCTTTTTTCTCATTATTTGTCCTCTCTTTTTCTATTGACTCATCGTAAAAAGGATCTCCTGATTCTCTTTGGAAAACAGATTTTCCTTACGAATAACAGTATACGAAACTTCTGTACTCTCCATCTGATGCAAATAATCGTCCAATTCCTTTGCAACTTCATTCAAGCTCTGATATCCCACATTAAATTCATCTGCCACCAATAGACATTCCACTACACCAGTATCCAGATAGTAAGCAGCATCCGTAGAATTTCCAATCCCATAAATCCTTGCGCCATGGAGACCATTTGAAGCTGCACACTCGCCTGCGGCTGTCAGACTACTGTCATCCAGAGCAGCAATAATATCTACTGCCGGTTGTACTCCAAGAAAACTCTCTTCGCCTTCCGTAAAAGGATGACCAACCGCCCATCTGATTCTGACATTACAATCTGCCAACGCATCTCGGAATCCTCTCTCCCGACTGATCACCGCAGCAGAATCTGTTGATTCAGAAATAATTCCCAGGGTTTTACCGTCTAGCTTGCCTTCGTAATCTTTTATCAGCTCCTCACCTAAAGCTTTTCCCATTGCATAATGATCCGGCTCAGTTACAGGAAACTCTGATTTCTTATCAGCCATTAAAGTAGAACCCACCAGCATAACAGGAACTTTTTTCCATATCCCTTCCAACATTTCTTCCGTCTCTTCTCCCGGGACTGGATATATGATCACTGCATCTGCTCCGTTTTGGATCTCATCCCGAATCAGACGCTCTTCCTCTGTGGCAATCAATGTACCTGCTGTACTTGCTACTGACATCTCTATATTATTGTCAGCCGCCGCCATTCTTAAACCATATTTAAACGCTGACCACTGCCTGTCATCGGAATTTGGAACAACAACCGAAATCTTATATCTGTTATCCTGATTCTTCTCACTAATCATAACAACCGCCAGCACGAGAATAAGTACTGCCAACACCGCTTCAATCAGAATAAACGTTTTTTTGTCATTCTTCATCTTTGATTTCCTTTGCCTTTTCTTCTATTTTCTCTTTACTTAGTATGTAGCCCTTTTCCAAAATCTTACCGTTTTCTTCTGTATACGGTATTGCCGGAATACGAATGGAAACTCTCGTTCCCTCATCAGGCTCACTTTCTATTACAAGTCCATATTCTTTACCAAACAAAATCTGAATCCGATTGTTGACATTAATTAATCCTACTCCTGAACCGTGCTTATGAATTCTGTTGCTGTCAGTAAGTACAAATTCCACTTCCTCTTCTGACATACCAAGTCCATTATCTTCCACTGCAAGAATAATCATTTCCCCCTCTTTTCGTCCGGTTACCCGAATTTCTCCACAATCATCCATACTGCTGACGCCATAGTTAATAGCATTTTCCAAAATTGGCTGAAGGATCAATTTTACCGTGCAATAAGAGTAAATTTCTTCATCTACATCAAATTTCACTGAAAATGTATTTTTATATCGTACCTTTTGAATATTCATATAACTTTTTGCATGTTGAAGCTCATTTTGAATACTAATTACGGTACGTCCCTTGGAAAGGCTTATGCGAAACAGACGAGCTAGCTGGGAAATCATAAATACAGCTTCTTCATTTCGCTCTCCTTCTACCATCCAGGTAATAGATTCCAAAGCATTATATAAAAAATGTGGATTGATCTGACTCTGCAGCGCATCCAGCTCACTTTTTCTTCGTTCATTTTGTTCCAGAACAATTTCCTTCATTAAATGATCAATCTGCTCATATGAACTCTGGATAGACTGCCCCAGATGCCGAATCTCCGGCGATCCCCCAATATAAATTTCTGGCTTCTTACCAGCTTCATATTCTCGAACCGACTCATCCAATTGAAGAACAGGTCTGGATATCCTTTGCGAAACAACCCGGTTAATGGCACACAACATCATAATCATTACCAAAATAAGCATCACACTAAAATACCGGATATCTATCATACCATGATTAAATGTAGAATAAGGAATCACTCCTACCAGTTTCCAACCAGTATAGCTTATTGTATTGACAACTACTTTTCTTCTCTCACCTTCAAATTGTTCATCATAAACTCCGTCCTTGTATTTTGCAGCATCCCTGCTATTCTCACTGGTAATTCCATCACTAATCTGAATCTGACGAGGATGATAAATGATCTCTCCATTACTGTCACACAAATAATAATACTGTCCATTGTTAGCAGTATTTAATTTATTCATCATCCGTGAAATTCCCGAATAGTCCATATCTACCAGAAGAACTCCCAGCCGGGTAGCTCCGTTTTCTGTAATCTCCACTGCACGACTTAAAGATATAACCCAGTAATAACGCAGACTGTTATCATCAAACAAATTTTGGATATGGGGTGTAGAAAAATGTACATTTTCTACCTCCTCCATAGCTTTCTTATACCAATCCTGCTGTGTTACATCCGGATCAGCCTTCTCAGACACTACAGGCTCTGCTGCCATAAGACTTCCATAACTATTGTATAAAGCAACACTTCTTAAATTTTCACGGTCTGTTTCATACAAAAGATTCATTCCGTCCTGAATCACTTGATTTTGACCGGAGAAGTCATTTGACTTAATCACATTATAATACATGACATCTGATATCTGACGCATACTGACCAGATAGTCCTCCAGACTTTCACCGGCCTGTTCCGTCAGCTTTTGAGTACTCTGCACCATATCTTCTCTGGATAAGGTGGAGAATCGCAAGTATAAAATAAGCCCTAAAATTACCATTATTGAAATAGAGATTACAGAAAGAACAATCATCAAAATAGACTGAATTCCTCTTGGCTTCAATTTGTGTAAATATCCGACATATTTTTCCTTCACTTTTCCGCCTGCTCCGTTCTATATTTTGATGGGGATACTCCAAACTGTCTCTTAAATACATAACTAAAATAGTTTGGATCAGCATAACCCACACTTTTTGCTATCATATAACTTTTCTCTCCAGTTTCCAAAAGCAAATGTGCAGCCTTTTCCATCCGATAGCTTGTCAGATAGCCAATAAACGACTGTCCTGTCTCTTTTTTAAAAATTGTAGAGAAATAGGAGTTTGACACACCCAGTAAATCACAGATACTGTCCAGCGCCAAATCTTCCTCAAAGTAGTGATTATCGACATATTCCTTGGCCCTGAATACAAAAGATTTACTGGAACGGCTTCTGGCATTAATCAAATTTTCCCGAAAATCAAGACTGATATCTGTAAGCCATCTTCTCAGCGCATCAGGCTCCAAATCTAAAAGATTACTGTATAGTTTCCTCATATCTCCAGAAAACTCTTCAATCACCAGATCATTATTAAATACAAAACGATACAACGCACTTACTAACTCCATGACAGCAATATGATGATACTGCAAAGATTTATCGGGAAAAGACATATGATCCATATAATTATTCACTGCATCTGTTACATCCTGAGGCGACCCGATACGGATTTTTTTAAATAATTCCGACAATTCCACCTCATTTGTTGTTACAACCCTTGCTGTCTCAGAAGGAACAATTTCTTTAATATTAATAGCTCTGCAAGCGCCATATATAGCGCGGTAGGAGACCGCCTCTCTGGCTCCAATATAGGATTGTGACAATTCCATAATATTCCTGCACACCTGTCCAACTCCTATAATAACGACTGCACCAATCATACGGCGGGCATATCGACAGAACCGATCGCACTCATCTGTCAGGTCTGACACTTCATTTTCGTTTTTCAACTGTGCAATCATAACTAAATTTCCCAAATATGAAAAATATTTTGGTTGCCATTCTTCGCCCAACCGTTCCATTGCCTGCTTTTGGACCGAAGTAGCCAAAAGTACCGGATTCATATTTGGAGGAACCTGTCTCGAAGATGTATGAATTACAACACAGCAAAAGCAGGGACCTTCCAGAGAAATTTGATAATCTTTAAGATATTTTGGAATATCTCCCTCCATAATCCTTCCTTCTATTAAAGTGGAATAGAAGTTTGCCTGCAGAAGGGGCAACGATTCCAAATAATAAGTCTGCAGAATTTCCGTATTTCTTTTCTCACTGATTTCCTGATCCAGCTTTATTTTTAATTGAGTAAAAACATTGGTAAGTTCCACTGAGTTAACCGGTTTTAAAATATATTCTTCTACCTCCAGATGAACCGCTTCCTTAGCATATTCAAATTCATCAAATCCAGTGAAAATCAAAAGTTTTGTTGCCGGAAATTCTTCCTTGATTCGTCCAGCTAACTCCATTCCATCCATGTATGGCATCCTGATATCTGTCATAACCACATCCGGCTGGAATTCCTCCACCATCTCAAATGCTTTTACGCCATTGTTTGCATATCCGATCACGGAAAATCCAAGACCTTCCCAATTGATCTTTTTCATAATGACCTGTATTACTTCTTCTTCATCATCCACCAAAAGGACGGTATATTTATCCATAATTCTCTCCTATGTATCTAATATCAATCTGCCTATATCCATCGACAATAACGAAATAGTTGCTATTATTATAGCAACCAGCAAAACTATTTGTAAACATTTACAGATTTAAAAAGAGGGTAACCTCCAGCCATTTGATGACCTGGGGATACCCTCTTTAAATGATTGCATGTCAAACCAGTATTATTTATTTCTTCTGAACATATTTCAGACAGTCCAATGTTACCGCTACAAGAATGATGATACCGGAGAACACGAACTGAAGGTTTGTGTCAATACCAAGGATTGTAAGAGAATATGTAAGTGCTGTAAAGATAAATACACCGACTACGACACCGGATATTTTACCAATACCACCAGTAAAGGATACACCACCTACAACACAGGCTGCAATCGCATCCATTTCCCATCCCTGTCCATATGCTGCAGATCCGGAACCAACCATTCTCACGCATTCCAGCCAGGATCCAAATCCGTAAAGAATTCCGGCAAGAACAAAGGCGCCTACTGTTACTGCAAATACGGAAATACCAGAAACTGCTGCTGCTTCCGGATTTCCGCCGACTGCATACAGATTCTTTCCGAATGTTGTTTTATTCCAGATAAACCATACAATTGCAATAGCTGCTACTGCCCAGATAATAATAGTTGGGAAACCATTGATCTTTGGTATAATCATGTTTGGTATTGTAGGCTCAATTGCACCGAAAGATACACCTTTTGTTGCGTAAGTAACAAGACCGAAAATAACAAGCATGTTCGCCATTGTTGAAATGAATGGATGCATCTTAAACTTCGCGGTGAAAAATCCTGCAATAGCAGTAAAGAATGTACATAATACAATACAAGCTACTAATGCCAAAACGATTCTTGCAACGATGGGCATACTAGTAAAATCAAAAATATGTCCAAATACACCACCGGTATTAATACCCTGATGCATGATAATTGTCGCTGTTGTCATACCCATACCAACCATACGTCCGATGGAAAGGTCTGTACCTGCAAGAAGGATCAGAGCAGCAACACCAAGTGCAAGGAACATTCTAGGTGAAGCCTGCTGCAGAATATTCAATACATTATTATATGTAAGAAGCGGTGATCCTTTTATCATTGGAGTAATAATACATAAAATAATAAAGATTAAAAGGATAGCTATATACAAACCATTTTGCAGAAGGAATGATCTGCGGTTGAATGTATATTTATAGTTTTCCCATCTTTGAGCCATCGTTTCTCCGAATGTAAATCTTGACATACGGAGCAGATCGATTAAATGATATTTGTATGAAAATGCAGCATGTCTTCTGTCTTTAACTTCCTGAAGATTTTTATGCAGCTCCATTTTTGCATCAAACAATCTGTTTTTATGAACATATTTTTCATCTTTAATTTCCTGATGATCAGAAAGTTTAGAAAGATTTTGCTGATGCTCTTTTTCCAACTTAGCAACTCGCTCTTTATACTGCTCTTTTGCAAGTACTTTTTCCTGATCACAGCTTGCTTTAACCGGCTGATAATATTCTTTATCAAAATGTGCCTGCAAATATTTTTCTGCATCTGCAATCAACTTAGATACTTTATCTTTGTTCTGCGCCTCTACTGCCTTAGCTTTTCCCAAAGCCTCCTGAAGTTTCGCAATCTCTGCATCTTTTTCACTTTTCGTCCGGCTTTTGTCTCTTTTCAATCCGTCTATAACGTTCTGAATTTCAACAACTTTATCTGTACCATCTTTTCTTAGGCCGTCAATCTCTGTCTGAATTTTCCCGACATAATCCTTAATCGGCTGAAGCAGCTCCATTTCCTGTTCTGCCGTAAGGATCTTACTGTTTCCATTAGCCATATCTATCAATCTCCCTCATTATAGGTATTTTGCACTGAGTCTTAAAAGCTCTTCCTGATTTGTCTCTTTCGTGTTTACAATTCCGGAAAGATGTCCGTTAGACATTACTCCGATACGGTTTGTAATTCCCAGAATCTCTGGCATCTCTGAAGAAACAACAATGATTGTTTTTCCTTGTTTTGCCATTTTAATAATTAATTCATAAATTTCATATTTAGCCCCGACATCAATACCTCTTGTCGGTTCATCCATCATGAATACCTGCGGATCCCTCTCCAGCCATTTTCCAAAAATAACTTTCTGCTGGTTTCCTCCAGAAAGACTGGAAATCATATCATCAGGACCCATACATTTTGTATGCATTGTCTTAATTTCATTTGCAGTTGCTTTTGTCATTTTGGCATCTGAAAGTGCCACACCGGATTTATACTGATCCAGATTCGCAATCGTTGTATTAAAAGTCAAATCTGCTTTGAGGAAAAGTCCATTTGCTTTTCTTTCTTCTGTGATCATAGCAAAACCATGATCCATCGCTTCTTTTGCACTGCTGAAGTTCATCAGTTTGTTATTGAAATAAACACGTCCTGCTGCCCTGGTACGTACTCCAAAGATTGTTTCCAAAAGTTCGGTACGTCCGGCACCTACTAATCCATAGAGTCCAAAAATTTCGCCTTCTCTTACATCAAAAGAAATATCCTGAAGATGAGGTTCAAATTTTGTAGACAGATGCTGAACTGACAAAATTACATCTTTCGGCGTATTGTCTACTGGCGGGAATCTGTTCTCAAGAGAACGTCCAACCATCGCTGCAATCAGCTCATTCATATTTGTTTCTTTTGAACTCTTTGTCATAACAAGGTTACCATCACGAAGTACAGATACCTCGTCACAAATTGTAAAGATTTCGTCCATTTTATGAGAAATGTAAATCAGAGCAATTCCCTGTTCCTTCAACATTCTCATCATTTCAAAAAGCTTATCTACTTCCTGTACAGTCAAAGAGGAAGTTGGCTCATCCAAAACAATTACCTTTGAATTGTAGGAAATTGCTTTTGCAATCTCACACATCTGCCGCTGTGATACGGACATATTTCGCATTGGCTGGGTCAGATTGACCGTCATACCAAGTTTTCGGAAAAGCTCGGATGCTTCTTTTTTCATTCGCCCCTCATCAACAATCCCCATAGAGTTGACCGGATAACGTCCTAAAAACAAATTATCAACTACATTTCGTTCCAGACACTGATTCAGTTCCTGATGCACCATTGCAATGCCGTTTTCAAGAGCGTCTTTTGGTCCGGAAAAACTAACTTCCTTTCCGTCAAGGAAGATATTTCCTTCATCTTTTTGGTATGTACCAAAGAGGCATTTCATCATTGTTGACTTACCAGCGCCATTTTCACCCATCAGCCCCATGACGGTTCCACGTTTTACATTCAAATTGATGTGATCCAGAACTCTGTTACGGCCAAAGGATTTGCTCATACCGCGTATCGATAAGACAACATCATCTTTCTTATCTGCCATTACTATTACTCCTGTATACGTATATTGATTTTTATGATCCCGACCGAAAATTTCTTTCCGGTACCTTCATAGCTTTAAATAGATTATTAGGGGAGAATTTCTTCTCCCCTATAATCGCCTCATCCCTATTTCTCAAAATTCTATTGGCTAAGTATTGATGTGTAGGAACTTGCATTGTCTGTCTTAACCATGTTGATAGCAAATGCATCATACTGACTTGGATTTCCAAGACGATTTGTGATGTTGGACTCTGTCTGTCCATCTCCACCGATGTATTCTACATCGAGGTTAAGAAGATCATCATAGTTCTGAAGAAGCGGCTGATATGTTGAGCTTAAGAAGTTATCAGAAGCATTGTAAATGTTCAGCCATACCTTCTTGGTAGCATGATCAGCTTCATCCAGCTGGTTAGATACTGGTTCGTAAACCTTTGTGGAATCTGTAAATTCCTGATAATTTTCAGCAGTTACTGCAACATTAAGAGCATAATAGGAACGTTCATCTTCTTTGTATGTATAAACATCATCTGTCAGAACGTTTCCTGCTTCGTCCTCTGTTCCAATACCTGTGTCAACATCTACTCCGTCCAGAGCATTACGAAGAACACGAAGTGTCAGATAAGCCTGAACGTCTGCATGCTGGCTGATTGTTCCGCCGTATCCTTCTGCGATAGCAGCTACAGCATCATTGTTTGCATCATAGCCAAATGTTGGAACTTTATTATCTTTGGACCATGCATTGAACATTGACATTCCCATTCCGTCGTTGTTAGAAACAACTACGTCAATCTGATCACCAAAGGAGGAAGACCATGTTCCAATTGCATTTCCTGCTGTAGCTGCATCCCATGTAGCACCTGCAGAGTTCTTCATTTCCTGTGAAGCCAGCTCACGAACAACGTATTTCTTGCCGTTTACTTCAATGCTTCCATCTTGTACTGCTGATGCGGATCCATCGGTATTTGTTCCAACCGGATCACTGCTGATTGCTCCGTCTTTCTCAACGCCTGTTCCCAGAGCTTTGCGGACACCTCTTGTACGTGCGATAGAGTCATTATGTCCGATATCACCGATTGCTAATACATATCCAATCACACCATCCCCATTACGGTCGATTGCATCAATATTTTTCTCAATGTACTCTTTTACCATTGTTCCTTGAAGTTCAGCACCCTGATTTGCATCGAATCCCACATAATATGTGTTATCGTTGAAACTAAGAGCTGTCATATCAAGTTCTCCTGTAGAGCTGTTAGATGGCTGACGGTTAAACCATACAAGCGGTTTATCCTTATTAGCTACATCTGAACTGGATGATCCTGAAGAATCACCGCTTCCGGATCCACTATCGCTGGAACCACATGCAGTAGCGGAAAGAGCCAATACTGCTGCCATTGTCAATAAGGCCAATTTCTTTTTCATATTACTTTTCTCCCTTCTTTTTTACACCCAACTGTGTTTTGTTGATATTGACAGTATATCCGAGATGGTATTTATAAAACATAGAATTTTTTTTGCCTTTCATTGAAAATTTTTAATATTTTTTGTATATTATCACTAAGATATTGCTACCAATTCAACGACGCCTCTATACATCTATAAAATTAAAAGGGATTTATGAAATACGGAAAGAATTTTAAATACTATAGAGAAAAGAACGGATTATCACAAGAAGAACTTGCAAACAAACTAAATATTTCAAGGCAAGCCGTATCAAGATGGGAAAATGATTGGAATATTCCAGATATCACTAATTTGAAGGAACTTTGTAGCTTATATAATATTACTCTGGATGAACTGTTAAACGATACTATTAATGAAGAAAACTCTATAGATACGATAGAAATAAGTGAAAATCTTCAACACGAAGAAAGAGAACCCGCTGATAAAAGAAGGATTCTTCAAGACACTATTCTCATGTGTGCAATGCTTGTAATTGGATGTCCCTTAGGTATATTCGGTGTTTTTATTGCTGGTTATATCTTGTATTATTGTTGCAAAAATAAACCGTATTCAAAAATTATGATTTTGTTTTGTATACTAGCAATCATAATAAGTCTTTGGAACACTTGGGTTTATTTAAATACTTTTTTCTTTGATATTGGATACGGTTCATATGAAAAAATATCCATGTTGTCTTTATATTTTGTGTAAACTTTTTTGTGTCAGCAATCATGTCTTACTAATATTTACTTCTTAATTGCTTACTTGCACCTTCTGTTTTTGATAAAATAGCTGCAAACAAAACAAGTTTTCAGATGCTGTAGAGTTTTATAATTCTAAGTAAAAATCAAAAAAGGGGGAATAGAATGAATATGCGTAAAATAGCAGATCGGATCGTTATCATTTTCTTTATTACTTTTTTAACCGGTAGAAGTATTTATCTTGAATACAATTATTACCTTGAAAATCTTGAAACTTTGAATCATCCGGTTTTTTTAGGACTCTCCGCATCTTGTGGTCTAAATATATTGATATATCTTATAGGTATTTGGATAAAAGAGAGGAGAATGGATGATGACAAATAAATATTTTCCTCTTATCCAAGGACATGTCAGCTATTTAGCAACAATGATCATATAAGTGACCAGCTGCGCTGCCCTGTCAATTACAATCAGCCGACTGAAAAAATAATAGCATCGAAAAAGCAAAAAAAGCTAAATAATATCTATGGAGAAAAATTATGATAAAGTTAAAAAACCGTACAATATATGTAGGAAATTCATTGGAAAAATTCAGTACGATAAGAACTCTTTTAGAAGAAAGCCATATCCCATACAAATACAAAATACACAATCATAATGCAGCCTTTATCTCACCAGGCATTGGAACTGGCAGAAGTGTTGGCGGAAATCTGTCGAATGTAGATAACAACATATATGAAATTTTTGTTTCTAAGGAAGATATGGAAAAAGCCAGATTTCTTAGTAACTTCTAATAAAAATTTATTATTGCCTCTTTACTAATCGTTGTTTAAATGCCTTTACTCTTTGGCCATAGCTACTTGTAAATACGATTCCGCAAATAATCATTCCCATTGCCGCGCCTTCAGCAAAGTTTGATATCACATTGAATACTGCATTACTATCTAATACAGTATAATTAATGAAACTTGAAACAAACCAAAAAATTGTTCCTATTAACAAAAGCCGATGTACACGCCTGGTATATCCTTCTGTTTCCGTGTTCGTATAGTCTACTGCTTTTAATACTGTTTCGTTATTTTCAGTATTTGTTTTTTCACTTTTCCTTTCACCATCAAGCAATTCTCGAAGGTCAACTTCATAATAATCAAAAAATTGTTACCCTCCTTTAGAAAAAAATATCAAAAATTCAAGCACATCAACAGAACATAAAATGTGATTTATCATATTTTGACATCTGTTATATGTGATTCTCTTGCATTGATTAAAGTATTTTCCAATTCTATTTGTATTTTTGTTTATTTAAAAGGATTGCACATATAATTGCTGCCACACAAAATACAAGCATCAGATACCATAAATTATCCAGGCAAAAACCACTATCTAACATCAAGCGGTATCCCCAGGAAGCAGGGAAAATGCGCCCTATAATTTCAAGAAAATCTGGCAGTAAGTCCATAGAGAACATAATCCCGGAAAGCATGATCGAAGGCAAAAACAGAAGCTGCGCCATCATCGTCAGCTTTGCCTGATTTTTTACAATCAACCCTAATATACTTCCAATACTCAGCGATACCATGATGTATATAGCAAGCGCAAAAAAGAAAAGGGGAGGTTGTGCGGGCAAAGCTGCTTCAAACAAGATCGGGGCAAACAGAAATATAATGACACAGCTGATCATTAAATGCACAAATGCAGAAAGAAACATTGTAACAAGACCTAAATACAAAGGTACTCCATTTGCTTTATAAACCTTTTTCACATCACCTCCATAAGTTTCAATTAAGGATGGCGGCAACCCAATAAACGCTCCCATTGAAACGCTCATCACAATCATCGATTGTATCAGTGTACTCCTCATTTGAGGCATAACAGAAGTAAAAATGCCACCCATCAGCAGGAAGAAAATAAGAGGAACAATATAGCAGGTTACCAACAAAGATTTACTGCGTATATCCAATTTCCACTGTAACGCCAGACCATATAAAAACCCGTTCATTTAAGCTTCCCTCCTTGCCATTTCAATAAAATGCTGTTCCAGAGTGCCACGATCAACTTTAATATCTAATACATGGATTTTTTTCTGTTTCAAATCGCCCAGTAATGAAATCAAAGTGTCTTCGATATGATCCGTTTCAAAAGTGCTGTCTCCCTGCTCAGTCTTAAGATGGATAAAATATTTTTTCCCAATCTGATTGGTCAGTTCCGAAGCTGTACCGCAAAACACAATATTTCCGTTATTCAAAATGGCAATGCGATCACATAACGTTTCTACTTCCCCCATATCATGACTTGCTAAAATGATTGTTTTTCCTTGTGACTTAAGCATTCGGATTTGTTTATGGAGTGAGAGTCTTGCCTCTATATCAAGTCCCGCCGTTGGCTCATCAAGAAAAATAATATCGGGATTACCAATAAGAGCAAGAGCAAGATGTAACCGCCTTTTCTGCCCTGTGGATAATTGTGAATACTGTTTTTTCCCCATTTCTTTGACACCAAGACCGTTAAGTATCGTATCATCCATTTTTGTTCGATTCCATTTTGCAAACAGCTTTACAGCTTCCATCGGCTTAATATGGGCAGGCAAAGAGGAGGATTGTAACTGAATACCCATTTTCCCGTCTACGACAATCGTACCACTGTCATATTCTCTCAAACCTTCGATACATTCAAGCATTGTGGTTTTTCCTGCTCCGTTTACACCGAGCAGCGCAAAAATTTCTCCTTTTTCGATTTGCAAATTAAGTCCTTTAAGAACGATATGACCGTCATAGCTTTTCTTTAATTCACGAACTTGTATAGCACCTTTCACATTTTCACCCCTCAAATGGATTTGTCCCAAGTCTTGAAAAATAGACTTGCAAAGCCGGCTCTAAATATTCGTTTACAACTTTTTGCCTCTCTTCCCAAGCGTTTGTAACGGTTTCAATATTTCCAACCTCCATCAATTTGGGAAGCATACTCATATCACCATTTGTAAACTCCATAATTAAGCCCCAATATTCGTTTACAACCTGCTGGCATTTTTCACTTTCAGGCGGTACATTTTCCTCTTGAAGCTGTACGATTGCATCACTCAGGCAGTTAAATCTGTCCATAAAGTCTAAGCCGCTTTCCTTATCAAATTTACTACGTATATAATCGAGGGTATCATCATCAAAACGCTTAATAAGATAATAAGAGTCATTCTTCATTTGCAGATTCACTATAATATCCGCATACTTGCTAAAGTTGACTGTCTGCATTTGTAAAACTTCTGTTTTTAGCTGTTCTATTGCTGTCAAAGACGCTTTAAGCTGTTCTATTTTTTGGCGTATATCATCTGCCTGGTCTGTAAGCGCATTTGCAACATCCGCCGGTGTCTCTAAAGAAATCAACCGCCTCTTTATATCGTTCAAAGAAAAACCCAATGATTTCAAAGATATAATCTGATGAAGTGTAACCAGATCTTTATCTGTATAAAGCCTGCGTCCACCTTCGCTTTCTGCCGATGGAGAAAGCAGTCCTTCTTTATCATAGTATTGTAGAGTACGAACAGTCACTCCCATTTTCTTTGCCACTTCCCCAACAGTCATAAATCCTTGAGGAATTGCTCTGTATTTTGCCATAATTATTTACCTCCTGACACCTATTATAAATCATCACGCCACGTCACAAACAAGACCTTTTTATATCTATTCCAACCATCTTTGCAAATACTCATAAATGCCATGAGGGACACTTCCTTATATGAAGTGTCCCTCATGCTCTTCTTTTTTGTTGCTTAATCTTGCAATAAATCACTGCTGCTCCTGTACTTACTGCAGTAGCCAGAATCCCTGCCCCCACAATGGCTGCCGGATTCACACTTCCATACTGACTTCTATACGCTATAACATTAACCGGGATTAACTGCAATGAAGAAATATTGATGATTAAAAATGTACACATCTCATTACTGGCAATACCTTTTTTCCTTACAGGACCATATAAAACACCTTTTCTGCGATCGTCCTCTATGTTCTTCAATTCTTCCATAGCTTTAAGGCCTGCCGGCGTTGCAGCCCAGCCAAGTCCGAGTATATTTGCAATTATATTTGTAGTAATATGTCTGGCTGCCGGGTGTCCTTTGGGTAAATCCGGAAACAAAAAGCGGATGATCGGCCTCATCCTTCTGGAAAGACCTGTGATCATTCCGCTTTGTTCTGCAATCTCCATTAATCCTGTCCAAAATGCCATCACACCAGCCATTGTAATACACAGTGCAATCGCTTCTTTGGAAGAATCCAATGCTGCATTTGTAATTTCCACAAGATTTCCGGTACAGGCTCCATATATGATTCCAGTCAAAATCATTCCCGCCCATAAATAATTCAGCATTTTCTCACCTAATCGCCTATTCTTTCTATATTCTATGAAAGAATAGACCAGATATCACCAGAAATCTATTGTATTTCACTTGGATCTATTTTCTGCTGCTTTAATTTTAAATATACAATCTCACGAAACAGGGCGTACAATACTGATACAATAGGAATAAAAATAAGCATTCCTACAATTCCCATCAAACTTCCTCCTATGCTGACAGCTGCCAATACCCATATTGAGGGAAGTCCTACAGAATTCCCTACTACATGCGGATAAATTAAATTACCCTCTATTTGCTGTAAAATTAAAAATAAGATAATGAAAAATAAGGCCTTTACAGGATTTACCATAAATATGAGAAATGCACCAATTGCACATCCAATAAAGGCTCCAAAAATTGGAATAAGCGCCGTAAATGCTATTACAATACCAATCAACAGAGCGTATGGTATTTTAAAAACAGACATAGAAAGCACAAACATAGATCCCAGAATAACAGCTTCTAAACACTGCCCTGTCAGAAAACTGGAAAATGTATTGTAGGTAAGAGAACATACTTCCAGCATTGCTTCTGCTTTTCCCCTTGGTATGAAAGCAAACATTACCTTCTTTACCTGAATATTAAGCTTTTCCTTCTGAAGAAGAATATAGCAGGCAAATACAAAGGCAATAAAGAAGGTAGCCAGTCCACTGATAATAGTTCTTGCCACTGTTATCGTAGAGTCCAGCATGCTTCCAGCTCCATGACGGAAGAAGTTGACACCTACTTCCACAATTTTATTCCAGTCAAAATCCAGGTTTGCTATCCAGCTTCTAATTTGATTATTTCCCTCAAAAACTTCTTCTGCCCACCTTTGTACTTTAGGCACAAAGTCCTGAATACTGCTGCCCAGACTTCCAAAAGTTGCTCCCAATTGTGGAATCAGTATAAACATGACAACAGATACGATTCCGATTACAAGAATTAAAACTAAAATGAGGCTAAAAGGGCGGGCAGCCTTTCTAATCCATTTCCTATTCTTTATCCTTTCCTCCGGAAAGAGGTGCCTCTGAATAAAATTCATAGGCACATTCAGTACAAACGCAATTGCCCCTCCCAGAATAAAAGGAAATGTAACACCAAAGATAAAACGAAAAAAATCAAACACAACATCATATTTCCAAAGACATACAATAAGAAGCGCCGTAAAAATAATGATTCCTCTTATTTTTTTGATGTTTTCTTTATTTAAATCCATTTTACTTCCTCAATTTCTTTAAAAGCTGTATGATCGGCAGATTTAGAAGTGCCAGTCCGTATACAGTCAAAAGCTGTGTTCCGTTTAATGTTACAACCTGGAAAACATTGTGAAGTCCCGGTATCATCAATACACCTGTAATAAGCAAAAGTCCAAGAACAAAAGCACCAATCAAGTATATGTTATTGAAGAAACGCTTTGTAAAAAGTACAGGTTTATTAGATTTACAGTTAAATCCATGCACTAATCTGGATGTACACAATGTTCCAAATGCTAATGTACTTCCAAGAAGGCTTCCGCCCTGTTTCAGTCCAATCAAAAATGCAATAGTTGTCATAACGCCAATGCAAAGTCCTTCTGTTCCAATCCGAAGTAAATAATCCTTTGTGAGAATAGATTCTCCTATCGGTCTTGGTTTTTCCTTCATGACATCTTTTGTATGCGGCTCCAGCCCCAAAGCGATTGCCGGTAAACTATCGGTCAAAAGATTAATAAACAAAAGGTGTACAGGTGCAAATGGAACCGGCAGGCCAGCCACAGATGCGAATAGTACTGCAAGAATAGCACCAAAATTTCCGGAAAGAAGAAATTGAATAGAGAATTTGATATTCCGATATAAATTTCGGCCATTTTCCACTGCTTTTACAATAGTAGCAAAATTATCATCTGTCAGTACCATGGCTGCTGCATCCTTAGAAACCTCTGTTCCCGTAATTCCCATTGCAACACCAATATCTGCCTGTTTTAGAGCAGGAGCATCATTAACACCGTCCCCTGTCATAGCAACGATATTTCCTCTATCCTGCCATGCACGAACAATACGAATTTTATGTTCCGGTGATACTCTTGCGTATACAGAAATTTTAGGAACAAATTCCTGAAGCTCTTCATCGGACATATTTTCAATAACTGCTCCCTCACATGCTTCAGACTCATCGTTTAAAATTCCAATCCTCTTAGCAATCGCTGCCGCTGTTACTTTATGATCACCTGTAATCATAATAGGTTTGATACCCGCTTCAATACATTCTGCAACTGCTGCCTTGGATTCCTCTCTCGGCGGATCCATCATAGAGATCAGTCCAAGGAATGTCAAATCACTTTCGTCTTCCAGTGCAATCGGTCTGTCACTGTCAATCTCCTTATATGCAAAGGCCAGTACCCGAAGACCACCTTTGGAAAATTCCAGATTCTGTTCTTCTATTCTTGCCTTTTCTTCTTCTGTCATAGGAAGTACATTCTGACCAATACGGATATGCGTCATTCTTGTAAGAAGGACATCCACTGCCCCCTTGACAACTATAATATGTTTTCCCCGAAGTTCATGAGCAGTAGACATCAACTTTCTGTCACTATCAAATGGAATCTCGGATTTCCTTTCATAAGTGTCTCGCACTTCCAGTATTTCTTTTCCAAGTTTGCTTCCCAAATTAATGAGTGCAGTTTCTGTAGGATCACCAATTTCCTGTCCGTCCGTATTCGTAGAATCATTGCAAAGAATACTAAAATGAAGCAGCATATTCTGATTTTCTTCATTTAAATTAATCTCTGATACAGGAACTCTCTTTTGATCCACATAATAATCTTCTACAGTCATCTTATTTTGAGTCAGTGTACCTGTCTTGTCGGAACAGACTATAGACACACTTCCAAGTCCTTCCACTGCCTGCAGCTTACGGATAATGGCATGCTCTTTTGCCATTTTCTGAGTTCCAAATGAAAGTACAATTGTTACAATAGAACTTAATGCCTCTGGAATCGCTGCAACTGCCAATGCTACAGCAAAGAGGAAAGCATCCCCTACCGATCCGCCTTGGAAAATATTAATCCCAAACAAGATTCCACAAAATACCAATATTAATATAGAAAGCTTTCTTCCAAATTCATCTAGATTTACTTGAAGTGGGGTACGCTTTTCTGACGTGTTTTTTAAAAGACTGGCAATCTTACCAACCTCAGTTCCCATACCAATTCCTGTTACTTCAAAGGCTCCTCGACCATACGTAACAAAGCTTCCTGAGAATACTCGATTGGTTTGATCTCCAAGAGCTGCACCTTCTGGAACATCATCTAAAGATTTTTCTACAGAAAGGCTCTCTCCTGTTAAAGCACTTTCATCTACTTTTAAGCTTGCACAATCTGTCAGCTTTCCATCTGCCGGTACGCAATCGCCTGCCTCTAAAATAACCCGATCTCCAATTGTAACCTCTCTTGCAGGAATCTGCATCAATGTTCCATCACGAATTACCTTTGCTTCCGGTGCAGACATCTGTTTTAAACTATCCAAGGACTGTTCTGCCTTAATAGTCTGTACGGTTCCAAGAATCGCATTCATTGTAATAACTACCAGAATGACTATAGTACTTTCTACATCGCCCAGAAATCCTGATACAATGGCTGCTACAATCAGTATGATAACAAGAAAATCCTTATACTGTTCCAGAAAAATCTGAAATACACTTTTTTTCTTTCCTTCTACCAGCTCATTAAAACCATACTTTTCCTGATTTTGTTTCGCTTGTTCGCTTGTCAGCATGTTTTTCTCCTCGCTTTCTTTTGCAATAAATCTCTTTGATGAAAAGGAACAAAAAAAGAGACTTTATTGCACAAAATTTGTTATGCAATAAAAGTCTCACTATTTCATTACGATACGGATGATCTCTCATCGTACTGACGCCATCGCAAACATACAACAAGTGTATGCTAGTTACTCCCTTTTATCTACAAACAAATATATACGATATTGCTGGAACTGTCAACCTTATTTTTTCCAGAAATTCCCCTATTTATGCATATTCTTTCATTGACAAGCCATATACTATTCCTTAGAATAAAAAGGATGAGAGTGTAGAAAATGAGGTTATATAAAAATGAAAAGAGAAAAATTTTCTTCTCGTCTCGGCTTTGTCCTTATCAGTGCCGGATGCGCTATTGGACTTGGAAATGTATGGCGCTTCCCATATATCACAGGACAATACGGAGGTGCTGCCTTTGTCATTATTTATCTTATTTTTCTTGTAATCCTGGGACTTCCTATTATGACAATGGAATTTTCCGTCGGACGGGCTTCACAAAAATCTGCAGCCAAATCCTTTGAAGTACTGGAACCTGCAGGAACAAAGTGGCATCTAACTAAATGGGTACCACTTATTGGAAACTATATGCTTATGATGTTCTACACAACTGTCGGAGGCTGGACACTTGCTTACTTTTATAAAATGGCTTCCGGCCAGATGACAGGGCTTGATACTACACAAGTAGGAAACACTTTTAATGAATTTCTTTCAGATCCTGTTCAACAGGTAAGCTGGATGCTTATTGTAACAATTATCGGATTTTTAATCTGTTCTCGCGGATTAAAAGGTGGCGTGGAAAAAGTCTCCAAATATATGATGGGAATTTTATTCCTTATTTTGATTATATTGGTTATCCACAGCTTTTTCCTGGATGGCGCAAAAGAAGGATTTTCCTTCTACCTCATTCCTAATTTTAAAGCAGCTCTTGAAAACTACTCATTAGGTGAAATTTTATTTGCTGCTTTAGGACAGTCATTCTTTACTTTGAGTCTAGGAATCGGAGCACTGGCAATTTTCGGAAGTTATATTGATAAAGAACACTCTCTCATTTCCGAAAGCCTCAATGTAGTGATTCTTGACACAACGGTTGCCTTTTTTTCAGGATTAGTTATATTTCCAGCCTGCTTTACCTATAACGTAGACGTAGGAAGCGGTCCAAGCCTGATTTTTGTCACCCTGCCTCAAACTTTTAATGAAATGGCCGGTGGACGTATATGGGGATCTTTATTCTTCGTATTTTTAGCATTTGCTTCTCTTACAACAATTATTGCTGTATTTGAGAATATTATCGCATTCGCTATTGATTTTGGCTGGACAAGAAAAAAAGCTGTTATTGTAAATATTGTAGCAATCATTATTCTTTCCCTGCCTTGTGCTCTAGGTTTTAATCTATTAAGCGGATTCCAACCGTTTGGAGCAGGATCAACTGTACAGGATTTGGAAGACTTTATTTTATCAAATACTCTTCTTCCTCTTGGATCCCTTTTATATCTTTTGTTCTGTACAAATCGATATGCATGGAATTGGGATAACTACTATGCAGAAGTTAATTGTGGAAAAGGTTTAAAACTGCCAAAATGGACAAAAGGATACCTGACCTACATCTTGCCTCTGGTTATCATCTTTATTCTGATCCAAGGCTTTATCGAAAAATTGGGATTCCCGGCAAATTATCTCTTCCCGGTACTTTGCCTGATCTATCCTCTGTATTTAATTATACAGGCACGAATGGTAAATAAAAAAAGATAAATTGTAAAATGGGGACGTAACAAAGTTAAACTTTGTTACGTCCCCATTTGCATATATCCCTGTGTAAAACTGCGAAATACCCTGTGTAAAACTGCAAATTTTATATTCATCACTGATTATACCATACTAATTATTAATCTCAAAAATAGGAAAATCAGCTGATGTCTTTTAAATTTGATTTATAAAATAGTAAAGAGCAAAAAAAATATCCGAAGAAATATTCCTCGGATATTTTAACTTAATGAGCGTGCGGGGATTCGAACCCCGGACAACTTGATTAAAAGTCAAGTGCTCTACCACCTGAGCTACACGCCCATATATCTAAAATTTTGAGAAAAGAAAGTGCCCAGAGCCGGAATCGAACCAGCGACACGAGGATTTTCAGTCCTCTGCTCTACCAACTGAGCTATCTGGGCATTGAGTTGCGGGAGTAGGATTTGAACCTACGACCTTCGGGTTATGAGCCCGACGAGCTTCCAGACTGCTCCACCCCGCGTCAGTATTTAACAAATATTAGAATTAGAAAGCCGATGATCGGACTCGAACCGATAACCTGCTGATTACAAATCAGCTGCTC
>JAHZAV010000034.1 GCA_019423745.1 Lachnospiraceae bacterium
TTACCTTACCTCAGATTGACAGAGAGTGACAATAGGTTGGAGCTCTCCTAAGCGAGGGGTCAGAGGTTCAAATCCTCCCGGAGACGGCGAATTTAGAGCGGGAATTGTTAGCAGAAATGCTAAAACAGTTCCCGCTCTTTTCATTTTCTGAACAAATTACAGCATACAAATGAATGATATTTCTGCTAACACATCATAGTTTTTGTTAGCAGTCTGCTAACAGATTTACCCCTATTGCTAACAGACGGATCAGAATGATCTGCTAACATCCGGGCAGTGATTACTGATAGTCCTGGAATAACATAGTAAAAATGGGTAAAACTATAAAATCATCTGGAATAATAATTATCCGGAGAACAGACATTAGCAGAACAATAGAGATTACATATTTTGTCAAACGAGAAGCTCGTTTGGATCAGATTTACTAAGATCTGGTCTGAACGGGCTTTTTCTATTTCATAGAAAGGAGGCAGTGATGGAAGAAAAAGAAAAGATTATTGAAATTGAGATTGAAAGGCTTAGAGACTTTAAAGAACATCCGTTTCAGGTGAAAGATGATGAAGAAATGCGGCAGCTCAAAGACAGTATCAGTGAATATGGCGTATTAAATCCATTGATTGTAAGACCAAGACCGGAAGGTGTCTATGAAATCATTTCTGGTCACCGGAGAAAATATGCATCACAAAAACTTGGATATACCAGGCTTCCTGTAATCATTCGAGTCATGACAGATGAAGAAGCTATTATAGCGATGGTGGATTCCAACCTGCAGCGTGAAAAAATAAGCCACAGTGAAAAAGCGTATGCTTACATGATGAAAAATGAGGCATTAAAAAGAAAAGGTGGACGAAAACGTAGCCAATCCGGCCACCGGTTAAAAGGCAAAAAGACAGTTGAACTGATCAGTGAGGCAAGCGGTGACAGTCCAAAACAGGTACAGAGGTACATTAAAATAACCGAACTGATACCTGAACTGATGCAGCAATTGGATGATGGAAATATCGGCTTTAATCCTGCTGTCGAGATTGCCTTCCTGAAAAAAGAAGAACAGAAACAGCTTTTGGAAGCTATGGATTATGCACAGTCATCTCCTTCCCTGTCCCAAGCACAGAGGATAAAGAAATTGAGTAAGGAAGGCAACTTGAGCTTGGAAAAAATGGAAGACATCATGAGCGAGATAAAAAAGGGAGAAATTTCAAGAGTAACTTTTACAAATGAGCAGCTTCACAGATATTTTCCACAAGAATATACAGCTGAAAAAATGAAACGTGAGATCCTGGCAATATTGAAGATTTGGATGGAACAATACTGGGAGAAATAATAGGAGGAACAAATATATGTTTAGAGTAATTTCAATTGCAAATCAAAAAGGCGGAGTCGGCAAAACGACAACAGCGGTCAATCTGGGGATCGGATTAGCACGAAGTGGGAAAAAAGTTCTGCTGATTGATGCGGATCCACAAGGCAGTCTGACTGCAAGCCTCGGTTATGTGGAACCGGATGAGATCCATGTTACATTAGCAAATATTCTGACTGCTGTGATCAATGGCGAAGATGTAAATCCTTCCGATGGCATCCTGCATCATGAAGAGAATATTGATCTGCTTCCTGGAAATATCGAACTTTCCGCTTTGGAAGTTCTTATGGGAAATGTGATGAGCAGAGAGCTTATCTTAAAAGATTACATTGAGATGATGCGATTAAGATACGATTATATCATTATTGACTGTATGCCCAGTCTAGGAATTATGACGATCAATTCACTGGTTGCTTCGGATTCTGTGATCATCCCGGTACAGGCGGCTTATCTTCCCGTAAAAGGATTAGAACAGTTGATCAAGACAATCCATATGGTGAAGAAAAGATTAAATCGGAATCTGATGATCGACGGGATTCTCTTGACAATGGTGGATTTCAGAACAAACTACGCAAAAGACATTGCCTTAAAATTACGAGAAACTTATGGAACAAAGATAAAAATCTTTGATAATGTCATTCCTTTATCTGTAAAAGCGGCAGAAACAAGTGCGGAAGGAATAAGTATTTATTCCCATAGTCCTAAAAGTAAGGTATCCAATGCATACAGCAATCTGACACAGGAGGTTTTAAACAATGAGAAATAGAAGCGGTGAAAAGATCAAATTATCAGGGATTGATGAATTACTTGGCGTAGTAAATGAAGAATCAGCAATGGAAATAGATATTGCAAGTATTCATCCATTTGCAGGACATCCCTTTAAAGTGGTTGATGATGAGAAAATGCAAGATCTGGTAGAAAGTGTCAGAGAAAATGGTGTAATCACTCCGGTATTGATCCGTCCTGCAGAAAATAACCAGTATGAAATGATTTCTGGGCACCGGAGAATGCATGCTGCAGAACTGGCTGGATTATCTACAATTCCTGCTATCGTAAGGAATATGACAGATGAAGAAGCTGTAATTGCTATGGTAGACGCTAACATCCAGCGTGAAGAACTACTGCCAAGTGAAAAGGCTTTTGCCTTTAAGATGAAAATGGACGCAATTAAAAGACAAGGAAGTAGACGGGATTTAACTTCGGACCAAAATGGTCCAAAGTTGGCAGCATGGGAAGTGGGGGAAAGTAATGGTATTTCAGGAACACAAGTAAAAAGATATATTCGACTTACAGAACTTATTCCTGAATTATTAAATTTGGTAGATGATAAAAAACTTCAGTTTACGGTTGCTGTTGATATCTCTTATATAGACAAGGAAATACAAAAATGGATCTATGAATATATCAGGGATAATGGTTTTATCAAACCGAATCAGATTACAGCATTGCGGAAACAGTTAGAGACAGAAACGGTAAGTCAGAACTTTATGATTTCTATTTTTAATAATGCTATTGCCCCGAAAAAAATGAACCGGAAAATCACGTTATCAGAAAAGAAATTGACAAGATATTTTCCACCGGAATATTCACAGGAACAAATGGAAAAGGTGATCGAAACATTGTTAGAGGAATGGACAAAAAGACAGGAGGGATAATCCTATGAAGTTTAGATATTTTTATGGATCAAGTGCAGATCAGTATTCATTCATCAGAATTCCGAAACTGTTAATTACAGACAATCAGTTTTCAGAACTGACAATTCAAGCCAAGATGCTGTACGGTCTGTTATTGGACCGTATGGCAATGGCTATAAAAAATAAATGGATAGATAGCAGTAACAGAGTTTATGTTATTTATCCAATTGCTGAAATACAGAATGACATGCATATTACCAGGAAAAAGGCAATGGAGTGTCTGGCCGAATTAGAGCGAAAAGGATTGGTTGAAAAACAGATCCGGGGATCTGGGATGCCGAATCTTTTATACATAAAACAATTTGTGGCAGCGTGATGCAAGAAGTACCGAAAATGGAACTTCAGAAATATTGAGGAAGGAGGAACATATGGATAAAAAAGTATCATTTCATTATTTTTACGGATCACAGGCAGATCAATACAGTTTTTACAGAATACCGAAAGCATTATTCCAGGATGAGTATTTCCGTTGTTTATCTAGTGATGCTAAAATTCTGTATGGCCTGATGTTGGATAGAATGTCGCTTTCCATTAAAAACCAGTGGTTTGATGAAAAGAACCGGGCATATATCTATTTTTCCATAGAAGATATTATGGAACTGCTGAATTGCGGCAGAAACAAAGCAATCAAATCCATGCAAGAATTAGATGAAGAGAATGGAATCGGGTTGATTGAGAAAAAAAGGCAGGGTTTTGGAAAGACCAATATCATCTATGTGAAGTCTTTTATGCTGGAGGAGGCAAAACAGGAATCGGAGCTGTCTGATACAGAGAAGTTTACAAATCAAACAGATGAGGAAAAAGGAACAGATACAGAAGTTTATAAAACAAACTTCAAGAAGTCCCAAAAACAAACTTCAAGAAGTCCTGAAAATAAACTTCAAGAAGTTTACATTTCAAACACTAATTATAATAACTCTAGTTATAATAATATTAGTGATAATGAATCATATCCTATCCAATCTGGAGAGAATAGATTGGATAACGATAATAAAGCATATATGCAAGCCTATGAAGAACTGGTGAAGGAAAACATAGACTATGAGTCCTTACTGATCAGTCATCCTGTCCAAAAAGATTTAATACAGGGAATCTATGAGATGATCCTTGAGACAGTTTTGGGTCAGAATGAAAAAATCCTGATTGCCAGTAATTGGTATCCAGCAGAATTGGTGAAGAGCAAATTTTTAAAGTTGAATCACTCTCACATTGAGTATGTCCTGGAATGTTTCGGGAGGAATACCACCAAGGTAAAGAATATAAAAAAATATATGCTTGCAGCATTGTTTAATGCACCCAGTACGATTGACGGATATTATACGGCGGAAGTAAATCACGATATGCCCTGGTTGGCTTAGTGGAAAGGAGAAGAGCAAATGTTTATTATCAAATTTTTTCTGAAGTTATTATTGTTTCCAGTATGGTTGATCTTGACATTCATCTGCTTAGCGAACGGATTATTTGTCGCTATTTATGGAACTGGAAGATCTATTGCAGCGTTGATTCTCTCTGCTCTATTTTTGGGAGTGATCTTCTGTTACCATGATTGGTTACAGGCGGTTCTTCTGATTGTGATATACATAATTCTATTTGCAATTTTGTTTATAGGTGTTGCAATGCAGGTTTTCCTGGAGCATTTACGAAATAAAGTAGTAGATTTAATCATGGCATGAACAGCTTAGAAAGAGGTGCTATATGGGATATATTAACGGAATTTTTGAAAGAGCAACGGTCCAGGGAATAGCTGATTATCTATTATTTGGATCCGGTCCGGAAAGAGACGAAAGAAGTTACGAGGAACGGCTGGATGAACCATATAGACGGTTCGCAGAGGCTGTTGCAAAGTATGATAAAAATCCTTCTTCCGAGTTACTTGACTTGTCGAATGAAGTAACCAGCGAAACTGCCGCTGTATATATGGAAATCGGGTTACAAATAGGATTTCTGTTAGCACAGGATATCATTAAGAATTTAAGTAGGGAAAAGGAATATATTTAAAAGTGATAAAGTAGTAGCTATATCTGCTTTATTATAAATGTTATCTTTAGTTGTCATATTGCCAATAGTAATTGGTTGCTCAAAAACATTAATGTATACTATACTTTTCTAAAGATAAGAAAATCATTTGGAGGAGCGGATATGAATTTTAATGAAAAACTTATAGAACTTAGAAAAACAAAAGGTTTGTCACAAGAAGAGTTAGGGAATGAATTAGGGGTATCCAGACAAACGATATCTAAATGGGAACTTGCCCAGAGTTATCCGGATTTTCAAAGGCTTGTTCTATTAAGTGATTATTTTGGATTATCGTTGGACGCTCTTGTAAGAGATATTGATGTGCAAGATGTTCGAGAAAAAAATCTGAATGAGAAGCAATTATCAGCCATTTATGACGAGATAACGAATGCCAAAAGTATTATCAAGACGGTGGTAAATGTTTTTGCTGTTATTGGAATTGTGGGAATTACTCTTTGTATTCTGGCTGGTATTTTGTGGGGATAATAAGATGTAAACTAAGTTTTGAAAGCCTGTTTGTATCTCGTTTATGAGAGATAAACGGGCTTTTTTTAGAAGGTTATATTTAAATGGAAAGTATACTTGACATTTAAGGAAATTGTGTATATGATAAGAATGTAAAGGAAACTTTCCATTTTGTGAGGAGAAAGAAATTGAAGAACCGTATTGAAGAATTGCGAAAGCAACATGGATTAAAACAGGAAGAGCTGGCAAATATATTGGAGGTATCAAGGCAGACCATTGGTTCTCTGGAAAATGGACGATACAATCCCTCCATTCAACTTGCCTTTAAAATTGCCAGATATTTTCATATGAGTATTGAAGATATCTTTATTTATGAGGAGGAGTGAGTGATGAAGAAGAAAATGTTACTGATTGAATTGATCACAGGTATGATAATCCTTTTGGGAGGTCTGATGACTTATGGACTGGGTATCCATAATATTCTGCCTGTTCCCAGACCAGATTTAGTTGTATGGGGGACTACTCTCGTAGGAATTATATTGATACTATCCGGTTCAGATCTTTTATCAAAAAAGACGAAAGCAGAAGAAATTGAGGAAAACGATGAAAGAAACATTGCCATAGGAAACGCGGCAATGGCGCTGGGATTTAAAGTTATGACGACACTTTTTGTATTAGTATTGTTTGCCCTCATTTTCGCTGGGTATATGAATGAAGTTTCTTGTTTTGGGATGATTGCTGTTTTCACGATCAGTCAGGTGGTGACAGTTTTCTATACCCGGTATCTTAATAAAACAATGTAGGAGGTGGCAGGTATGAAGAAAAGAATAGATATTGGTATTTTATCGGTTGGTATTATTTTGTTGGTAGCAGGATTATATTTGATTGGGATCAATGAGAATCCGCAAGGTATTTTTAGAGTATTGCCGTTTGTCTGTATTGGACTTGGCTGCGGTATGTTTGGTCATGGAATGGGAAATATTATCAGTCGTCAGGCATTGAAAGGAAGTCCGGAAATTGCTCGTCAGATAGAAATTGAGCAGAAGGATGAAAGAAACATAGCTATAGGCAATCAGGCAAAAGCAAAAGGATTTGATATGATGACTTTTGCTTTTGGAGCTTTGATGATATGTTTTGCTTTAATGGAGATAGAGTTGGCGGCTACGCTTCTTTTAGTATTTACCTATCTTTTTGTGGAAGGATATGCGATTTATTATCGGTTTAAATTGGATAAAATGATGTAAAAAGTATTTACCAAAGTAATAGATAAGGAGATTATGAAAATGAGAAAATGTATTCTGTGATATTTACTTCTGAACAGAAGAAAGAACGAGGGAAATAAAAGTATCCCCTAATAAAATGAGTAATAGTTACTTTATATATAGTCAAATAAAGAGAGAAAATTGGACATATAGAAAAGGGGGATAAACTCACAAATAATGATTATCCCCTTTTGGTCATACATTCTGAAATAATATTTTTAAGAGATTTTATCTTCTTCGATATAGATCATCAGTTCACCGATATCAACCTTTAAGTAATGGCAGAGCTTGCATACTAAACCGGCATCAATCCTTTGGAATTCATTTCTACAGTAACGATTAAAATTGGCTCTTGGAATATCTAGGTCTTTGCAAATCTTGTTTTTGGAAATACCTCTGGCTTCCAGGAGCTTCTCTATCTGGAATTCTATTTTTCCATAATTCATATCCATACCCCTTTACTATGATACAGAAATTATATATAATAATTTCCTGAAAAATAATTCACTATACAGTACCTTACTGAATAGCTAATAGCACATATGAGGGATGGGATAAATGAAAATAACAAAAAGGTATTTTGATCAATCGCAAAGAGAATATGAGGAAATAGAAAGAAAATTAGAGCTGGAAAAGCAGGGAAAAACTGCTGAAGAGTTGGCGTATGAAAAACGAATGGTAAGTGAAGAAGGAAAGGTGTTGTTTGATAAAATAAAAAAAGCAGAACAAAATACTCTTTTTATTCGAAATAAAGAAAAATACGATCATTTTGTAATGCTGTATAAAGGCGCTATAAAGATGGCGGAATTATTGGGATTAAATGTTGAAATCAATACGGAAAATCCGTATCATGCAACGATAGAATTCGAAACAAATAATTTTTATCTGGTAAAGGATGTTTCAAGGGAATATCATGTATTGACCGGTATGCTATTTGCTCATGCAGATGATGTATGGATAGATAAGAAAGAAAATCTTATACGGATTATTTTTTTCTTTCAAATCAATGATAGGGTACAAAAATAGGTTGATATAAACAGAGACAGGTAGGATATATCACCTTTCTGTCTCTGTAGTGTTTTATTTTGCTAAGAAGTTGCTGTTAATGTCCATCGGCATATTATATTTCTGCCCTCTTTTCATCAGGCTATAAAGTTTGAAACTCATCAGTTCTGGAGTCGCGTAAAGTGAACTGCAGAAACTGAAGTAGTCAAGATCCTCCTGTTTTGATAAGGCAGCTACGTCTTCATCCTGGATTAGAAGGTCGGCGGCAAACAGATTTGCTTGATATTCTGTTTCATTGATCATATTATAGAGCCGATTATCAGACATTGGAGCCATTTTGAGTTGTGAGCGGTGAAGCGTGATATGCCCCAGCTCATGAGCGGCCACGATTCGTTTCTCTTCTTCAGAAAGAAAACTGCTAAGCATGACATAGATGGTCTGGCAGCTCATAAAACAATAGCCTTTTAATCGATTGTAACGAGAAGTCTCTCCTACGATCACGTGCAGACTTTTTAATATTTCTATCGGATCCCTGGTCTGAAATTTTTTTACCAGAGATTCTGTCTTTTTGTATATATAATCATTTCCCAAATAAATCACCCCGCATATGTAATGAACCCCTGAAATTAAGAATACTGTTTAGATTACCAGTATCACTATATCAGATAGCATGTCCTATAAAATGTACACATTATTCCTGCGGGGTATCCTTCAAATATTTCTTTGGTGTAAATTTTTTTGCACGTTTTTTTGAATCCAGATAGAGCATCTGGATCTCGTCCATAAAAGCTGTCTTGTCATCGTCTGACAGCTCTCCGCCGGCAAACATAGCAGCAGCCTGTTCCAGTATCTGTTGTGCCTGTTTTGCGCCTCTGGATCCGTACTGTTCTGTAGCCTCTGTCACAAAAGACACGTCCTCCGTCATCAAATAAGAAACATCACATCCCAGAATATCCGCAAGCTTTTGATAAAGTTCATGCTGTTTTGGATAACGGCCTTCTATCTCCCACCCCCGAATGGTACGAAGAGAAACACCAATGGCATTGGCAAGCTGGGTTTGGTTCATGTTTTTTGTTTTTCTTAAATTTTTTATTTTCTCACCGAAAGTCATAACAATACCTCATTTCTAAGCGGTCTATCTAGGTCAAAAGTGTGTATCCTGATCAAAAAAAGGAAATCACTTGCCTATTCTTTCATGTTGCCTCTTGACAATGGGCAGATATTTGCCTATAATCTGAATCACAGGAAGAGGCAACTACTTGCCTATAATATAAATGATATTTCCTTTTTTGTCAATAAAGATCCCGAGAAATTGCCTGTTTCATGTGAATTTTATTTTGGAACAATGACTAAATCAGATGGGGAATACTCAAATAGGCAATATAAGGTAGAAAGGCGAATGTTTATGGGACGTCAGAACTATTATATATGCATTGATCTGAAATCTTTTTATGCATCTGTGGAATGTGTGGAAAGAGGACTTGATCCATTTCAGTCCAATCTTGTTGTGGCAGATCCTGAACGATCCAAATCTACGATCTGTCTTGCTATCACTCCGGCAATGAAGCGACTGGGAGTAAAAAACCGATGCCGGATCCATGAAATACCGGATCACATCAAATACATAACTGCTATGCCAAGGATGCAGCTTTATCTGGATTATTCGGCCTGGATATACAGTATTTATCTCAAGTATGTCTCAAAGGAAGATATCCATGTTTACAGCGTGGATGAGTGTTTTATAGATGTCACGGAGTATTTACAATTTCATCATATGACACCGAAAGAACTGGCCTTTGAAATGATGAGAGCTGTAAAAGATGAAACAGGGATCACTGCAACAGCAGGCGTGGGGACGAATCTTTATCTTGCTAAGATTGCGATGGATATCCTGGCAAAACATGCAGATGATCATATCGGAGTGCTTGATGAAATTTCATATCGGGAACAACTCTGGGATCATCAGCCTCTCCGGGATTTCTGGCGGATCGGATCACGGACAGAAAAAAAACTTGCCGGTTATGGCATCCATACGATGGGAGACATTGCACTGGCATCCATATCATCAGAGGATCTTTTATATAAGATTTTTGGAATAGATGCAGAGCTTCTGATCGATCATGCCTGGGGATATGAATTTTGCAGGATGTGTGACATTAAAAATTACCATACGGAAGAACACAGTCTTTCCAATGGACAGGTATTGATGCGAAATTATAAGTATGAGGAGGCTGTTGTTATTGCCAAGGAGATGGCAGATGTGCTTGCCCTGGATCTGTTGGAGAAAGGATTGGTTGCAAGTTCTATCACACTATGGATTGCTTATGATCACCGATATGGTCAGGAACCCTCTAAGGGAACAGAAAGATTTTTTAATCCTACAAACAGCTCCAAATCTATCATAGGTGCAGTAGAAAAAATGTATCGGAAGATCACAGATCCTTATACGGGAATCCGGCGTGTGGAAATTTCTGCAAATAAGGTTCTTCCGGAAAGCTATATGCAGTATGATCTGTTTTCCTCTTCCTTTTCCCAGGAAAAAGAAAAAAGTCTGCAGAAAGCAGTATTGGAAGTAAAAAAGCGGTACGGAAAGAATGCAATCATGCGGGGCGTAAACTTACTGGACTGTTCAACCTATCGGGAAAGGAACAATCAAATTGGAGGACATAAAGCGTAAAGGAGATGATGCGATATGATGGCACAATATCAGCGGATCATGTATTTACAAAGACCTGTTTCAAAGCGGTATCCTATGGCGGTGGAACGAAGGGCAAAACAATTTGCTCCCTTTGCTGCATTAAAAGGATTTGAAGAAACCATAAGAGAAAAAGAATTTATTTATGAAATGAAAAGAGTTTTACCGGAGGAAAAGAAAAATGACTTGGATATGAAATTGAAAATTTTGAAACCTGGTATGGAGATCCAGGCAGAATACTTTGAAGAGAATGTAAAAAGACCGGGATATGGGAAGTATCATACTGTCAAAGGCAAAGTAGATTTTTATGATCCTTCGGTCTATCTCCGCATAGGAAATGTGGAAATCAATATCCACAATCTCTTTGATTTGTCTGGGGATAACTTTGAAGTATTGGAATTACCTTGTTGAAAAATGATCCGCAAAGATCAGAGAATAATTTTTCTGGGAGTGGGACCAGAAAGATATCCTGAAAAATGCGGCGGATCTACAAAGCAGATCTGTAATTGTGATATCATGTCTGCCCGCGCAGCTTTGGCGCTATTCGGAATGGGCAGCATGGAAAGCTCTGGCGGATTTGATTTCCCTTTGATCCGTTGAGTAATAAAAGGAAGTATGGATTATTGCTTAAAGGAGGGCTTGGGCCTATGGGAACTGATTTATATAAGTGGCACGTTCACTGCCCTGTTTGCGGAGCTTTTCTGGAGAAGAGTTCACAGAGCGATTCGGAGGTGGATTGTAAAAAATGTAAGAGTACAGTAGAAGTTTTGGTAAAAGAAGATATCGTATCTGTTCGTCCTATGATTATCAGGGATGATAAATTAAAAGAAAGAATCAGAGTTTATTCTCAAAAGATTATGAATCCGTAAGAACTGAATAAGTTGAGCTGCCAGGAAGAGCGGTGAATTTGGCTGGAACCATCAAGACCGCACCAGACAGCAAGAGTTTGTCAAGGAGCTGAACCTGACTAGAATCACTAAGAGCCCGGCAAAACATTTACGTGTTGCACACAGGTTAAGAATGTAATCGTGTGTGCTGAAGAATGCGTATGTGTTTTGTCGGGTTTTTTGTCTGCAAAAATAACTGGAAAATTGAAATTTATTAAACTGTAAAAAAAGAATATTCCATTTAAGGGAGGTGATGCGTTCCATCAATTGAAGCTTCGGGCTTCCGTTTAAAAAAAACGGGTGAGTCCGAGGCTTATTGTAGTGCCTGAATATCAGGATATCTCAAATCGTGCATTTGGACTGCCCGTAGCCGTAAGGCAGAAAGGTGGTCCATATGTTGACATTAAGAGAATTAAGAAACCTGATAACTATCCCGGAGTGTCCGAAAAGAGTTCCCACACCAAAACAACTGAAGGAGTCTGGTGTAGAAGTTATTGCAAAAGAAATGATTGATAAGGAGACCTGGATCTGTGTATATGCCAATGGTCTTGTTCAGTACAGGGTTGGAAAGCGCTATACGGTCTTCTCAATAATAGATTGTGGTGCTTATGAATATGAGAGTGTAAATAATGAATCAAAGGTATACAGAGCTTCCTTCTTTGAGGATGAAAGATGGTATATCCGGCTGATCATGGAAGGTGAAGACCGGATGGCAGAAACGCAGGAAAAAAGAAAATTAAGAAATAAAGTATTTTCCTATGAGCAGATCATAAATGACTTTGGAAACATAGCAGATCCCAGTGAAGATATATTGGAGGTCCTGATTAAAAAAGATTTGGCAATGGAATTATTGGAACAGCTGACGGAACGACAGAGAACGGTGGTTTACCTTAGGTATTTCTATCAGTTGAACCAGAAAGAAATAGCTGATTATCTTGGAATCTCTCAACAGAGAGTATCCGAAATTTTATCGAGAGCGAAAGCTGTTTTGACAGCATATACAAAAAAATATGAAAAATTTTTTGTTTAAGTCCTGTATATAGAGGCCGGCCAGTTGGGTTAAGTGAGGGGGGAAAAAAATAGTCCTTCTCGCGAACCTTGAAAACTGAATAGCCTGCCCAGAGTGATATCTGATCTGAATGTGCATTTTAGCGTATCTCTTCAGAGAAAACGTTCCGGAAGAATTGGAAACCGGGACAGGAACGGATCTGGGAAAGAAAACAGGAAAGCTCAAACTTAAATCTAAAATCAAATGTCTGATTCATAAAGATGATGACAGTAGAAACAGTGTGGCGGTATTCGTTTCCAAAGGAATAGATACCGCCATATTTTTGTACTGTTATCCCGGCTTTACTCTTGAGAGCCGATTGTCCCAGACAGTGCAAGTAAAAGGAAAGGAGGAAAATGCAAAAAGATAATATTGTGAAAAGAAAAAAGAAACTTGAAAACCGATGATTCAGAAAGGATTTAAGAAAATGAGAAAGAAAGGAAAAGCAAGAAAATTGATATCTGGCTGTCTGGCATTGGTATCCTTATTGTCTACTACCCTCTCTCCTGTCATGACATATGCAGCTGATCCTGCAGAAGAGAGGATTCCCTATTATGAAGAGGTCAAAGAACAGCTGGATGCAGATGAAGTTGTAACAGCACAGGATTATGAGGTTGCGGTAGGTTCATCCTTTGACATTGCTTCTGATTTTTCCGGGATTGAGATTCCGGATGAGAAAAAAGTAAAAGTGAGTTTCCATGAAGCGCAGAATGAATCTGGAGATGCTTTTCAGACTGACCACGAAGATACGTATCAGGCGGTATATTATGTAGAACCTCAGACAACCAATCATCCAAAGTATCAGATCAGTAGAAATATCACTGTAAAAGAAAAGCAGACAGATGAAAAAAACCTAGCAGATGAAGTCCATTCTTCCGAGGACGATTCCGGTGATAAGGAAGATGCAGCTTCGGATGAGGAGGCATCCATAACTGAATCAGAAGATGCCATTTCTTCAAAAGAAAAACAGGTGACGGAGCAGATGGACGTTCTGTCTGAAAAGGAACTGGATGCAGCAATTGAAGAAACAGAAAACCAGAAAACTGTGGATGAGGAAAGCGGACTGTCTCTTGGAGAAGTCCTTCTGCAGGCGGAAAGCCAGGGCGTGGACATTCAAGGTCTGAATAGTGGAGAAAGCGTAAGCTTTACTGCACAAGCTCCTATGGCACGATCTGCAAGAGCAGCATCCCAGACAGTAACAATTACGCAGGGCTCTTGGTATTATTATGCTGATTACGGTCTTGGATCTTATTTGACCGCACCGTTTACCGTGTCATTTGGTAATGTAAAAGCCACGGCATACTGTATTCAGCCGTCTAAACCTGGCCCAGGAAGCGGAACCTATCAGATTACAAAGCTGGAAGGAAATAAAGAACTGGCCAAGGTATGTTATTACGGAACAGAAGCTTCCGGATCGGCATACTTTTTTAACAACCACCATACGGACTTTTCAGCAGGAAAACGATTTATCATCACACATCTGGCTGCCTCTTATGCGAATGGAAGCAGTGATGCATTTTACGGAACAAACAGTACCGGTGAAGCATTGGCTATGGAACTCTATCATTATGCAGTGAGCCAGCCGGAAATTCCGGATGTGGAAATGTCATTCTCCAATGCGAATGTAACCGCCTATGCGGACGGCGATCAGCAGCGGACCGAAAATATTACTTTTCATGCATCCGGTCAGCAGACGATCACAATGGATCTTCCGGATGGAGTAAAGCTCCATAACATCAGTACAGGAAAGACAAGCTCTGCAGGAGCAAAGGTTACGATTTCGGGAGGTACAAAATTTTACCTGACTGCCCCGCTTACCCAGACAAAGGATGTATCCGGAACCTGGTCTGCTAAGATGCAGGGAAGCATTACCAAAGACTATTCTGCTTATAAGATTACGACAGATGGTGATACCCAGGATCTGGCACTGGTATTCGGAGAAGGTGTGGAAGACAAAAAGTATGTCAGTCTTTCTGTAAAATGGTTGGAACTTGCAAAAGTAGAAATTATCAAAGTAGATTCCCGTCATGAAAATGCAAGGCTTTCAGGTGCGGTATTTGGAATCTACAGTGATCCGGAATGTACCAAACTGATCACAGAAATGCCAGCAACGGATCAAAATGGATCTTCTGTTGCGGAGATCGTGAAAACACAGGATACCGTGTATGTAAAAGAGATCAAAGCTCCGACAGGATATCGATTGAACACTTCTTCTTACAACGTGAAACTGGTGGCAAATCAGACAACATCCGTAACCGTTCCCGATGAGGAGCAGCTTGGTCAACTGACAGTTTATAAAAAAGGACAGGTACTGACCGATGCAGTTGTGACAGAGGAAGGAGTTACCTTCCAGTATGAAAACCGGCGCCAGGAAGGAGCGGTATATAATGTTTATGCCGGTGCAGATATCAAGACTGCATATGGAGCAAAAGTATACAGTAAAGGGGATCTGGTAAAAGAAAACCTGAAGACAGATTCCAATGGTGCGGTAGTATTAAAGAACCTTCATTTGGGGACCTACGAGATCCGTGAGGTTCAGGCTCCGGAAAATTATTATAATGCTGGTGAGAAGAAAACGGTCACACTCTCCTATGCCGGGCAGAATGTAGAAGTTGTTTTTTCAGAAACGACTTTTATCAATGAACGCCAGAAAGCGGAAGTGTCGGTGGTGAAAAAGGACAAAGATACTTTGAATCCTCTGGACGGAGGGATATTCGGACTGTATGCCGGCAGCGATATCAAGAATGATGATGGGACTGTGGTGGTACCGAAAGGAACATTGATTGAAAAAATAACTACGGATGAAAAGGGAACTGCAGTATTTACAGCAGATCTTCCAATCGGATTTTCTTATGACGTGAAGGAAATCCAGGCTCCGGAAGGTTATTTAAGAAATCTTCAGGACGTGTATTCCTTTACTTTTTCGTATACCAATGACAGTGAACCGAAAGTAGTATTTTTCCATACGTTCGTGAATGAGCGTGTCAATGCAAAGATTACCCTTCAGAAAAGGGATGCCGAAACAAATCAGACAGTTGCACAGGGAGATGCATCTTTGGAAAAAGCAGTGTATGGGCTGTATGCCAGAGAGGATATTGTGCATCCGGATGGAGCAACCGGCGTGATCTATAAAGCCGGAGACCAGGTAACAACCCTCACAACGGATGAAAAAGGGAAAGCTTCTGTAGAAAACCTGTATCTGGGAAGTTATTTCATTAAAGAAATCACACCGCCTGTCGGATATCTGGCAGACGAAAATGAGTATGATCTGGTGTGCGGCTACGAAGGAGACTTGACGGCTACTGTAAAACGCGAATGTGTCTCTTTGGAACAGGTGAAAAAGCAGCCGTTTGCGATCATTAAAGCAGCTGATAATGGGGAAACAGATGCCGATCTTCTTGCTGGTGCAGGATTTACGGCCTATCTGGTTTCGGATCTGGAAGTAAAAGAAGATGGAAGCTATGATCTGGAATCAGCAAAACCTGTCGTACTCGGAGAAAATGGAGCGACAGAGATCTTTACGGATGAAAAGGGATATGCCTGCAGTATCGCACTGCCTTATGGTACCTATCTTGTCCGCGAAACCACTACTCCGCACAATTATAAGCCGGTGGATGATTTTATCGTGCGGATCACAGAACATGATCCAAATACTCCGCAAGTTTGGAGAGTGCTTCTGGATGAGGAATTTGAGGCAAAGCTAAAGATCATCAAACAGGATGATGAGACGAAAAAGGCAGTTCTTAGAGCGGGAACGGAATTTAGGATTTACGATCTGGACAATGAAGAATATGTAGAACAGGTCACAACCTATCCAACCACAATCGTTCATACCTCTTTCTTTACGGATGAGGAAGGTTATCTGATCCTGCCGCAAAATCTGAAGATCGGCCATTATCGGATAGAAGAAGTCACAGCGCCTCACGGCTATACATTAAATGAGAATTATTTTGAGATTGCAGTGGATTCCGATACCGCTTACCAGGTGGACAGTGTTTCCGGGGATGTGATCATTGAAGTGGTTTATGAGAATCATCCGGTCAAAGGACAGCTAAAGATTGTAAAACAGGGCGAAGTGCTGGACGGTTTCAGCAAAGACTTTGTTTACGAAGTGGAGAACCTGGCAGGAGCAGCCTTTGAAGTTTATGCTGCAGAGAACATTTATACTGCCGACTTCCAAAAAGATGCAGAAGGCAACCGTATTTTAGAGTATGCTGCCGGAGAACTGGTGGGAACAGTGACTACGGATGAAAACGGAGAAGCGTTCCTTTCTGATCTGCCGCTTGGAAGCTACCAGGTTAAGGAAGTGACAGCTCCGGAAGGTTTTGTACTGAATGAGGAAGTGCAGACTATCACATTTACTTACAAGGATCAGGATACACCTGTGATCGAGCAAGAGGCTATTTTCCAGAATGACCGTCAGAAAGTGGAAGTATCTGTAGTGAAAAAGGATGCTGAAACACAGGCGGCAGTTGCAGGTGCTGTGTTTGGTCTGTATGCCAAAGAAGATATCCTTGCACATGGAAAGGTAATCGTGAAAGCAGATCAACTGATCGGAAAAGCCTTGTCAGATGAAAACGGAAAGGCTGTATTTATGAATGACCTTCCTTTTGGAACGTATTATATCAGGGAAGAATCAGCACCGGATGGCTATGTATCCTCTGACAAAGTGATCGAAGTATCAGCGGCTTATCAGGGGCAGGAAATTCCGGTAGTGGAACTAACTTCCGACTTTGAAAATGAACCAACCAAAATCGCAGTAAAAAAGACAGACCTTACGACTGGTGAGGAACTGGAAGGTGCAAAACTGACTGTTCTTGATAAGGACGGAAATGTGGTAGACAGCTGGACTTCTGTAAAAGGAGAAGAACATCTTATCGAACGTCTTACCGTGGGTGAAACTTACATATTACGGGAAGAACTGGCTCCTTATGGATATCTGAAAGCCGAAGAAATCACTTTTACCGTGGAGGATACGGCAGAGCTCCAAAAGGTTGAAATGAAAGACGATGTACCGACAGGAACTTTGATCATCAATAAGAAGGGAGAGTTTCTAGAGGATGTCACACTTCTGGATGTCATTGGAGGCTGGATCAGCCATCTTTTTGAATATGTGACGGGTGCTTTGGAAGACGTAACGTTTGAAGTTTATGCATTGGAAGATATCAAAGCAGCTGATGGCGTCAGCGAGGATTATTATCAGAAGGATGAATTGGTGGCGGAGATCACCACGGATGGTTCCGGAATCGCAAAGCTTACAGAGCTTCCTCTTGGAAAGTATTATGTGAAGGAAAAAGAAACTGCAGAAGGATTTGTTCTGGATGATAAGATACGAGAAATCGATCTGCCCTATGTGGATCAGAATACCGCAGAAGTAACTTATTCTACAGACTGGCAGAATAACCGTCAGAAAGTAGAAGTATCCGTGCTGAAAAAAGAAAAGGATTCCGACAGAGTTCTGGAAGGTGCTGTATTTGCCCTGTCTGCAAAGGAAGATATCAAAAATCGAGACGGTGAAGTTATCTTGGAAGCAGGAACTGTAATCGAAGAAAAGGCAACAGATAAAGATGGTAAGCTGACATTTGAAGTGGATCTTCCGATTGGATTCGCCTATACGGTAAAAGAGACAGTTCCGGCCCCAGGGTTTGCATCAACAGATGAAGAGAAAGAATTTTCTTTCACAGCCGGAGAAACAGATCAGGAAAAGCTCACCTATGAGTTTACATTTGAAGACGAACCTACTGTTTTTGAATTTACGAAGACTTCTTTGACAGACGGTAAAGAAGTAGAGGGAGCAAAACTGACTGTCACTGATGAGAATGGAAATGTGATCGATGAATGGGTGTCCGGGAAAGAGCCACATATCATCAAGGAGCTCGTGGTTGGAAAAACATACACCATGACGGAAGTACTTCCAGCTCCGGGATATGTGACAGCGGAGAGCATTCAGTTTACAGTAGAGGATACTGCCGAAGTTCAGAAGATTGAGATGAAAGATGACGTGACTAAGGTGGAAATTTCTAAAACTGATGTTGCCGGTAAAGAACTTCCAGGGGCGAAACTGACAATCCTTGATGAAGAAGGAAATATAGTTGAAAGCTGGACTTCTACAGATCAGCCTCACTATATTGAGATGCTGCCGATCGGAACCTATACCCTACACGAAGAAACAGCACCGGATGGTTATCTGGTTGCGGAGGATGTAACATTTGAAGTGAAAGATACCGGTGAAATCCAGAAGGTTGTGATGAAAGATGAGGCTATTCCGACTGAAGAACCGGAAACACCACAGGATAAAACAAGCGTAGATGCTCCAAAAACAGGCGATTCTCAAAATGTTCTGTTATGGTTCATACTGCTTGGTATCAGCTTGTCGGGAGCAGGAGCAGCTGCTCTGTTAAAGAAACTTAAGAAATAAACAGATAAGGGAGAGTGGACTGCCGGAAATTCCGGTGATCACTCTCCTATTTTGTAACAGAAAGGAAAACAGGATTATGGGGAACAGAAAATTAGTTACCGATCCGAAAGCGGCACTTCCCGGACGGAAATATCAAAAGGACAAACCCTGGTCCTGCAGATATTGCTACTGGTGGAATAAAGGAGGATGTAAAGAAGAACAGTGCCGCTATCTGGTGACAAAAGAAAAGAAAAAAGACATCCTGCATGAGCCGGGAAACTGTAAAGGCTGCCCTTATGGACAGCACTTTCCATGTATAGGATATTGCATTGCAGCTTTATATCGTGAATTGGGAGCTACTGACAAGGAGGTGAAAGCTTGCAGGAAGAAGTAAATGAAAAAACGATCAGTCTTTGTGTCCAATGCAGCCGGATGACAGCCAGTGTTTTAAAAGCTGTTATGCGAAAGAGTCTGAATGATCTGGACAGAAAAAAACAAAAGCATGATCAGGTCAAACAGGCAGAAAAAAATGGACAAGCAAACGAAAAAGGCCGAAGAAAAGAACAGCTGCGACAGGAGAAAAAGACGCCGAAAGGGAAACAGACCATGCAGAATCTTATGGCAAAAGGAGCTCAACTGACTAATATCCTGATCACAGACGATAATATTAAATCTTTTGACAGGATAGCAAGAAAGTATGGGATTGATTACAGCCTGAAAAGGGATAACAGTGTCACGCCTCCGAAATATCTGGTTTTTTTCCGGGCAAAAGATGTAGATGTGATGACGGCAGCCTTCCGAGAATATACCGGAGTGATTATGAATAAGGCAAAGAAACCTTCCGTAAGAAAAAAATTGCAACAAACAATCCAGCGGCTGGCAAAGCATCGGGAACGTATCAAGACCAGACAGAAAGACAGGGGGCAGGAACGATGAAACAACAGAAAGAAGGATTGCCAGTCAAGCTGAAAGGATTCGTAAAATCCTGGATTGGAACAACTTCTCTTCCACGTCTGATCATGATGAATGCTCCATATCTGTTCGTGTTTTATATAGCAGACAAAGGAGCCTGGTTGTTCCGGCATTGCATTGGGAAAAGTATGATCCAAAGACTGGGAACCATGCTGATGAATTTCCCACTGGCATTTACAAGCTGGTTTCCCAGCGTTCATTTGAATGATCTGACGGCAGGTGTAATTGCAGCAGTCCTCTTTAAGCTGGTGATCCTTTATCGGGGAAAGCATGCAAAAAAGTTCCGGCAGGGTGAGGAATATGGTTCTGCCCGTTGGGGAAATGCAAAGGATATAGAACCGTTCATGGATCCTGTCTTTGAGAATAACATTCTTTTGACAGAAACAGAACGGCTGACTATGAACAGCCGTCCGAAAGCACCAAAATATGCCCGGAATAAAAATGTGATCGTTATTGGCGGATCTGGGTCCGGTAAAACAAGATTTTATGTGAAGCCGAACCTGATGCAGATGCCGGAAAAAGTATCCTATGTTGTTACCGATCCAAAGGGAACAATCATTGTGGAATGTGGGAATATGCTTGTAAAGCACGGATATCAGATTAAGGTGCTCAATACCATCAATTTCAGTAAATCCATGCATTATAACCCTTTTCACTATATCCACAGTGAAAAAGATATCCTGAAGCTGGTAAATACGATCATTGCCAACACGAAAGGGGAAGGAGAAAAAGCTACGGAAGATTTCTGGGTCAAAGCTGAAAGGCTTTTGTATACTGCACTGATCGGTTATATCTGGTATGAAGCACCGGAGGAGGAACAGAACTTTTCTACTCTGCTGGAATTTATCAATGCCAGTGAGGCCAGGGAAGATGATGAAGAATTTAAGAATGCAGTGGATGAGTTATTTGACGAGCTGGAGGCGGAAAATCCGGAGCACTTTGCAGTCCGGCAGTATCGCAAATATAAGCTGGCGGCAGGGAAGACGGCAAAGTCAATCCTAATCTCCTGTGGTGCCAGACTTGCCCCATTTGATATTGCGGAGCTAAGAGAATTGACCAGTTATGATGAACTGGATCTGGATCTTCTGGGAGACCGAAAGACAGCAATGTTTGTTATCATTTCCGATACAGATGACACCTTTAATTTTCTTGTAGCTATCATGTACTCACAGTTATTTAATTTGCTCTGCGATAAAGCAGACGATGAATATGGAGGAAGACTTCCCTATCATGTCCGGTTATTATTGGACGAGTTCAGTAATATTGGTCAGATTCCGAAGTTTGATAAGTTGATTGCTACGATCCGAAGCAGGGAAATTTCTGCATCGATCATCCTGCAGTCTCAAAGCCAGCTGAAAACGATTTATAAAGATGCGGCAGAGACAATTCTTGGGAACTGCGATACGATGCTCTTTCTGGGAGGAAAAGAAAGTTCAACCTTGAAGGAGATTTCGGAAACTCTTGGAAAGGAAACCATTGATCTTTATAACACTTCTGATACCAGAGGCCAGAACCCGTCATATGGTACGAATTATCAAAAAACCGGTAAGGAACTGATGAGTCGGGATGAACTGGCGGTGATGGATGGAAACAAGTGTATCCTGCAACTGCGGGGTGTCAGACCATTTCTTAGCAACAAGTATGATATTACAAAACATAAACGGTATAAAGAACTGGCCGATTATGACAAGAAGAATACATTTGATGTTGAAGAGTATCTGGAACATAGGCTGGTATTCTCACCAAATACAGAGTTCGAATTATATGAGTATGATGTTTCAGAAGAAGGAATCACAACTTAATACTTTATATTTTGGGCGGTTCGTCTTTCCAGATGGACCGCTTTTCCTATGTTTTGTTGATGAATGGGGTGATGTTTTGAAAGATATTTTTTCAGATATGCAGGCGAAGATTGGTTGTATGTATATTTCTGATCTTCCGTATCACAAGAGGCGGGTCTGGCATGAGATGAAGAGAATCTCATTTGATGACTACGGCAGAAAGCAGCTTGAAGATTTTTCAATTTATGTATTTGGAGTAAGCTGGAGAATTTTACAAATGGTTATGGAACAGATCAAGGAGTAAAAAACATGAATGTTAAAATTCGTTCACCCTGTGGGTAGATAGCAGTAAAAAGAGGCCTGAATAAAAGGGAAAGGAGAGAAAAAACGCTGGCAGGCCATAAAAAACAGCGTTGGTTCAGAAAACAAAATGGCATTTTTCAGTAGTGCAATTACAATTCTGCAGACATTGGTTGTAGCGATCGGCGCAGGCTTAGGTGTTTGGGGAGTCATCAATCTGATGGAAGGATATGGGAATGACAATCGTGCGACACGTTCGTAAGTGAAAAGCTTGCGCACAAAGTCGAAGGGCAATTGT
>JAHZAV010000035.1 GCA_019423745.1 Lachnospiraceae bacterium
AGTTATCAGTATTAGAGTTAAATGAATTAGTAAAAGCATGTGAAGAAGAATTTGGCGTATCTGCAGCAGCAGGTGTGGTAGTTGCAGCAGCAGCAGGAGATGGAGCTGCAGCAGCAGAAGAAAAAGATGAGTTCGATGTAGAATTAGTTTCTGCAGGAGCTTCTAAAGTTAAAGTAATCAAAGTTGTTCGTGAGCTTACAGGACTTGGACTGAAAGAAGCAAAAGAATTAGTTGACGGAGCACCGAAGGTAGTTAAAGAAGGCGTTTCCAAGGCAGAAGCAGAAGAAATCAAAGCTAAGCTGGAAGGCGAAGGAGCAGAAGTTAACCTTAAATAATTTTACTTCAGCAGAGAACAGACCGCAGAAGGGCATGGCCCGGAGGCGGTCTTTTTTACTTCAATGAAAAGAAGAGAACAAAAAGATGCGGGGTATATCGCAGTTTTACGCAGGGTTAAATGCAATTTGGGACGTAACACTTTTGAACTTTGTTACGTCTCCTGTTGAAAAAGTTCTTGACACTCCTCTGGGGTTTGTAGTATCATATATGGTGCACTATTGTGGAGACGTGTGTCATGTGAAGTAGACAATATGTGTAGAAATGTAGTAAAAATCGGGGTTTCTCGGTAAAACCTCACGAAAAAATAAACGAGGAGTGAAACGTCATATGGAGAAAAACAGAATTCGTCCTATCAAAAGCGGAAAAAGTTCGCGCATGAGTTATTCCAGACAAAAAGAAGTGCTTCAGATGCCTAACCTGATTGAAGTCCAGAAGGATTCTTATCAGTGGTTCCTTGACGAAGGATTAAAAGAAGTATTTGATGACATTTCTCCAATTTCTGACTACAGTGGTCATTTAAGCCTGGAATTTGTGGATTTCACTTTGTGCGAGAAAGACGTGAAGTACACAATCGAAGAGTGTAAAGAGCGTGATGCCACATACGCTGCTCCGTTAAAGGTACGCGTGCGGCTTCATAACAAAGAAACAGACGAAATCAATGAACATGAAATCTTTATGGGTGATCTGCCGCTCATGACAGCAACTGGTACCTTTGTTATCAATGGTGCGGAGCGTGTTATTGTAAGCCAGCTTGTGCGTTCGCCCGGTATTTATTATGCAATTGCGCATGATAAACTTGGTAAAAGACTGTTTTCCTCAACCGTCATTCCTAACCGTGGAGCATGGCTGGAATATGAGACGGATTCCAATGACGTTTTCTATGTGCGTGTTGACCGGACAAGAAAAGTGCCGATTACAGTGTTAATTCGTGCGCTGGGAATCGGAACGAATCCAGAAATTGTTGAGATGTTTGGAGAAGAACCCAAAATTTTGGCGAGTTTTGAGAAAGATGCGGCAACTAACTATCAGGAAGGTCTTTTGGAACTTTACAAAAAGATCCGTCCAGGTGAACCGCTTGCAGTGGATAGTGCTGAAAGCTTGATTACAAGCATGTTTTTTGATCCGCGTCGTTACGATCTTGCGAAGGTTGGACGTTATAAATTTAATAAGAAGCTTCTGCTTCGTAACCGTATTGCAGGGCATACTCTGGCAGAAGACGCAGTAAGTCCGTTGACGGGGGAAGTAGTAGCAGAAGCAGGAACTCTCGTGACAAGAGAGATAGCAGATGCTATTCAGAATGCTGCTGTTCCATATGTGTGGATTGAGCATTCAGAAGATGAGCGTAATATCAAAGTTCTCTCTAACATGATGGTAGACCTGAAGTCAGTCGTGGATATTGATCCAGAAGAAGTAGGTGTGACAGAGCTTGTTTATTATCCTGTTCTTGCCGGACTTTTGGAAGAAACCGCAGGAGACATCGAAGAGCTGAAGAATGCAATTCGCAGAGATATTCATGATCTGATTCCAAAGCACATTACGAAAGAAGACATTTTGGCTTCTATTAACTATAATATCCATTTGGAATACGGCCTTGGAAATGACGATGATATTGACCACTTGGGTAATCGTCGTATCCGTGCGGTTGGTGAGCTTTTACAGAATCAGTATCGTATTGGTCTTTCTCGTTTGGAAAGAGTTGTACGCGAGAGAATGACAACACAGGATCTGGAAGGAATTTCGCCACAGTCATTGATTAATATTAAGCCGGTAACAGCGGCAGTAAAAGAGTTCTTCGGATCTTCCCAGCTGTCACAGTTCATGGATCAGAATAACCCTCTTGGAGAGCTGACTCACAAGAGACGTCTTTCTGCTTTGGGACCGGGTGGTCTTTCCAGAGACCGTGCCGGATTTGAGGTACGTGACGTTCATTATTCTCATTATGGAAGAATGTGTCCAATTGAGACGCCTGAAGGTCCAAACATCGGTTTGATCAACTCTCTTGCAACTTATGCAAGGATTAACCAGTATGGTTTTGTAGAGGCGCCATACCGGAAGGTAGATAAAACAGACCCGAAAAATCCGAGAGTTACAGACGAAGTTGTTTATATGACAGCAGATGAAGAAGATAATTATCATGTAGCACAGGCGAATGAGCCGCTTGATGAAGAAGGACATTTTATTCGTAAAAATGTATCAGGACGTTATCGCGATGAGACGCAGGAATATGAAAGAACCATGTTTGATTACATGGATGTATCTCCAAAGATGGTATTTTCTGTAGCGACAGCCCTGATTCCATTCCTTGAAAATGACGATGCGAACCGTGCTCTTATGGGATCAAACATGCAGCGTCAGGCGGTGCCGCTTCTAATGACAGAAGCACCGGTTGTAGGAACGGGTATGGAAGAAAAGGCAGCCGTAGACTCCGGAGTATGTGTAGTTGCGGAAGAAGGAGGAGTGGTAGAGCGCTCTACCTCTACAGAGATTACAGTGCGTCAGGATGATAATGTGCTGAAAAAATATAAACTGACCAAATTCTTAAGAAGTAACCAGAGTAACTGTTACAATCAGAGACCAATTGTCTTTAAAGGGGACAGGGTAGAAAAAGGTCAGGTAATTGCTGACGGTCCGTCTACATCTAATGGTGAGATGGCCCTGGGTAAAAACCCGCTGATCGGATTTATGACCTGGGAAGGTTATAACTATGAGGACGCGGTATTGTTAAGCGAAAGACTGGTACAGGATGATGTTTACACATCCGTACACATTGAGGAATATGAGGCAGAAGCCCGCGACACAAAACTGGGACCGGAAGAAATTACGAGAGATATTCCGGGAGTTGGTGACGATGCACTGAAGAATCTGGATGAAAGAGGTATTATTCGAATCGGTGCAGAAGTTCGTGCCGGAGATATCCTTGTTGGTAAAGTGACTCCGAAAGGAGAAACAGAACTGACAGCAGAGGAACGTCTGCTGCGTGCGATTTTTGGTGAAAAAGCCCGCGAAGTAAGAGACACTTCGCTGAAAGTTCCTCATGGAGAATACGGTATTGTTGTAGATGCAAAAGTATTCACAAGAGAACATGGGGATGAGCTATCACCTGGCGTAAATCAGGCTGTTCGTATTTATATTGCACAGAAGAGAAAAATTTCTGTAGGAGATAAAATGGCCGGACGTCACGGTAACAAGGGTGTTGTTTCCCGTGTGCTCCCAGTAGAAGATATGCCGTTCCTGCCAAATGGACGCCCACTTGATATTGTATTGAACCCGTTGGGTGTGCCGTCTCGTATGAATATCGGACAGGTACTGGAAATTCATCTGTCCTTGGCGGCTAAAGCACTTGGATTTAATATTGCTACACCTGTCTTTGACGGTGCAGATGAAAATGACATTATGGATACACTTGACCTGGCAAATGATTACGTAAATTTAAGCTGGGAAGAGTTTGAAGCTAAGCATAAAGAAGAACTGCTTCCGGAAGTGCTTCAGTATCTCTACGACAACAGAGACCACAGAAAACTGTGGAAAGGTGTTCCGATTTCCAGAGACGGTAAAGTACGTCTTCGTGACGGACGTACCGGAGAATTCTTTGACAGCCCGGTTACCATCGGACATATGCATTATCTGAAACTGCATCATCTGGTAGATGACAAGATTCATGCGAGATCTACTGGACCATACTCCCTGGTAACACAGCAGCCTTTGGGAGGAAAGGCACAGTTCGGTGGACAGCGTTTCGGAGAAATGGAAGTTTGGGCGTTGGAAGCTTATGGTGCATCTTATACGTTGCAGGAAATCTTGACTGTGAAATCCGATGACGTGGTAGGTCGTGTGAAAACTTACGAAGCGATTATCAAAGGAGAAAATATTCCTGAACCAGGTATTCCGGAATCCTTTAAGGTATTACTGAAAGAGCTGCAGTCTCTTGGCCTTGATGTCCGCGTACTGCGTGATGACAATACAGAGGTTGAAATTATGGAGACAGTAGATATGGGAGAAACGGATTTCCGTTCACTGATGAATGAAGACAGAAAATACCAGGACGACGGAGAAAATCTGGGAGATCACGGATACACTGCACAAGAATTTCAGGGTGAAGAACTCGTGGATGTAGAAGAACCGGAGGAAGATTTTGACGATAGTGATTTCGCAATTGATTTTGACGAAGTGTCAGACGATGAATTTTAGGAAGGGGTGCCAGTATGCCGGAAACAAATAATGATAAAAATTATCAGCCTATGACTTTTGATGCGATCAGAATAGGGTTGGCATCACCTGAAAAAGTGCTGGAATGGTCCAGGGGAGAGGTTACAAAACCGGAGACCATTAATTATAGAACGCTGAAACCGGAGAAAGACGGGTTGTTCTGCGAGAGAATTTTCGGACCAAGTAAGGACTGGGAATGTCATTGTGGGAAATATAAAAAAATCCGTTATAAAGGTGTAGTCTGCGACCGATGTGGCGTAGAGGTTACCAAAGCAAGTGTGCGCCGTGAACGTATGGGGCACATTGCTCTGGCAGCTCCGGTATCCCATATCTGGTATTTCAAAGGAATCCCCAGCCGTATGGGACTGATTCTGGATCTTTCTCCAAGAACATTGGAGAAGGTTCTGTACTTTGCTTCTTATATTGTACTGGACAAAGGGGAGACAGACCTGATGTATAAGCAGGTGCTCTCCGAGCAGGAATATCAGGAGGCAAGAGAAAAGTGGGGAAGCGCCTTCCGTGTAGGAATGGGTGCAGAATCCATTAAAGAACTGCTGGAAGCAATTGATTTGGATAAAGAGTATGAAGAGCTTCAGGCAGGGCTTGATGGAGCTACTGGACAAAAGCGTGCAAGAATTGTAAAACGTTTGGAAGTAGTAGAAGCTTTCCGTGAATCCGGGAACAAGCCGGAGTGGATGATTATGACAGCAATTCCGGTTATTCCGCCAGATCTTCGTCCTATGGTACAGCTGGATGGAGGACGTTTCGCAACCAGCGATCTTAATGATCTGTATAGAAGAATTATTAATAGAAATAATCGTTTGAAACGTTTGCTTGAGTTGGGTGCGCCAGACATTATTGTAAGAAATGAAAAGAGAATGCTTCAAGAGGCAGTAGATGCTCTTATTGATAATGGAAGAAGAGGACGCCCGGTAACTGGACCTGGAAACCGTGCTTTGAAATCTCTTTCTGATATGCTGAAAGGAAAATCTGGACGTTTCCGCCAGAACCTTTTGGGAAAACGTGTTGATTATTCCGGACGTTCCGTTATCGTTGTTGGACCGGAACTGAAGATTTATCAGTGTGGTCTTCCCAAAGAAATGGCAATTGAGCTGTTTAAACCTTTTGTTATGAAAGAGCTTGTTCAGAACGGAACAGCACACAATATCAAAAATGCCAAGAAGATGGTAGAAAGACTGCAGCCTGAAGTATGGGATGTGCTGGAAGATGTTATTAAAGAACATCCGGTTATGCTGAACCGTGCCCCTACGTTGCACAGATTAGGTATTCAGGCGTTTGAGCCTATTCTTGTAGAAGGTAAGGCGATTAAGCTGCATCCATTGGTATGTACTGCATACAATGCTGACTTCGATGGAGACCAGATGGCTGTTCATTTGCCGCTTTCTGTAGAAGCACAGGCAGAGTGCCGTTTCCTTCTGCTTTCACCTAACAACCTTCTGAAGCCGTCAGACGGTGGCCCTGTGGCAGTTCCTTCCCAGGATATGGTACTTGGTATATATTATCTGACGCAGGAAAGACCGGGAGCTCTGGGAGAAGGAAAGGTATTCAAGAGTGTAAATGAAGCAATTCTTGCTTATGAAAATGAGGCAATTACACTTCATTCTAAAATTAAAGTCCGTGTGACTAAGACAATGCCTGATGGAACAGAGAAGACTGGAACAGTGGAATCTACACTGGGAAGATTTTTGTTTAATGAGATTATTCCGCAGGACCTTGGATTTGTGGATCGTGAAATCGAAGGAAACGAACTGCTTCCAGAGATTGATTTCCATGTGGGTAAGAAACAGCTGAAACAAATTCTTGAAAAGGTAATTAATACTCACGGAGCAACTGCTACAGCAGAAGTTCTTGATAACGTAAAAGCGATTGGATATAAATACTCCACAAGAGCAGCAATGACGGTATCTATTTCTGATATGACAGTACCTCCACAGAAGCCACAGATGATTGAAGAGGCACAGGAAACGGTAGACAGAATTACAAAGAACTATAAACGTGGTTTGATTACGGAAGAAGAAAGATATAAAGAAGTTGTTGAAACTTGGAAAGCAACTGATGATGCCTTGACTGAAGCGCTGCTTTCCGGTTTGGACAAATACAATAATATTTTCATGATGGCTGACTCGGGAGCCCGTGGTTCTGATAAGCAGATTAAACAGCTTGCAGGTATGCGAGGTTTGATGGCAGATACAACAGGACGTACCATTGAGCTTCCTATCAAGTCAAACTTCCGTGAAGGTCTTGACGTATTGGAGTACTTCATGTCTGCCCATGGTGCACGTAAAGGTTTGTCTGATACGGCGCTTCGTACAGCTGACTCCGGTTATCTGACAAGACGTCTTGTTGACGTTTCACAGGAATTGATTATTCATGAAGTGGATTGTCGTCCGGAAGGTGGAGAGATTCCTGGAATGTACGTAAAGGCATTCATGGATGGAAATGAAGAAATTGAGAGTTTGCAGGAACGTATTACAGGACGTTATCTGTGCGAGAGTATTAAAGATAAAGATGGAAATATCCTTGTAAAGGCAAACCATATGGTAACGCCAAAACGTGCAGAATTAATTATGAAGAAGGGTGTGGATGAGAATGGAGAACCGCTTAAGAAGATTAAGATCCGTACAATTCTGACCTGTAAATCCCATATGGGAGTATGTGCAAAATGTTATGGTGCAAATATGGCAACAGGTGAACCGGTACAAGTTGGAGAGGCCGTAGGTATTATTGCAGCACAGTCAATCGGAGAGCCGGGTACTCAGCTTACCATGCGTACTTTCCATACGGGCGGTGTTGCCGGTGATGATATTACACAGGGTCTTCCGCGTGTGGAAGAGCTTTTCGAGGCAAGAAAGCCGAAAGGTCTTGCGATTATTACAGAATTCGGTGGAAAAGCGGTCATCAATGATACAAAGAAAAAACGTGAGATTATTGTTACAAATGAAGAGACCGGAGAATCTAAAGCGTATCTTATTCCATATGGTTCCAGAATTAAGATTCAGGATGGAGTTCAACTGGAAGCCGGAGATGAATTGACAGAAGGTAGTGTCAATCCGCATGATATTCTGAAGATTAAAGGGCTTCGCGCTGTACAGGATTATATGATCCAGGAAGTGCAGAGAGTATATCGTCTCCAGGGTGTTGAAATCAATGATAAGCATATCGAAGTCATTGTTCGTCAGATGTTGAAAAAAGTTCGTGTGGAAGAAAGCGGAGATACAGATTTCCTTCCAGGAACTATGGTTGATGCACTGGAGTTCGAAGATAAGAATATTGAGATGGAAGCAGAAGGAAAAGAGCCTGCAACAGGTGAGCAGATCATGCTTGGTATTACAAAAGCATCTCTGGCAACGAATTCTTTCCTGTCCGCCGCATCTTTCCAGGAGACAACGAAAGTATTGACAGAAGCAGCAATCAAAGGAAAGATTGACCCGTTGGTAGGTCTGAAAGAAAATGTTATCATTGGTAAACATATCCCGGCAGGTACAGGAATGAGAAAATACCGGGATGTAAAACTGGATACAGAATTGGAGAAAGAGGAGCTGACGGAAGAGGATGATATTTTAGCAGAAAATGCAGAAGTATCAATGGAATCTTCTGATGAATTTATTCTTCAATAATTTCAAAAAGGTGGGGGGAGTATCACATCTCAGTGGTCAAACTGAGGTGTGATACTCTTCTTTTGCAAAACTGGAATCTGTATATGTTGACCCTGTTAAACGAAGCACAGGAAAAAAGAAACAGTGTCCATAGTATGAGAAATATGATAGAATAAACACGATATAGAAAAGACAGGAGGAATTATAGATGAACCGAGAACAGGCACACGAAATTTTACTGAAATATATGAAAGGAGAGAATTATATTACTCATTCATATGCAGTGGAAGCCATTATGAAAGGACTGGCTAAAAAGCTGGCACCGGATCAGGTAGAGTATTGGGGAATTGCGGGCCTCCTTCATGACCTTGATGAGGAACAATGTGATTGGCAGCATGATATGAGCGTCCATGGTCCAACATCTGTGGAAATTCTCAAAAAGGAAGGGATTGATGATCCGATTTTGTTTGATGCGATCAAAGCACATAATCCGAAATGTGGGATGAAAGCGAAGACGAATATTCAGTATGCTTTGCTGGCTGCTGATCCTATGAGCGGCTTTGTAAAAGCGGTCGCACAAATTTATCCGGATAAGAAAATTGCCAGTGTAAAGCATAAATCTGTTATGAAAAGATTTAATGAGCTTCGTTTTGCGAAAGGAGCAAATCGCGATTATATGGAAATGATCGAATTTACAGGCCTTTCGCTGGATGATTTGATTGATGTTGCACTGGAAGAGATGGGAGCTATTGCTGATCAGCTCGGATTATAAATAAAATATTACTTTTTTTTACTAAAATTTTGTTATTAATGCGCGAATATACAAAAGTATGATCCAGTATGCTAAGATTATTAATTGATTATGGCAGAAAGCTGGAGTATAATAATTGGGCAAAAGCGGGCACCTAAAAATAAAGCGGGAGAGGAGAAAAATGGACAGGTTTATCGATTTGCATTGCCATATACTTCCAGGTGTGGATGATGGTGCTAAAAATATGGAAGAGACCTTGCGTATGCTGCAGATTGCGCATGATGAAGGCATACGCTATGTCATTGCAACGCCTCACCATCACCCTAGAAGAGGAAAAGAATCACCGGAAATTCTGCGGGAACGCATTAAAAGAGTACGGGTAGAAGCGAGAAAAATTGATGAAAGAATGAAAATTTTTCTTGGAACAGAGATTTATTTCGGTCAAGATATCCCGGATAAATTAAAGGAACGGCAGATTTTGACAATAAACGGAACTAAAAATGTACTGGTGGAATTTTCCCCTATGGATACATTTGAATATATCCAGCAGGGTATCCAGCAGATACAAATGAAAGGCTATACCGTGATTTTAGCGCATATTGAAAGGTATACATGTATTAGAGAAGATATTACCCTGGCAGAGCATCTTACCGATATGGGAGTATTGATTCAGGTAAATGCAGGAAGTATTATTGGAGACAGTGGACGCCAGGTCAAGAAATTTGTAAAAGAACTTCTAGAAAATGAAATGGTTTCCTATATAGGAACGGATGCACACAGTCCCAGACATCGTGCACCACATATGAAAAAAGCAGCAGAGTATGTACGGAAAAAATATGGAGAAGAATATATGAGGAGGATATTTTTCAGCAATGCGGCTGACATGCTGAAGAAAAAGAAGAAGAATGAGTCAAGATAAAACAACCAACCGTGATTTTGAAAATGAAGAAATAACCATTGACCTGACGGAATTGTTTCTGGCTTTGTGGAATAAGGTACATCTGATTATTCTTGCAGGAATTTTGATGGCGTTAGTAGCTTTTGTGGGAACCAAACTTTTTATGACGCCAATGTACACTTCCACAACCAGTATGTATGTTCTTTCCAGAACAGATGGAAGCAGCAGTGTTACATACAACGATTTGCAGACAAGTACCCAGCTGACACAGGATTATATGGAGCTGGTAAAAAGCCGCCCTGTATTGGAGCAGGTAATTGCAGTCCTTAACCTGGATATGACAACCGATGAGTTAAAGAAATGCATTTCAACAGAAAATGCATCAGAAAGCCGTATTCTTACAATCAGTGTAGAAAATGAAGATCCTAAACTGGCAAAAGAGATTGCGGATGCTTTGAGAGAATCTGTCAGCATTCAGATTACTGAGATTATGGAAGCGGATGCGGTAAATCCAATAGAAGAAGCAAACCTTCCTACATCACCGTCTTCACCCAGTACAATGAAAAACATTGCCATTGGCGGACTTTTAGGTATTCTGATCGCTGCCGGAATTATCATATTGATTTTTATCCTGGATGATACGATTAAAACGCCGGATGATGTGGAATACTATCTGGGATTAAATACCCTGACTTCTATCCCGATCCAGGAGGGTGTGAAGAAATCCAAGAAAGTGAAAGGATTATCTTCCAAAAAACTGGAGAAACAATTAAGGAGATAGGAGGGATAGAATATGCAGGAGATTACATTAAAAAATATTGCAAAAGACTACCGGAGCAACGAAGCTTACAAAACACTCCGGACGAATATAGAGTTTTCGGGTGCAGACAATAAAGTTATTGTTCTGACCAGCTGTACACCAAATGAAGGAAAGAGTACCGTATCTTTGGGACTTTCCCTGTCATTGGCTGAAAGTGGAAAGAAAGTTTTGTTTATTGACGCCGATCTTAGAAAATCTGTCCTTGTAGGACGTCATAGAGTAACAGAAGAAGTAAAGGGATTAAGCCATTTCCTTTCCGGACAGGCTGAGGTAGAAGAGGTTATGTATAAAACACAGGAACCTGGGCTTGTTGTAATGTTTGCAGGAGTTATTCCTCCAAATCCGGCTGAGCTCCTTGGGCAGAAACGGTTTGAAGCTTTGATTTCCAGTGCAAGAAAAGTGTATGACTACATTATTATTGACGCACCTCCTCTTGGAAGTGTAATTGACAGCGCGATTATTGCCAAAGTTTGCGATGCTTCTGTTCTGGTTATTTCTGCTCATACCATTAGTTATAAATTTGCAAGGACGGTAAAAGAACAGTTGGAAAAAACAGGATGCCCGATTCTCGGAGTAGTTCTGAATAAAGTAAATATGAAGCAGAATAAATATTATGGAAAATACTATGGACAGTATTATGGAGATTACGGAAAGAAATAGGGGATAAAGATATGAAACAGCGTGTCATATGGACGATCATGGCAGCAGCTTGTATTGTTCTTGCAGCCATATCGGCTTTTGTCTATATCGGTCAGGATAACACACCGCCGGAAATCAGCATTGAAAAGATGGACATTACTTATACAGAAGGTGATTCTTATGAGTCTTTGCTGGAGGGTGTGACTGCTACAGATAATATAGACGGAGATCTGACAGATCAGGTGTTTGTGGACCGGATTATTGCTACAGGAGAAGATACCGCTGTCGTTTATTATGGTGTTACAGATAAAGCACAAAATGTAGCTACAAAGAAAAGAACAATTACATATCATTCCAAAGGAAGCGATACAGAAAGTACAGAGGAAAGTACGGAAGAAAATACAGAAGTACAAGAAGAAGCAGTGCAGGAAGAAGAACAGGCACAGCAGCAGGAAACGGATGCACAGCAGCAGACAGAGCTGGTTCCGGACGGAGCGAATCCGGCAATTGCTTTATCCAGTGATACGCTTACGATTAAGGCGGGCTCCACGTTTGATCCTATGAGCGTTGTACAGGGAATGGTAGATGATAAAGATAACGTTGATGTTTTATCCAGACAGGTTATGGTCGATGGAAATTATGATGTTACGGTTCCTGGAAGCTATTCCCTGAACTTTTCTGTAAAGGACAGTGACGGAAATATTTCGGCGCCAGTGGCATTTACATTGGTTGTACAGTAAAGGAGAAAAAGTTATGGCAAAGCACAGCAGACATTCCTATTCAAAGGGAAGTTCTCATAGACACTCATATTCCGAGGAAAAAAGGCCGAAACATCTGGCAGGAAAGCTACTGGCACTTTTGCAGCTGCTTTTGTCAGCAGCGTTGATTGTTGTGGCATGGAACAGCGGAATGGTACCTATGAAATATCTGATTGCATTGATTATTGTATCATTGATATTATTTGGTATTACTTTTGGTCTTCAGTATATTAAGAATAAGATCTTTATTTTAGGTATTGTACTGAGCGTTTTAATCAGTATTGTATTGGCCTTTGGTGTTGTATATCTTTCAAAGGCTGATCAGCTTTTGAAAGATGTGGGAGGAGCCACATATAAAACAGATAATATGATTGTTGTTGTTAAGAAGAATGATCCGGCAGAGAATCTTTTAGATGCACAGGATTATCGCTTTGGTTTTCAGACAGCAGCGGATCAGGATAATAATGACAAGATGAAAGACGATATTCAGACAGCAGTGGGAAGAGATCTGAAAATTGTCGAATTTGATACTGTTCAAGAAGAGGCACAGGGACTTTTGGACGGTAAAATTGAAGCGGCTGTTTATAATGAGGCTTTTGCAGGAATTATTGAGGAAACGATAGAAGATTATTCGGATCAGGTAAGAGTTCTGTATCAGTACGGAATTGATACGCCAATTGAACAAGAGGAGACGAACATTGAAGAACCGTTTAATGTGTATATCAGCGGTATTGACGTATCAGGTCCAATTACGACAAATAGCCGAAGTGACGTGAATATTATTATGACAGTTAACCCCAATACAAAGAAGATATTGTTGACAACAACACCAAGAGATTACTATGTCACAATACCAAATGTATCTGGTGAACAAAGAGATAAGCTGACTCATGCAGGAATCTACGGTGTGGACGTATCTATGGCAACTCTGGAAAATATTTATGACATTGATCTTACCTATTATGCAAGAGTAAACTTTACGTCATTAATTACCATTGTAGATGCTCTGGGAGGGGTAGAAGTAAATTCAGAGTATGCTTTTGAAGCTGGAGGATATCAGTTCCAGAAAGGAATGAATACATTAAATGGTGAACAGGCACTTGCATTTTCCAGAGAGCGTTACAGCTTTGAATCCGGAGATAATCAGAGAGGAAAGAATCAGGAAGCAGTTCTTACCGGAATTTTGCAGAAAGCCATGTCTCCTGCAGTTTTAACAAATGCAAGTCAAATTATAGCAAGTGTCAGTGACAGTGTAGAGACAAATATGACGCAGCAGGATATGGCAAAATTCATTAATATGCAGCTTTCTGACGGAGCCAGCTGGACAATTGAATCTGTTGCCGCATCAGGAACTGGCGATACGCAGGCATGTTATTCCTCCGGAAGTCAGCCATTATATGTAATGTGGCCCGATGAAGCAGTTGTATCTTCAATCAAAGAAAAAATGAACCAGGTATTAAGCGGTCAATAAAGTATACCAAAAGAGTGTCAAAAATAGCCGCATTAGGGCTGATTGTGACGGACAAGTTGTTTTTTGAAGATATCTTGGTAGAATAGAGCCTAGAGAAAAACAAAGGGGAGGAGAAAAGATGCCAGTAACAGTGGATCCGAAAATGGCTGTTATTGCAGCGGTTATAGCAGGTTTGGCGGGAGTGATTCTATTTCTGAAAAGAAATATATTTGAATCTGACTGAAAGATGGACTCATAATAGAAGTGTCTCAGAAACGAAAGGACGCCGTAACGCGACTTGCGTAATTTGAGGCGCTTCTTCAATTAAAAATATATTAGAGGAAAAGGAAATGAGAAAACAAAAGAGAGGAAAACTGGATCATGTATGGGTGAAAAGAGCGATAGCTTTGGCTTTTATAGATGGGTTGTCTATTTTGGTGGCTTATCTTGCTGCACTCTTTCTAAGATTTGACTTTATTTTTTCCGCTATACCCAGGCAATATCTTGATGGTTATGCATGGTCCATGCCCTATTGGGTTATTATTACAATTGTGGTATTTTATGGATTCCGGTTGTATCATAGTATTTGGCGTTTTGCAGGAATGACCGAATTTAAAGCCATGGTACAGGCATATATGGTACTTCTTGTGTTATATATTGCGGGAATGTTGTTTATGAGGCTGCATATGCCTAAATCTTACTATTTCATGGGATACATATTAAGTATTATGCTGACTGCTGGTTCCAGGTTTGCTTACAGGCTTCTTCGCTCCTATTTCAACAGAGAAAGAAACAGTGAAGAGGGTGCATCGGACCGTGTTATGGTTATCGGAGGAGGACAGGCCGGACAGGTACTCATTAAAGAAATGAATAGAAGCAGTCATTTGAATACAAAAGTATGCTGTATTATAGATGATAATCCTAACAAAAAGGGAAGAGTTTTGGAAGGTGTTCCTATCGTTGGGAATCGATATGATATTGTTGATAAAGTAAAGGAATATAAGATTACCCGTATTGTTTATGCAATCCCGGCAACTACCGGAGCAAACCGGAAAGCGATTTTGAATCTTTGTAAGGATACAGGCTGTAAGATGCAGACAGTTCCTGGAGTATATCAGCTTTTAAATGAAGAAGTCAGTGTTACAAAGTTAAGGGATGTGGAAATTACAGACCTTCTTGGGCGGGCACAGGTAAAAGTTAACAATTCAGAAATTCTCCATGTGCTGAAGGATAAAGTAGTTATGGTAACAGGAGGCGGAGGTTCTATCGGTAGCGAGCTTTGCCGGCAGATTGCCAAAGCAGGTCCAAAGACTCTTGTTATTTTTGACATTTATGAAAATAATGCTTATGAGATCCAGCAGGAGCTGAAAAGAAAATATCCAAAGCTCCATTTGGCTACATTGATCGGATCCGTAAGAAATACAAAACGCGTTAATTCTGTAATAGAGAAATACAGACCGGAAGTTATTTTCCATGCAGCTGCTCACAAACATGTGCCGCTCATGGAGGACAGCCCCAATGAGGCAATCAAGAATAATGTGGAAGGTACATATAAAGTAGCACAGGCAGCTGCCAAATACGGCGTGAAAAAGTTTGTACTGATCTCCACAGATAAAGCGGTAAATCCGACAAACATCATGGGGGCATCCAAGCGTCTCTGTGAAATGGTGGTACAGATGATGAACCGCCAGTCCGACACCGACTTTGTAGCCGTCCGTTTCGGAAATGTACTTGGCAGCAACGGAAGCGTGATTCCGCTGTTTAAGAAACAGATCGCCGAGGGCGGACCGGTAACTGTAACAGATAAACGGATTATCCGTTATTTTATGACGATTCCGGAAGCCGTGTCTCTGGTACTCCAGGCAGCGTATTACGCCCACGGAGGAGAGATTTTCGTTCTGGATATGGGTGAGCCGGTCAAGATTGACGACATGGCAAGAAACCTGATCCGCCTCTCCGGCTATGTTCCGGATGAGGATATCAAGATAGAATACACCGGACTTCGACCAGGAGAAAAGCTCTACGAAGAGCTTCTCATGGATGAGGAAGGTATGACGGAAACAGAAAATGAACTGATTTTTATTGGCAAGCCTATTGAGATGGACGACGAGGATTTCAGAAAGAAGCTGCAGCTGTTAGATGAAGCAAGCAGAATGGAATCTGATAAAATAAAAGAAATTGTTTCGGAAATCGTGCCGACATATCAGTATAAAAAAGAAACGTGTGAACAGGAAGCTATAAGTTAAGGACTGATAAAGTATTTGAATTTATAAAGTGCATTAAAAAGGAAAGTAAGAAGAGAAAATTCCATTTTGGAACTCTCATTTTTACTTTCCTTTTTTATGAAAAAGTTGAAATATGTGGGATTTACTAATGATTCCTATGCCATTTCCACACCTGTTCTAATGCACCTGGCGTTCCCATAAGCAGTTTTGTCCCTTCGGCCATGCATCTGGCGGCATACAGCATTCCCTTATGGCCGATACTCATCCCCGCTTGTCGGGCAGCAGCCCAGTGATGGAGCGGAGTACCTTTGCACATGGTGGCGGCGCTAATGGTGACCATGGGGACGACATGGCTCACTTCAGAAGCATCGGTGCCAATAGAGATAGGAACGGGCACATCTTCCAATGGTTCCAGTCCGGTGAAGTAGGTGCCTCCATTTAAAAAGCCGGCTTCTTTGCTGATTTGTGCCGCAATGTTCAGCTCTTCCTGTGTATAGGTGGGGACTGGGATTTTAGTCATGGCCTTATAATAAAGCTCCATTAAGGGACGGTTTACTTTCATTTCCCGGCAGCTTTTGACAAGCTCAATCTCTACGGAAGTTCCGGTCATAAGTGCTGCCCCCCGTGCACAGTCGTCTACGCGGCGGCTTGCCTCATCGGTGCGGGAACGAAGAGCAGAGCGGATGAAATAGTTGGTCTTGGCAAGATCAGGAACAACGTTGGCAGGAATGTGATTATCAAGATAGGCATAGTGCATCCGTACATCGTCCGGTACATGTTCCCGCAGATAATTGACGCCTATGTTCATCAGTTCTGCAGCATCCAGTGCGCTCCTGCCTTCTTCAGGAGATCTGGAGGCGTGGGAACTGACACCGTGAAAGGTATAATTTTTTATATCCTGCGCCTGCCATATGTCATTACTGATGCGGTTTCGGTCAAAAGGATGCCACATAACGGCAACATCCAGAGTGTCAAATACACCAGCTTTAGTCATGACAATTTTTCCTGACATAATTTCTTCGGCCGGGCAGCCATAGACCAAAATAGTACCAGGTATTTTGGAAGTTTCCATATCGTTTTTTAAGGCACAGGCAGCAGCACATACGCCGGTACCAAGAAGGTTGTGGCCGCATGCATGGCCGATTTCCGGGAGAGCATCATACTCTGCCAAAAAGCCAAGACGGGGAGAGCCGCTTCCCCAGATGGCGGTAAAAGCAGTATTAATACCGGCAGTTTTCCATGTTATTTTGAACCCCTGGCTTTCCAGAAAAGTTGCTAGGAGCCTGGAAGCGTAGAGTTCCTCGTAGGCAAGTTCAGGATGACAGAAAATATCATGAGCAATATTTGTTAATTCTGTCGTATAGGCTTCAATCCAATCTGCAATTTTATTCATATATTTTATCCTTTTCGTTTTTTAGATTTGGAGATAAAATCTCTCTGTTTTAGTAAAGTATACAATAGATATGGACAAAAAGAAAGTTTTAGCAGGGATATCCGAATACTATAGTATAGAAAAATTTAAGGAAATCTTCCGTAGTTTTTGATTGTATTTCTCTTTACGTGAAGATATTATAAATACGACTATTGCGAAAGCAGAGGTGAATCAAAATGATGCAGCAATTGATAGAAAAAGCAATTTGGTTTTTGAAGATTTATTACGTCGAGAATCAGCTTCTGGTGCAGTTCCTTTTCCTTTTTGTAATTACTTATATGCTTTTAATGTATTGGCTGAATCCGAGGCTGTCTCCTGTTTTAAGAAAGGTGCTGGCAGCAGTCTGCCTGCTTGTGGAGCTCGCAGGGATTGCTTATTTTACATTGGGATTTCGGGAAATAGGAATATCCCATCGTTATGAATTGGAATTTTTCTGGTCCTACAAGGAATGGATTTTTGGTGGCAACGAGAAACTGGGAATGGAGGTCATTAATAATATTCTTTTGTTTTTTCCATTAGGATTTCTTCTTAATGATGTCCTTAAAAAGGCTTCTTTCTGGAAGGTGTTAATATTAGCCATGTTTTTGAGTATAACGGTGGAAAGTACGCAGCTTGTATGTAAACTTGGTCTGTTTGAATTGGATGATATCTTTAATAATACTCTGGGAGCCATAGCAGGTTGGTGTCTGTTCCATATTCTTCGTTCTCCGGTGAAGAACTGGTGCCGGGAATCCGGGAAAAAGCGGAGATATGTACAGGCTCGTTTATAAAAACTTCCTATGTTAAATACGGAAATTTTATATCTAACTATTTTTGGCTGTTAAGACACATTCCAAACAAACAGGAGTAAAAGCGTAAGTATGTGTAAAGTGTTGACACGGAACAAAGAGCGCTTATAATAGTCAGAAGAAAGATGGTGGGAGAAATTGAAACGAAAAGCATGGACAGCTGCGGTTCTTATCTGGATGTGTCTGATTTTCTGGTTTTCAGCACAACCGGCAGAAGAATCTGATGATATGAGCCTTTCAGTTGGAAAAATTGTAGGGGAGATTTTTGTCTCTGATTATGACGAATGGACGCAAGAGCAGCAGACAGCGTTTGCTGAGCGAATAGATTACCCGGTTAGAAAAACAGCTCATGCGACAGAGTATGCTTGTTTTTCTATTCTTCTTATGTTAATGTATCAAAGTTATGGATTGGAAGGGCGAAAAAAAGTTGTTATTAGTTTTTTATCAGCAGTGATTTATGCGGTAACGGACGAAATTCATCAACTTTTTGTTCCTGGCCGCGCGTGCAGAATTACGGATATGATGATTGACAGTGCTGGAGCAGCTGTGGGGATTTTGTTTTTTGTGATAGTTTCTTTCTTTGTTGTTTGGCTGGTACATAGGAAAAAAGTGGAAAATATAGTATAAAATAGAAAAAATACCACATAATATAGTAATTCCCAGATTATTATACTTTTACCTGCTAGTTATTTGTGTTATAATAAATTGGAATGGGGAGTAATACGGGAGTATTCATATATAAAATGTGCCGCGGGGCAAAAGGAAGTGCAGGGTTAACAAACCCTGCACTTCCTTTATGACATAGAACATGTTAGAAAGCCCTGTTTTTTAAGGAATTTTAGACTATCCCCTTGACTTTTTGGTTTATACATAATAGAATAATCTAGCGCGTATAAAAATGTGCAGTATTTTTTTGCGCGTTTTAAACAGAAGATGTTTAAAAACCCGTAACTTATTTTTATCGTAGGAGGTGAAAAGAAATGCCAACATTTAACCAGTTAGTAAGAAAAGGACGTCAGACATCTGTAAAGAAATCAACAGCACCGGCACTTCAGAAAGGATACAATTCCCTTAAGAAGAGAGCAACAGACACATCTGCACCGCAGAAAAGAGGTGTTTGTACAGCTGTTAAGACAGCGACACCTAAGAAGCCTAACTCAGCTCTTAGAAAGATCGCCAGAGTTCGTCTGTCTAACGGAATCGAGGTAACAAGCTATATTCCGGGAGAAGGACACAACCTTCAGGAGCATAGTGTTGTTCTGATCCGTGGAGGGCGTGTTAAGGACCTTCCAGGTACAAGATACCACATTGTAAGAGGAACACTTGATACAGCAGGTGTTGCTAAGAGAAGACAGGCTCGTTCCAAATACGGAGCAAAGAGACCGAAAGACGCAAAGAAATAAGAGTAAAATTGTAGTCACAAACAGAACTATGATGAAGTAAGTTACAGGTGTTACGGATAGAAGAAAACGTTTCTTCTTGAACGTATGGCCTGTGCACTACACTGTATCATTAGAAAGACACATGTGAGTACCGATGAATTAATCAATTGTTTAAGGAGGGAAGGACCGTGCCACGTAAAGGACATACTCAGAAAAGAGACGTATTAGCGGATCCATTATACAATAACAAAGTGGTTACCAAGCTTATCAACAACATTATGTTAGATGGTAAGAAGGGAATCGCACAGAAAATTGTATATGGAGCGTTTGACAGAGTTGCAGAAAAGACCGATAAGCCGGCTATCGAAGTATTTGAAGAGGCTATGAATAACATCATGCCAGTACTTGAGGTAAAGGCAAGACGTATCGGTGGTGCAACATACCAGGTGCCGATCGAAGTAAGAGCTGACAGAAGACAGGCTCTGGCACTTCGCTGGCTGACCAACTTCTCACGTGTAAGAGGCGAGAAGACAATGGAAGAAAGACTGGCAAATGAAATTATGGATGCTGCAAACAATACAGGTGCAGCAGTGAAGAGAAAAGAAGATATGCATAAGATGGCAGAAGCAAACAAAGCGTTTGCTCACTATCGATTCTAATAGGAGGAAAAGACCTTGGCTGGAAGAGAATATCCATTAGACAGAACCAGAAACATTGGTATTATGGCTCATATTGATGCCGGTAAGACGACGACAACAGAACGTATCTTATACTATACTGGTGTTAACCACAAAATTGGTGATACACACGATGGTACTGCTACCATGGACTGGATGGCTCAGGAGCAGGAAAGAGGTATCACAATTACTTCAGCTGCAACAACATGTCACTGGACATTGCAGGAAAACTGCAAACCAAAAGCAGGTGCTTTAGAGCACCGTATCAATATTATTGATACTCCAGGTCACGTTGACTTTACAGTAGAGGTAGAACGTTCCCTGCGTGTGCTTGACGGTGCAGTAGGTGTTTTCTGTGCTAAGGGTGGTGTAGAACCTCAGTCAGAGAATGTATGGCGTCAGGCAGACACATACAACGTACCAAGAATGGCATTTATTAATAAGATGGACATCTTGGGAGCTGACTTCTACAACGCTGTAGAACAGATTAAAACAAGATTAGGAAAAAATGCAATCTGCCTTCAGCTTCCGATTGGTAAGGAAGATGATTTCAAGGGAATTATTGACCTGTTTGAAATGAAAGCTTACATCTATAATGATGATAAGGGAGAAGACATTTCTATCGTAGATATTCCTGAAGATATGAAGGATGATGCAGAACTGTATCATACAGAGCTGATCGAAAAGATCTGCGAACTGGATGACGACTTGATGATGATGTATCTTGAAGGGGAAGAACCTTCAGTAGATGAGTTGAAAGCAGTATTAAGAAAAGCAACATGTGAATGTCTTGCAGTTCCGGTATGCTGTGGTACAGCTTACAGAAATAAAGGTGTACAGAAACTTCTGGATGCAGTTATTGAGTTTATGCCTTCTCCACTGGATGTTCCGGCAATTCAGGGAGTTGATGCAGATGGAAACGAAGTTGAGAGACATTCTTCAGATGAAGAACCATTCTCTGCTCTCGTATTCAAGATTATGACAGACCCATTTGTTGGTAAACTGGCATATTTCAGAGTTTATTCAGGAACTATAAATTCAGGTTCCTATGTATTAAACGCAACAAAAGGTAAGAAGGAACGTGTTGGTCGTATCCTTCAGATGCATGCAAATAAGAGACAGGAACTGGATAAAGTTTATTCCGGAGATATCGCTGCAGCGATCGGATTTAAATTCTCCACAACAGGTGATACAATCTGTGACGAGCAGCATCCGGTAATTCTGGAGTCCATGGAGTTCCCGGAACCTGTTATCGAACTTGCAATTGAGCCTAAGACAAAGGCTTCCCAGGGTAAACTTGGAGAATCACTTGCAAAACTGGCAGAAGAAGACCCGACATTCCGTGCTCATACAGATCAGGAAACAGGTCAGACAATCATCGCTGGTATG
>JAHZAV010000036.1 GCA_019423745.1 Lachnospiraceae bacterium
GGAGCGTTGCTCCATAGATGAATCACTCATCTATTTTGCAACGCCCCCTTTTTTTACTTTGAATGTTTTTTCATGTAAAATAACATTATTGATAGTCCATAACATCGATCCATTTCATGAGAAAATCTTTTTCCAATTCATTATCCTTCGTCAACTGTGCAGCTGCTACAATTGGAAGCCACTGCTGTACATACTGAACGGCTGTATCCGTTTTCTTGCAGAACATCTTCAGGTACATATCTGCCGCATCCTGGTCTTTTAAAGCAAAGAGGAGATACGTCATAGCTGCATCAGCACTGGCATTTCCTATTGTTGCATGTGCCCAGTCTACAACTGACATTTTCCCATTCTTTCCAACAATAATATTGCTAGGATTAAAATCTCCATGACAAAGCTTATCATGTCTGGGCATACTTCCCAGTCTTGTCAACAATTCATATCTCTGGCTTGCATCCAGATCTTTAATACTATTAATCTGCCTGTGCAGTTTATCTTTGATATTTGCCAGCATAGGAGCTTTTTTTGAATGTACAGTTGTCTGGAGATCAACAAAATCCTTCATATATTTGTCAAGATTTTGTAAATCCACTTTCATCATTTCTTCCAAAGTTTTCCCTTCTTTGTATTCAAAGAAAAGCGCCCATTTTCCGTCTATATTTTCCACTTTCTGCAATTTAGGTATATCCAGACCGCATTCTTCCACACGTGCATTTTCCAACGCTTCATTAAAAATGTCTACTTTGGGATGACTTTCGCTAAAAAGCTTTATAATACTGCCTTCACACTGATATACTTTTTTATAGGGCCGTTCCACAATCAGTTTACAATTCTCCATATTCATATGCTTACCTCCTCTTTGCCAGCAGCTACTGTTTTTTGTTGTTTATATTATACCTCTTTCTTTTTAATTTTTAAATAGATTTTTGATATTTTTTTAACTTATTTTTATTCTCATTATTTATTGTTAATTATTTAACTATTTGTGTTGTAACTTTCTTTCCTTAGGCTTCTTCTCTCACTGCCGACCTATTTCGAAAAGAGGCGCACCCTTACGGGCACGCCTCTTTCTGTGAGAAAAACTTATGAGAAAAACTATTTGCCATAATAGCATTTTAGATAAATGTCTTTCATTTCTTTCATCAATGGATATCTTGGATTTGCTACAGTACACTGGTCATTAAATGCCTGTTCTACCATCTCATCCAGCGTATCCAGGAAATATTTCTCATCGATGCCATATTCTTTTATGGATTTTTTAATGCCAATCTTTTCTTTCAAATCTTCCAGTTTTGCAAGCAGATTCTCGAATACTTCCTGATCATTCTTGCCCTGGCATCCTGCAAACCGTCCAAGTTCTGCATATCTTGCTAACGCATGTGGATACTGATACTGGGAGAATGTTCCCATCTTTGTTGGAGCTTCTGCTGCATTATAGCGCATAACTTCTGTTAAAAGCACTGCATTTGCAACTCCATGTGGCAGATGATGGAATGCACCAAGTTTATGTGCCATGGAGTGATTCAATCCCAAGAATGCATTTGCAAATGCCATACCTGCCATACAAGATGCGTTTGCCATCATTTCACGGGCATGCGGATCATTGGCTCCGTTTTCATATGCAGAAGGCAGATTATCAAATACCATTTTTACTGCTTTCATTGCGATTCCATCTGTATAGTCTGTTGCCATGATAGAAACATAAGCTTCAATTGCATGAGTCATAACATCAATACCAGATGCACTTGTCAGACCTTTTGGCTGTGTCATCATATTGTCTACATCAACAATTGCCATATTCGGCAGTAATTCATAGTCAGCGATAGGCCATTTTACACCTGTGTCAGCATCTGTGATAATTGCAAACGGTGTTACCTCTGATCCTGTACCAGAAGATGTAGGAATTGCTACAAAGTATGCTTTTTCTCCCATCTTCGGGAAAGTATATACTCTCTTACGGATATCCATAAAGTCCATAGCCATATCTTCAAAGTTTGCTTCCGGATGTTCATACATTACCCACATAATTTTTGCAGCATCCATTGCAGAGCCACCGCCTAATGCGATAATTGTATCCGGCTCAAATTCTCTCATCTGCTCAGTACCTTTACGCGCACACTGAAGAGTTGGATCTGGAGCTACTTCATAGAAGCATGTATGCTGGATTCCCATTTCATCTAATTTTGCTTCGATTGGAGCTACATAGCCATTTTTATAGAGGAATGTATCTGTAACGATGAATGCTCTTTTCTTATGCATTACTGTTCCAAGCTCATCTAATGCAACTGGCATACATCCTTTCTTAAAGTAAACTTTTTCCGGTGTTCTGAACCACAGCATATTTTCTCTCCTCTCAGCAACTGTCTTAATGTTGATCAAGTGTTTTACTCCTACGTTTTCTGATACAGAGTTTCCGCCCCAGGAACCGCATCCAAGAGTAAGAGACGGTGCAAGTTTAAAATTGTAAAGATCACCAATACCACCCTGTGAAGAAGGTGTATTAATTAAGATACGGCATGTTTTCATTGCTGCAGCGTGTTTTGCAATCTTCTCTGCTTCTGCAGGATGTACATAAAGTGCTGCTGTATGTCCATATCCACCGTCTGCAACAAGTCTCTCTGCCTTTGCAAGAGCCTCATCGAACGTTTTAGCTTTGTACATAGCTAATACAGGTGAAAGCTTCTCATGTGCAAATTCTTCAGAAATATCAACTGATTCTACTTCTCCAATCAGGATTTTTGTATTTTCCGGCACATCTACTCCTGCCAACTGTGCAATCTCGTATGCACTCTTTCCCGGGATCTTATTATTTAATGCTCCGTTGATAATAATTGTTTTACGCACTTTATCAAGTTCTTCTCCCGGTTTCAGGAAATAGCATCCACGATATGCAAATTCTTTCTTAACTTCTTCATATACACTTTCCAAAACAGTAACTGACTGCTCTGATGCACAGATCATACCATTATCAAATGTTTTGGAGTGAATAATGGAGTTTACTGCATTCTTGATATCTGCTGTATCATCAATAATAACAGGTGTATTTCCAGCTCCAACACCTAATGCCGGCTTACCGGATGAGTACGCTGATTTTACCATTCCAGGTCCGCCTGTTGCAAGAGTAATATCTGCATCTCTCATAACAGTAGTTGTAAGTTCCAAAGACGGTGCATCAATCCATCCTATAATTCCTTCCGGGGCTCCGGCCTTTACTGCTGCATCAAGTACAACTTTAGCTGCTGCAATCGTACATGCCTTTGCAGCCGGATGTGGACTGATGATGATTGCATTTCTCGTCTTCAGACAGATAAGTGTTTTAAAGATTGCTGTTGATGTAGGATTCGTTGTCGGAATAACTGCAGCTACAAGACCAATAGGCTCTGCAATCTTTTTAATTCCATAAGCTTTGTCCTCTTCAATTACACCACATGTCTTTGTATTCTTATATGCATTGTAAATATACTCTGCTGCATAATGATTTTTGATAACTTTATCTTCAACAACGCCTCTTCCTGTCTCTTCTACTGCTTGCTTTGCAAGAGGAATACGCATTTTATTTGCAGCCATTGCTGCCTCAAAGAAAATCTTATCTACCTGTTCCTGTGTATAAGTTGCAAAAATCTTCTGCGCCTCACGCATTGCTTTCATCTTTGCTTCGAGGCTTTCTACGCTGTCTACAATTGCAGGTACAACTGTTTCTTCTTTCTTCTTAGCCATTTTCATATCCTCCATGTAAATAGTTTTTCTTGCTTTTCTGTTCGATGGGTTTAGTATATCTAATCGTTAATTGTTTGTCAATATATAATTGATATTTTTTTTAACATTTTTACTTTTTTGTGTATAATATACTTATTCCACGTTTTTTCTATAGATTATTTGTATATTTTTACTTATTTCAAAACTGTTTTTGATATGTAAATCTATATTAAAATTAGCAGCAAAAGATTTCGCTATTTTACTCATCAATTTCTTCGTTAAATATTTGTCGCTTCACATCAATAAACATTTCTACAAAGACTGTTTTTACTCAGAATATGGAACACCAATACTTTGTTGTTTCCTGTATAATATAAAAAACAGGATAAAATCCTTCTGTTTTGGATTTTATCCTGTCTGCTTTTTTTCTTAGTCTAAACGCTTATTTGATTATATTCAAGGACGCTTATACCAGCTCAATAAGAACTTCCATAGCTGCATCACCTTTACGCTGTCCGATCTTAATGATTCTTGTATAACCACCGTTACGATCAGCATATTTTGGTGCAATTTCATCAAAAAGTTTTGCAACCATGTCGATCTCTTTTGTATTTTTCTTTCTTCCTGCAACAGCCTGTGGAACTTCCTTTACAGGACAAAGAACTTTAAGCATCTGACGTCTTGCATGAAGTCTGGACGGCATATCTTTCTTAATTTTCTTTTCAACTTCATCGTATACAGTAACTTTTTTACCATCTACAACTTCTTTTACTCTCTTACCGTCTTTATCCTTACGTGCAACTTTTGCCTTTACAGTAACTTCTTCAAAATTATCTTTCTCTTTAACTGCAAGTGCAATCAAGCCTTCAGCAATTTTACGAATCTCTTTTGCCTTTGCTTCAGTTGTTCTGATCTTTCCGTTGTTCAATAATGCTGTTACCTGATTTCTAAGTAATGCTTTTCTCTGGCTTGATGTTCTGCCAAGTTTTCTATATTTTGCCATTTTTCATATCCTCCATATTTACATCTGGTTATGCATCTTCGGGCTTACTAGCCAAATGTCGCCGCCATGCACATCGGGCTTATTGGACGGCTGACTCTCATAGGCGATTATTCCTCACCTTGACTCAGTTCCAGACCGAGTTCTTTCAATTTTGCCAATACTTCCTCAAGTGATTTACGTCCCAAATTACGAACTTTCATCATATCTTCCGGAGTACGGTTTGTCAATTCTTCTACGGTATTGATTCCTGCTCTCTTCAAACAGTTATAAGAACGTACGGAAAGCTCCAGCTCATCAATGCTCATTTCAAGCACTTTTTCTTTTTCATCGTCTTCTTTTTCAATCATAACTTCTGCAGCCTGTGCTACTTCAGAAAGATCAATAAAGAGTTTCAGATGTTCACTAAGTACTTTCGCTGCAAGGCTCACTGCTTCATCAGGAAGAAGTGTTCCGTTTGTCCAGACATCTAATGTCAATTTATCAAAGTCAGTAATCTGTCCGACACGAGTATTTTCCACTGACAGATTAACACGCTCAACCGGTGTATAGATAGAATCAATTGGAATCACTGCGATTGGCAGTTCCTCGCTTTTATTCTTATCTGAACTTACATAGCCTCGTCCTTTTGTAATCGTGAGTTCCATGTAAAGTTTGCTGTCAGCACCACCATTTAATGTGGCGATAACTGTTTCCGGATTCATGATTTCAATATCAGAATCTACCTGAATATCAGCTCCGGTTACGACCCCTTCCCCTTCAAACTCAATATAAGCTGTTTTAGGTTCATCGGTTTCAGACGAATTCTTAATTGCCAGTGACTTAAGATTCATAATGATCTCAGTAACATCTTCTTTTACTCCCGGGATAGAACTGAACTCATGCAGCACTCCATCAATCTTCACCTGGCTGATTGCAGCTCCCGGAAGGGAAGAAAGCATGATCCTTCTAAGAGAATTACCAAGTGTTGTACCATATCCTCTTTCCAGAGGTTCTACTACAAATCTTCCATATCTCTTATCTTCTGATATTTCTGTAATTTCAATATTTGGTTTATTAAAATCAAACACTATGCGGTCCCTCCTTGTGGGTTATTCGGATTACCGAGGGGTAATTCTCTAAGTTAATTATTTAGAATACAACTCGACGATCAGCATTTCATCTACCGGAACATCGATCTCATCACGAGTCGGCAGTTCTTTTACTGTACCTTTTAAGGCTTCCTGATCTACTTCGATCCATCCTGGCACAAGACGTCCTCCAGTTACTTCAAGGATGTCTTTATATCTCTGTGAACCTTTACATTTTTCTTTGATCTCAATTACATCTCCGGCTTTTACAAGATAAGACGGAATATTCACCTGTTTTCCGTTTACAAGAACATGTTTGTGGTCTACAATCTGTCTTGCTTCACGGCGTGTTCTTGCAAGTCCCATACGGAATACTACATTATCAAGTCTTGATTCCAGAAGAACCATCAGGTTTGTACCTGTCATACCCTTCTGCTGTTTTGCTTTCTTATAGTAATTTCTGAATGGTTTTTCCAGCACACCATAAATAAATTTTGCTTTCTGTTTTTCGCGAAGCTGAAGACCATATTCGCTCATTTTTCTATTTGCTCTTTTAAGCTGTCTGTTAGACTTTTTATCAATTCCAAGATAAACTGGATCCATGCCAAGTGAACGGCATCTTTTAAGAACCGGAACTCTATTTACTGCCATTTTTCATTTACCTCCTAATTAGACTCTTCTGCGTTTTGGTGGACGGCATCCATTATGCGGTACCGGAGTAACGTCTTTGATGCTTGTAACATCAATTCCACATGCCTGAAGGGCACGAATTGCTGCTTCTCTACCTGATCCCGGTCCTTTTACCATAACATCTACTGTCTTAAGTCCATGAATTAATGCTGCCTTAGCTGCTGTCTCAGCTGCCATCTGTGCTGCATATGGAGTAGATTTCCTTGAACCTCTAAATCCCAGACCGCCAGCACTTGCCCATGACAGAGCATTTCCCTGTGCATCTGTTAATGTTACGATTGTGTTATTAAAAGATGACTGGATATGTGCCTGTCCGTGTTCAACGTTTTTCTTGACACGTCTTTTTGTCACTTTCTTTGTAACTTTCTTTGCCATTTAAACTAACCTACTTTCTTATTTTTTGTATTGATCAACTACATAAAGAGGTTCGCTCAACCAAGCTCACGCTACGTGATTACCGAGTTTTGCGAACAGCCTAACGCTAAAATGTGAGCTTTCTCTAAACAAGCTCTTATTAAGCTGCATTTGGCTTATTTCTTCTTGTTTGCAACAGTTCTCTTCGGACCTTTTCTTGTTCTTGCATTAGTCTTTGTCTTCTGACCACGAACCGGAAGTCCTTTTCTATGACGGATACCTCTGTAGCATCCAATTTCCTGTAATCTCTTGATATTTAAAGCGATCTCTCTTCTAAGATCACCTTCTACCATCTGTGTTTCATCAATTACTGCACTGATCTTTTTAACATCTTCATCTGTCAGATCTCTGCAGCGGATATCAGGATTTACTCCTGCTTCCTTCAAAATACGAGTTGCACTCGGTCTGCCGATACCATAAATATATGTCAGTCCGATTTCAACACGTTTGTCTCTTGGTAAGTCTACACCTGCAATACGAGCCATGTGATTTTCCCTCCATTTGATTCTTTTCATTAATATTGTCCTAAATTGAGGCTGTAGGCAAAAACTTTTTATTATCACCCTACCGGATCTCTGCAAAACACTCTTGTTCTGTCAAACAATTAAAACGAACATCTGATCCGATATCCCAGCCCAGGCGCGTCGGTATTCACGCCCTTTCCGGCAACCGATACTGTATCGGCCAATGACCGCCGGTATTGTAAGCAATATACTAGAAGCCACCTTGCAGAAATCACTGCCCTTGTTGGTGTTTCATGTATATTAAATAGCACAATCACTCCACACACACCCTGGTGTGTCATGCTATCAGCCGCCTAAATCAATGCACAAACCGCTTCTCAGTTAACTGTATAGTTTAGCCCTGACGCTGTTTATGCTTCGGATTTTCGCAGATAATGCGAATACTTCCTTTTCTTTTGATAACTTTGCATTTTTCGCAAATTGGTTTTACTGATGATCTAACCTTCACGTCAAATCCTCCTTTCATCCATTGCCTGCTTGTTCCTGCACAAATCTTCCGGGTATTCCGTAACAAGGCATAGTAATACCCAGAAACGCGCTTATATAGTATAGCACTTCGCCATAAACAAAGTCAATAGATTTCTTATTTAAAATCTCAAAAATATTATTTATCTCTCCAAATAATTCTTCCCTTACTAAGGTCGTACGGAGACAGTTCCAACGTCACCTTGTCACCCGGAAGGATTTTAATAAAATTCATACGCAGCTTTCCACTGATATGGGCCAATACCTGATGTCCATTTTCAAGTTCCACCTGAAACATTGCATTCGGCAACTTCTCTACTACAGTTCCTTCGATTTCAATCACGTCAGCTTTTGACATTTTCTTTATTCCTCCTGTTTTCCTTCTTTCACAAACTCTTTTATGATTCTCCGTATTCCGGCATCGTTAATTCCGGCAATATTGTATTCTTTTTGAATCAGGCGGACATGCTTTTTTTTCTTTATTTTTGGCTTATCCAGTGTCTTGTTTTTCCCATTCACTAAATATATATATGAAGTTTCTTCTCGAACTATTACATATATTTGTTCTTTGTCATGTCCTGCCAATGATTGTGCAAGCATTCCCGCCTTAAATCTCTCCATCAGCCGCTCCCTTTACTTTATTCCGTCAATGTTAATATCTGCGGCTCACCATCTGTAATCAACACAGTATTTTCATAATGTGCCGATAAAGAATGATCCTCTGTCACAACTGTCCAATCATCATCCAGCCAGTTAACTTTCCAAGTTCCGGCATTGATCATTGGCTCAATAGCAAGTGTCATACCTGCCTTAAGCAATACGCCTTTTCTTTTCTGTACATAGTTAGGTATTTCCGGAGCTTCATGTAAACTGGTTCCAATTCCATGTCCACATAAATCCCTTACAACTCCATACCCGAAGCTTTCCGCATATCTGCCTATCGCGGAAGATATATCAAATAGATGATTGCCTTCTTTTGCATACTTTATACCTTCAAAAAAGGATTGCTTAGTGACTTCAATAAGTTTTGCCGCATCTTTATTTATTTCTCCAACCGCATGCGTTCTAGCAGCGTCAGAATGATATCCCTTATATATTACCCCGGCATCCAGGCTGACAATATCACCTTCCTGAATGATCCGGTGGGGGCTGGGAATCCCATGTACAACTTCATCATTTACCGATACGCAGATAGATGCCGGATACCCATTATAATTCAGAAAAGAAGGGACGCAGTCATAACTGCGTATCACTTCTTCTCCTAGTTTGTCAATATCAAGAGTGCTCATACCCGGATGCAGTGCTTTTGCAAGTTCATTATGAACAATTTCCAAAATTCTTCCTGCTTCTCTCATCAGCTCAATTTCTCTGGAAGACTTTATCGTAATTGACATATACTTACGCTCCTAAAATATTTACAATTGACTGGAACACATCTTCAATATCAACGGTTCCATCTACAGCTCTTAAAATTCCGGCTTCTGTATAGTAATCAATCAATGGCTGTGTCTGCTCATGATAAACATTCAATCTCTTCTGCACTGTCTCCGGCTTATCATCATCTCTGAGAATCAATTCTCCACCACAGGTATCACAAATTCCTTCTTTTTTAGTTGGTGCATATACAACATGATATGTAGCTCCGCACCCTACACAAGCTCTTCTGCCTGACATACGACGTACAATGTTCTCATCCGGCACATCAACATCAATAGCATAATCTACTTTCTGGCCCATAGCAGCCAGTGCCTTTGTAAGTGCTTCTGCCTGTGGAATTGTTCTCGGAAATCCATCCAGAACATATCCATTTTCACAGTCATTTTGATTTACTCTGTCCACAACTAGATCTACAACTAACTCATCTGGCACAAGCAGACCCTGATCCATGTAAGTTTTTGCTTTTTTCCCAAGTTCTGTACCATTTTTGATATTAGCACGGAAAATATCTCCTGTGGAAATATGAGGGATATTATATTTAGCAGCAATTTTCTTTGCCTGTGTTCCTTTTCCGGCTCCAGGCGCACCTAACATAATAATCTTCATAGGTTAATCTTCCTCCTTATAGCATTTTAACCCGCGAAATAAATATCTTCCGCGAGTTTAAAAAGCATTATGCCCTAGCGGATTCAACTGAAATGTCAGTACCATTTCAGCCAAATCGCCAAAGGCCCCCTTTAGGGTATCTAGTTATTTAAAAATCCCTTATAATTACGGACCATCATCTGTGATTCAATCTGTTTGATTGTCTCCAGAACCACACTGACAATAATGATCAGTGATGTACCACCAAATGATACATTTGCTCCTAACCATCCATTAAAAATAATTGGAACAACCTGTACAATAATCAATCCACATGCACCTACAAAAATAATATAATTCAATATTTTTGTCAGATATTCAACAGTTGGTTTACCTGGACGTATACCCGGAATAAAACCACCGCTTTTTTTCATATTGTTGGCAATTTCCATTGGATTAAATGTAATGGATGTATAAAAATAAGCAAAAAATACAGTCAGTAAAATATAAACAAGCAGTCCCCATGTATATTTGATATTCTGGGGATTACACCAGTTTGCCTGGTTCAACCCTCTTAGAATTTCGCTTCCAATGCCATTTCCATTTCCTTTTCCCAGGAAAGATGCAATCAAAATTGGTGTCTGCATCAATGATGAAGAAAAGATGATCGGAATAACACCTGCCGTGTTTACTTTCATTGGGATATAAGTGGACTGTCCTCCGAATGTTCTTCTTCCCTGAACTTTCTGTGAATACTGTACTGCAATTCTTCTCTGTCCATCCTGCAGGAAAATGACAAAGACAACAAGCGCTACAATAATAGCAACAATGATCAGGGCTGCTAACCCGGCTGATGCAAGGCTTTTCCCTTTAACAAACTGCTCAAATAATGTGTACATATCATTTGGAATACGAGAAATAATATTAATGACAAGTACAATGGAAATACCATTTCCAACGCCCTTCTCCGTAATTCTCTCACCAATCCACATAAGGAAAGCACTTCCTGCCGTCAAAGTAAGCACTACAATTGCGGCATTAACAAAATTAAATTCCACCAGAAGTCCCTGGCGTCCAAATCCTACCGCCATTGCAGTAGACTGAAGCAAAGAAAGTCCAATGGTAAGATAACGCGTAATTGCTGCAATCTTTTTACGCCCATCTTCTCCATCCTTGTGCATTTCTTCCAACTTTGGAATTGCAATTGTCAGAAGCTGCATGATGATCGAAGATGTGATATACGGTGTAATGCTGAGAGCAAAAACGGACATCTGCTCAAATGAGCCACCGGTGATAGCATTAAAGAAATTAAATGCCTCACCAGTGTTCTGTGCGAAAAAGTCTTTTATAAAGTCGGGATCTACGCCAGGTGTCGGCAGTTCAGATCCGATTCTGATTACAATCAGCATCATAAATGTATACAGGATCTTCCTGCGAATATCATCTATCTGAAATGCCCGTCGCACTGTTTTAAACATTAGATCACCTCTGCTTTTCCACCAAGAGCCTCAATCTTAGCTGCAGCGCCTGCGCTGAAAGCGTTAGCCTGCACTGTAAGTTTCTTAGTTAATTCTCCATTTCCAAGAATTTTCACACCGTCTCTTGCATTCTTAACGATGCCTGCCTCTTTCAGTGTTTCTACAGAAACAACAGCGTCATTGTCAAATACTTCCAGAGCACTCACATTAATTCCAACGATAGTCTTTGTATTTCTGTTAGTGAACCCTCTCTTTGGTATTCTTCTATATAATGGCATCTGTCCGCCTTCAAATCCCGGTCTTGTGCCGCCTGAACGAGCTTTCTGTCCTTTGTGTCCCTTTCCGGCAGTCTTACCATTTCCAGAACCATGTCCACGTCCTCTTCTGAAATTATCGCTCTGTTTAGCTCCGTCAGCTGGTCTTAAGTTTGATAAGTCCATTGTGACACCTCCTTACTCTATAGTCTAAATTAAACTTCCTCTACTTTTACTAAATGCTGTACCTGTTTTACCATACCTCTTGTTGCTGCATTATCCGGCAAAACAACAGTCTTATTTACTTTTTTAAGCCCTAAAGCTTCAACTGTCTTTTTATGCTTCGGTACGGCACCGATTGTAGATTTTACTAATGTGATTTTTAAATCTGCCATTTTCATCTACCTCCTTAGCCTACGATCTCTTCGATGGATTTTCCACGAAGCTTAGCTACTTGTTCCGGAGTTTTTACTTCTTTTAATCCTTCAATCGTAGCAAGCACTACATTCTGCTTATTGTTGGAACCAAGAGATTTTGTACGGATATTTCTAATACCTGCCATCTCAATAACAGCACGCGCCGGACCTCCGGCAATAACTCCAGTACCTTCCGGTGCTGTCTTAAGAAGTACAGATGCACTTCCGAATTTTCCAATCTGATCATGTGTAATACTTCCATGATCATCCAATGCAACTGAAATCAGGTTCTTTGCTGCATCTTCTTTTCCTTTACGGATTGCTTCCGGGATTTCAGTAGCCTTTCCTAATCCTGCTCCAACATGGCCGTTTCCATCACCTACAACTACTAAAGCTGTGAATTTGAAGTTACGACCACCTTTAACAACTTTGGTAACACGTTTAATTGCTACCACTTTTTCTGCTAATTCAAACTGACTAGCATCAATGCGTTCCTGTCTCATCTGTGTTCTCCCTTCCTAAAATTCCAGTCCAGCTTCACGAGCTGCATCTGCCAATGCCTGAACTTTACCATGGTAAATGAAGCCGCCTCTGTCAAATACAACTTCCTTGATACCTTTTTCAAGTGCTTTCTCTGCAATTACTTTTCCAAGATATGCAGCAGCATCAACGTTGTTTGTCTTTTCCAGGTTTGCTTTCACATCTTTCTGAAGAGTGGAAGCTGCAACCAGAGTGTTCCCAACTGTATCGTCAATAATCTGTGCATACATATGATTATTACTTCTGAATACGGCTAAACGTGGGCATTCAGGTGTACCGCTGAAACGGTTACGGATTTTTCTGTGTTTTTTAACACGTACTTCTGTTCTTGATTTCTTGCTAACCATTTTCACACTCTCCTTATTTATTTCTTACCAGTTTTACCAACTTTACGTCTGATAACTTCATCAGCATACTTGATACCTTTGCCCTTATATGGCTCCGGTCTTCTCTTATCTCTGATCTCAGCTGCATACTGGCCAACTTTTTCTTTATCAATTCCCTGAACTGTGATTTTGTTCTGTCCTTCCAGAACTGTCTCAACACCTTCAGGATCAATCATTTCTACCGGATGAGAGTATCCTAAGCTTAAAGTTAACTTATTTCCGGATTTTGCTGCTCTGTAACCAACACCGTTGACTTCCAGAACTTTCTTGTAACCTTCTGTTACACCAACAACCATATTGTTGATCAATGTTCTTGTAAGACCATGGAGAGATTTCATTCTCTTAAGATCATTCGGTCTTGTTACGATGATCTGATCTCCCTCCTGTTTGATTTCCATTTCTACCGGAAGCTCTTTCTCAAGAGTTCCTTTTGGACCTTTTACAGTCACTTTGTTGTTCTCTGCAATTTCAACAGTAACACCTGCTGGAACTGTAATTGGCAGTCTTCCTATACGTGACATACCATATCCTCCTTAACTTAAATTTTCGGAATGAGCCATACTCATTCTGTTTTCAGTTGCTGCGCCTTACGGCTTGCTTTTATCTGGTTGTGCTCAGACTACCAAACAAAAGCTAATACTTCTCCGCCTACGCCGAGTTTTCTTGCTTCTTTATCTGTGATCACTCCCTGGTTTGTAGAGATGATCGCTGTTCCAAGTCCTCCCAGAACTTTAGGAAGCTCTTCGCTGCTTGCGTATACACGAAGACCTGGTTTAGAAATTCTTTTCAGACCTGAAATTACTTTTTCATTCTTGTCTGCACCATATTTCAGTGTTACACGGATTGTTTTAAATGCTCCGTCTTCTACAATATCATATTTTGTGATATATCCTTCATTCACCAGAATGTCAGCAATAGCAATTTTCATCTTTGATGCAGGAATATCTACTGTATCATGTTTAGCAGTATTTGCATTACGGATTCTTGTAAGCATATCTGCAATTGGATCACTCATTGTCATGGATTGCTTCCTCCTTTACCAACTTGCCTTCTTCACACCTGGGATCTGTCCTTTGTATGCCAGTTCGCGGAAGCAAACACGGCAGATACCATATTTTCTCAAATATGCATGCGGACGACCGCAGATTCTGCAGCGGCTGTATTCTCTTGTGGAAAATTTCTGCTTGCGCTGCTGTTTAATTTTCATTGCTGTCTTAGCCATAATTTACCTCCTTATTTTGTAAACGGCATGTTGAACTGTTTTAACAGCTCGCGAGCCTCTTCGTCTGTCTTAGCCGTTGTAACAAAAATGATATCCATACCTCTGACTTTATCCACCTTATCATACTCGATTTCCGGGAAGATAAGCTGCTCTTTAATACCAAGAGCATAGTTACCTCTTCCATCGAATGCATTAGGATTTACACCTCTAAAGTCACGTACACGAGGCAGTGCAAGATTTACGAGACGATCAACGAACTCATACATCTTTTCTCCTCTCAATGTAACCTTGCAGCCAATCGGCATTCCTTCTCTGATTTTGAAGTTTGCCACGGATTTCTTTGCTTTACAAACAACTGCTTTCTGTCCTGTAATCTTTTCCATATCAGCGATTGCTGACTCTAAAACTTTTGCGTTATCTTTTGCTTCGCCTACACCCATGTTGATAACAACTTTGTCAAGTTTCGGCACTTCCATAATATTTTTATAACCGAACTTTTTGATCATTGCATCAATGATCTCATTCTGGTACTGTTCTTTCAGTCTGCTCAAAGCACTGGACCTCCTTCCTTAAATTAATCAATCACTTCGCCTGTTGATTTTGCAACACGCACTTTCTTGTCGCCATCCATCTTAAATCCTACTCTTGTAGCTTTTCCTTTATGGATGTACATTACATTAGATATATCAATAGGTCCTTCCTGATGAACGATACCACCATTCTGATTTGCAACACTTGGTTTTGTGTGCTTTGTCAGCATGTTGACACCTTCAACGAGAACTGTACCGTCCTTCTGGTTTACAGCGATGACCTTGCCTTCTTTGTCTTTATCTTTACCGGCAATCACTTTAACCATGTCGCCTTTTTTGATCTTCATAGTTGACATCTTATTCTCGCACCTCCTTAAAGTACTTCCGGAGCCAAGGAAACAATTTTCATAAACTGTTTGTCACGGAGCTCCCTTGCTACTGGCCCGAAGATACGGGTTCCTCTTGGGTTTTTATCATCTTTTATAATAACAGCAGCATTTTCGTCGAAGCGGATATAAGAACCGTCTTTACGGCGAGTACCTTTTACAGTACGTACAACTACAGCTTTAACGACATCACCTTTTTTTACAACGCCGCCTGGTGTTGCATCTTTAACAGTTGCAACTACCACATCTCCGATGCTTGCATATCTTCTTGTGGAACCTCCAAGCACACGGATACACAGTAACTCTTTCGCACCTGTGTTGTCTGCTACTTTCAGTCTGCTTTCTTGCTGTATCATGCAGGTTTCCCTCCTTATACTATTTAACTTTTTCCATAACTTCGACAAGTCTCCATCTCTTATCTTTTGATAACGGTCTTGTCTCCATAACTTTTACCTTGTCACCGATGTTGCACTCATTTGCTTCATCGTGGGCTTTTAATTTATAAGTTCTCTTTACGATTTTGTTGTAAAGTGGATGTTTTACATTGTCTTCTACTGCAACTACGATTGTTTTATCCATCTTGTTGCTGACTACTTTACCAACACGCGTTTTTCTTAAATTTCTTTCCACGGTGTTACTCCTTTCTTTGCGTTTTGCTCAAGAAGCTATTCTGGAAAAACCTCTTTACCCTCTCTGTGTTTCTGTGATCACAGTCTGGATTCTTGCAATGTTTTTTCTTACTTCTTTGATTCTGCTTGTATTATCCAACTGGTTTGTTGCGTTCTGGAATCTTAAATTGAAAAGCTCCTTTTTAGCAGCTACTAATTCTTCATTCAGCTCTGCAGCTGATTTTGTTCTTAAATCTTCTACAAATGCATTAATTTTCACTGTTATCACCGCCTTCTAAGTCTGCGCGAGAAACGACTTTACATTTACAAGGTAACTTGTGTGTTGCAAGACGAAGCGCCTCTCTTGCTACTTCTTCAGGAACGCCTGCAATTTCGAACATTACGCGTCCTGGTTTTACAACTGCTACCCAGTATTCTAAGGTACCTTTACCGGAACCCATACGTGTTTCAGCTGGTTTCGTAGTTACTGGTTTATCTGGGAATATTTTAATCCAAACTTTACCGCCACGTTTGATGTAACGTGTCATCGCGATACGGGCAGCCTCAATCTGGTTTGATTTGATCCAGCAAGGCTCTGTTGCAACGATACCATATTCACCATATGAAAGTGTGTTTCCACGAAGTGCTTTTCCTTTCATGGAGCCACGGAATTGTTTACGACGTTTTACTCTTTTTGGCATTAACATTATTTATCGCTCCCTTCCTTTGCTGCCTTTTCCGGAAGAACTTCGCCTTTGTATACCCATACTTTTACACCAACTTTTCCGTATGTTGTGTCAGCTTCGGCGAATCCGTAGTCAATGTCTGCTCTCAGTGTCTGAAGAGGAATTGTTCCCTCGCTGTAGAACTCTGTACGAGCCATATCAGCTCCACCAAGACGTCCTGATACAGAAGTCTTAACACCAAGTGCTCCAGATTTCATAGTTCTTGACATGCATGATTTCATTGCACGTCTGAAAGAAATACGGTTCTCAAGCTGTAATGCGATGTTCTCAGCTACTAACTGAGCATCTTTATCCGGTCTCTTGATTTCTTTGATGTCAACGATTAACTTTTTATCTGTAAACTGTGCTAATTCACCTTTTACTTTCTCGATCTCTGCTCCACCTTTACCGATTACAACACCAGGTTTTGCTGTGTAAACGATAATCTTTACGCGGTCAGATGCTCTCTCGATTTCAATTTTAGAAATACCAGCACTGTATAATCTCTTCTTAAGATATGTTCTGATTTCATGGTCTTCCACTAAGCAGTCTGCGAAATCTTTCTCTGCATACCATCTTGAGTCCCAGTCTTTGATAACTCCGACTCTCAAACCATGAGGATTAACTTTCTGTCCCATGTTTGCCCTCCTTATCTTTCATCAAGCACGAGTGTAATGTGGCTCATTCTCTTTTCGATTCTGTAAGCTCTACCCTGTGCTCTAGGTCTGATTCTCTTCATTGTTGGTCCTTTGTTTGCATAAGCCTCTGCAATGTACAGATTCTCAGCATTCATGCCGTTGTTGTTCTCAGCATTTGCAATTGCAGACTCTAATAATTTCTTTATTAAACTAGAAGCATATCTTGGATTGTATGTCAAAATACCAAGTGCTGTTGTTACATCCTTACCTCTGATGGCATCTAATACGAAGCATGCTTTCTGAACAGAAACTCTTGCGTAAGATAACTTAGCAGAAGGTCTTGTATCTTTGTTAGCATTTCTTTCTCTTTTAATTTGGGATCTATGTCCTTTAGCCATGGATGAACCCTCCTTTCACAATCTAATTATCTAACTTTGGATTTCTTTTCGTCTTTTCCGTGTCCTCTGTAAGTTCTGGTTGCTACGAACTCTCCGAGTTTGTGTCCAACCATATCTTCAGTAACATATACAGGTACGTGCTTTCTTCCGTCATGAACAGCAATTGTGTGTCCGATCATGCTTGGGAAGATTGTAGAACGACGGGACCATGTCTTGATTACAGACTTGTCTCCAGCCTCGTTCATAGCATCAACCTTTTTAAGCAGGCTTGCGTCTGCGAATGGTCCTTTTTTAATAGAACGTGCCATAGGTTCTAACCTCCTTATGAAAACTATTTAATTGCTTTACCATCTCTTCTTCTTACGATCATCTTGTTAGAAGCTTTATTTTTCTTTCTTGTCTTAAGACCAAGTGCTGGTTTACCCCAAGGTGTACACGGACCCGGACGTCCGATTCCAGTCTTACCTTCACCACCACCATGCGGATGGTCATTCGGGTTCATAACAGAACCGCGCACTGTCGGACGAATACCCATGCGGCGCTTGCGTCCTGCTTTTCCGATATTGATCAGGTTGTGATCTCCGTTTCCTACCACACCGATAGATGCACGACAAATGATCGGAACCATTCTCATTTCGCCAGATGGAAGTCTTAAAGTAGCATATTTTCCTTCTTTAGCCATCAGCTGTGCACTGTTTCCAGCGGAACGAACAAGCTGTCCGCCTTTTCCAGGATACAGCTCAATATTGTGAATCTGTGTACCAACCGGGATTTCTGAAAGAGGCAGGCAGTTTCCTACTCTCACTTCAGCCTCAGGTCCATTCATAACCTTCATGCCATCTGTCAATCCCTGCGGTGCAAGAATATAAGCTTTTTCTCCATCTTCATAGCAGATCAAAGCGATATTTGCAGATCTGTTCGGATCATACTCGATTCCAAGTACTGTAGCTGAAATACCATCTTTTCTTCTCTTGAAGTCGATAATTCTATATTTTTTCTTAGCTCCGCCGCCGCGGTGTCTTACTGTGATTTTTCCCTGGTTATTACGTCCTGCCTGGCTGCTTTTAGAAACAAGCAGAGACTTTTCTGGAGTCGTTTTTGTGATTTCAGAGAAATCAGATCCAGTCATCTGTCTTCTGGAAGGCGTATATGGGTTATAAGTTTTAATTCCCATGATTGCTTCTCCTTTCAATACTGTTTATTATCACGGTTTCTGTCCGTATGCATTGAGCACTCTTTAAGATGCTCTACGAATTCTAGTTAAAGCGCATTAAGCTATGCGCATTCTTTCTAGAGTCCTTCAAAAAGTTCAATATCTGCGCTTTCTTCTGTCAACTGAACAATTGCTTTCTTTGTCTTAGCAGTTGTACCAAAATTCATTGTTCCGCGCACTCTTTTTTTCTTTCCGCCGTTGTTCATTGTGTTTACGCTCTCAACTTTTGTTCCGGCAAACATTTTCTCAACAGCTTCTTTAATCTGATTTTTAGTAGCATCTGTGTGAACAAGGAATGTATATTTCTTCTCACCCATCAGCTCCATACTCTTTTCTGTAATTACTGGTTTCAGGATTACATCATAATATTTGATATCAGCCATTATGCGTACACCTCCTCGATTGCAGCAACAGCAGCTTTCGTCGTGATTACTGTGTTGTATTTTAAGATGTCGTACACATTAATCGTATTTGTCTTTGCAGTTTTCACATCCGGAATATTCTTTGCAGAAATTTCTGCATTCACATTTCCTTCTTCCAATACTACTAATGCTTTATTTACATCCAGGTTTTTCAATACATTCGCAAAATTCTTTGTTTTAAAGTTTTCAAAAGCGATCTCATCAATCACGATAAATTTGTTTTCTGCAACTTTAGCAGTCAACGCTGACTTAAGAGCCGCTCTCTTTTCCTTCTTATTCATCTTGAATGAATAGTCACGCGGTACTGGTGCGAATACAACTCCGCCTCCTGTCCACTGTGGAGCTCTTGTAGATCCCTGTCTTGCATGACCTGTTCCTTTTTGTCTCCACGGTTTTCTTCCACCACCAGAAACTTCAGAACGTGTCTTTGCTTTCTGTGTTCCCTGACGTTTATTTGCAAGCTGGTTCACAACTGCCATGTGTACCAGGTGTTCGTTTACTTCCACACCGAATACAGCATCGTTCAGATCGATTGTACCAACTTCTTTACCTTCGATATTGTAAACAGATACGTTTGCCATCTAAGTGTTCCTCCTTTCTCGTAAAACCTAGTTAGCTTTTACTGTCTCTTTGATTGTAACCAAAGATTTCTTTGGTCCCGGTACAGAACCTTTAACTAAAAGAAGGTTCTTATCAGCATCTACTCGTACAACTTCAAGATTCTGAATGGTAATCTTTTTATTACCCATCTGTCCAGGCATTTTCTTGCCCTTAAATACTTTACTCGGATCAGATGCCGCACCATTGGAACCTGCATGACGATGGAATTTGGAACCGTGTGTCATAGGTCCTCTGTGCTGACCATGTCTCTTGATCGCACCCTGGAATCCTTTACCTTTGGAAATTGCTGTAGCATCCACTTTATCTCCTGCTTCAAACATATCAGCTTTAATTTCCTGTCCCAATGTATACTCTTCAGCATTTTCAAATTTGAATTCTCTTACAAATCTTTTTCCAGAAACACCAGCTTTTGCGAAATGTCCCTGTTCTGCCTTTGTAACACCATGACGATGAACAATCTCTTTCTTACCACTCTTATCTTTGTTGATAATCTTGTCTTTCTTGTCCACGAAGCCAACCTGTACAGCACTGTAGCCATCGTTTTCCACTGTCTTAACCTGTGTTACCACACATGGACCAGCCTGAAGTACAGTTACCGGTGTAAGAACACCGTCTTCATTGAAGATCTGTGTCATTCCGACTTTGGTAGCTAAAATAGCTTTCTTCATTATAAATACCTCCTGTGATTTACAGCGGAACGTCTTTTGACGTTCATCCTAAATTTAGGAATACTGCTTATTTGTTTTTCATTTTGATATCGATATAAACACCAGCCGGCATTTCCAGTCTTGACAGCGCATCTACCGTCTTCTGTGTCGGCGTAATGATATCAATCAGTCTTTTATGAGTTCTCTGCTCAAACTGTTCTCTGGAATCTTTATACTTGTGAACAGCTCTAAGGATTGTTACTACTTCCTTCTTTGTCGGAAGCGGTACCGGTCCGCTCACCTTCGCTCCATTTTTCTTTACAGTTTCGATGATTTTCTTTGCGGATGCATCAACCAGCTGATGATCATACGCTTTCAGTGTGATTCTCATTACTTGACTTGCCATAAAAAAAGTCGCCTCCTTTTCGTACTTTTTCACTTCAGTACGACAAGCGGTGACTGTACACTCTCCCGTGTGTGTCCCAAACAACTCACACGTTGTTACTGCATTTCAGCAGCCGTTATAGTAGTTTCGTACAGTGACTTGTCGCCAGTTTCCTAACTTGACATTC